>JADLBP010000317.1 GCA_020847695.1 Planctomycetota bacterium
AAGAGCGTCCCGCCCGGCTGCATCGTCGGCGGCGTGCCCGCGCGGATCCTGAAGCGCCGCGAGCCCGAGCTCGCGAGGAGCGCCTGACCGTGCGCGATCCGCGGACGACGATCCTGTTCTTCCACGCTTCGGCGGAGCTCTACGGCTCCGACCAGACGCTCTTGCAGCTCGCGCGCGGGCTCGATCGCGAGCGTTTCCGTTGCGTGGTCGCGTTGCCGCGCCTGGGGCCGCTGGTCGAGCCGCTGCGCGCCGCCGGCGCGACGGTCGAGCTCGGACCGCTGTGCGTCTGCGGCCGTGCGACGCTCGCGCCGCGAGGACTGCTGTCGGCCGCGCGCGACCTGCCGCGCTCGATCGCGTGGGCGCGAGCGTTGATCCGCCGTCATCAGCCGGACGTCGTGCACACCAACACGATCGTCGTGCCGCCGGGCGCGTTCGCCGCGCGCGCGGAAGGCGTTCCGCACGTCACGCACGTCCACGAGATCATGCTGCGGCCGCGTTGGCTCGCGCGCGGACTCGCGGGCCTGTTCGGCGGGCTCTCCGACGTCGTCGTCGCCAACTCGGAAGCGACGCGCTCGCACCTGCTCGGTCTCGATCCGCGGCTCGAGCGCCACGCGCGCGTCGTGCGCAACGGCGTCCCGGAGTTCGCTCCGCGCGCGGGCATCGCGTGCGCCGCCGACGCGCGCCGCGAGCTCGGGATCGATCCCGACGCCGCGTGGATCGTGCTGGTCGGCCGCGTCAACGCGTTGAAGGGCCAAGCGCTGCTGCTCGACGCGTTCGAGCGCGTCGCGGACGTGCGTCCGGACGCGCGGCTGCTGTTCGCCGGCGACGCGCCGCCGGGCCAGGATCGCTTCGTCGCCGAGCTCGAGCGCCGGATCGCCGCGTCGCGCTTCCGCGAGCGCGTCGTCCGACTGCCGTTCCGTCGCGACGTCGACGTGCTCTACCGCGCCGCCGACGTCGTCGCGGTGCCGTCGCTGTTGCCGGAGTCCTTCGGGCTGGTCGCGGCCGAAGCGATGACGTGCGAGCGTCCGGTCGTCGCCGCGCGGCACGGCGGCTTGCTCGAGGTCGTAGAAGACGGCGTCACCGGGCTCCATTTCACGCCGGGCGACGCGGACGAGCTCGCGCGCGCGCTCGCGCGCCTGCTCGACCAGCCCGGCTTCGCCCGCGAGCTCGGCCAAACCGGTCGTGCGCGCCAACGCGAGCTCTTCGGCGTGTCGCGGTACTGCCGCGAGTTCGAGGCGCTGTACGCGGAGCTCGCCGCCGCGCGCGTGCAGGAGCTCGCCGCGTGAAGCTCGTCCACGTCGTGATCGGCAAGGCGAATCCCGAGCGCCCGAACGGCGTCAACCGCGCGGTGCACGGGCTCGCGTCCGCGCAGCGCCGCGCCGGCGCCGACGTCGAGGTCTGGGGTTTGACCGTCGATGCGCAGGCGGAGACGCCGACGCGCGAGTATCGGCTGCGGCTGTTCCGTTGGCGCTCGCTGCGACGCGTCGATCGCGAGCTGCTGCGCGCGCTCGATCGCGCCGATCGCGACACGATCTTCCACTTCCACGGCGGTTTCCAACCCGAGTTCCACGCGTGCGCCCGCCGTCTCGCCGCGCGCGGCCTGCCGTGGATCCTGACTCCGCACGGCGCGTATCGCGCGCCGAACGTCGGCCGCAGCCGCGCGAAGAAGCGACTCTACCTGGCGCTCTTCGACGCGTTCGTGCTGCGCGGCGCGCGCGCGGTGCAAGTGTTCTCGACGCGCGAGCGCGACGAGCTGCTCGCGCTGGAGCCGCGCGCGCGCGCGGTGGTCGTGCCGAACGGCCAGGAGCCGCTCGCTCGCCCGCTCGCGCCGTCGGACGTCGATCGGACGCCCGTGGCGCGACCGAGGTTCGCCACGTGCGGCCGGCTGGTGCAGCACGAGAAGGGCCTCGACCTACTGATCGACGGCTTCGCGGCGCATGCGCGCGCCGGCGGCGCGGGAGAGCTCGTGCTGTTCGGCGACGGCCCCGATCGAGAGCACCTCGAGTCGCGCGCGCACGCCGCCGGCGTCGCGGAGCGCGTGCGCTTCGTCGGCGAGCTCTTCGGCGACGCCAAGCTCGCGCGACTCGCCGCGTGCGACGCGTTCGTGCAGCCGTCGCGCACCGAAGGCATGCCGATGAGCGTGCTCGAAGCCGCGGCGCTCGGCCTGGCGTGCGTCGTCAGCCGCGAGACGAACCTCGGCGAGGAGATCGAGCGCTGGGGCGCAGGCCTCGTGCTCGAGCGCAACGACGCCGAGGACATCGCGGCGGCGCTCGCTCGCGTCGCGGCGCTCCACCAGAGCGGCGAGCTCGCCGAGCTCGGGCTGCGCGGGCGCGCGATGATCGACGCGGAGTTCGCTTGGCCGGCGATCGCGCGCCGCACGCTCGTCGAGCTCTACGGCGCGAACGCGCTCGACGCGGTCAAGTGACCTGCGCGGTGCCGACCGGCGCGCGCGCCGACGACGGTTGCGCGTAGAGCAGCACCAACAGCACCAGCACCTGCTGCACGACGATCCCGGTCAACGCGCCGGGCAGGCCGAAGACCTCGACCATCGAGCTCGCGGCGATCAGCGACACCGACGCGCCGAGCACCTGCGCGACGAAGATCGGGCGCGTGCGCTCGTGCGTCCGCAGCCGGATGCCGAGCAACGCGATCGCGAAGAGGCACGGGTAGAGCAGCGCGAAGCCGCGGATCACCAGCGACTGCTCGGCGCTCTCGAAGCCGTACACCCAACGCGACAGCGGCGCCGCGCAGACGGCGACCACCGCCGAGACCGCGACCGTCGCCGCGCCGCCGAGGCGCGCGAGCCGCGCGAGGTAGCGATCGAGCTCGTCCCACGCGCCGCGCGCCGCGATGCCGGCTGCGCGCACCGGCACGACGTTCTCGACGGCGAGCAGGAGCACGTGCAGCACGCCGAGGATCGTCTGGCCCGCCTTGAGCACCGCGACCGCCGCGGGCCCGAGCACGACGCCCGCCGCCGCGGCGTACGCGTTCGACGTGAACCACTGCGCGACCGAGAGCGCCGCCAGCCAGCGCGACATCCGCGCGTGGCGCTTCAGCGCGCGCGCGACCGCTCCGGGCGCCGCACGGAACGCGCCGAACGTCGCGGCGCCGAACGCGACGCCGAGCGCGCTGCTCGCTGCAAGCGCGCAGAGCGCGGTCGTCGTCGTCAGGCGCTCGTTCGCGGCGAGCGCGAGCAGCAGCACGAGCTGGCCGCCGTACGCGAGCGCGTCGAGCGCGAGCACCCATGACCTGCGCCCGCGCGCGAAGCCGCTCTGGCGCAGGAAGTCGTGCGCGTTGCGGCTGACGGCGACCGCGAGGATCGCCGCGAGCTCGCCCCACCCCTCGGGGTGCAGCCCGGTCGCGCGCGCCAACGGCAACGCGAGCGCGCCGCCGAGCACGACGACCGCCGCGAGGAACGCGACTTCGAGCCGGCCGACCGCGGCGTAGTACTCCGCGCCATCGCGCCGCTCCTCCTTCGGCCCGATCGTCAGCATCGGCGTGCCGATGCAGGCTTGCTGCAAGCTCTGCGCGAACACGACCGCCATCCACCAGAGCGAGAAGCGCCCGAACTCCGCGAGGCCGAGCGTGCGCACCAGGAGCACGGTCACCAGCAGGTTCGAGCCGCTGACCAACGCCTGGTCGACGGTGACCAACGCCGAGCGCCCGATCGCGGCGCTGACGCGCTCGCGCAAGCCGCGCGACGCGCTCATCGCGACCACCTCGGCCGCTTGAAGCGCGTCGTGCGCGCGTCGACGACCTCGAAACGCGCGCTGCGATCGAAGTGGTGCGTCCCCGCGCTCGCGAGCGCGCCATCGGCATCGAACGAACCGACGTTGCGCTCCTCGTAGCGCGTCGGATCGAGGTGGACGAGCTCTTGGAAGAGCACGCGCTTGCCGTACTCGCCGGTGACGTCCTGCGCGGGCCGCACCAGCGCTCCGCCGACGACGAACGGCCGACCGGCCGGACGCGCGCCGCACGGATCGTCGACGATCGGATTCGCGGCGTGCGGCGTCCACGGGCCGAACGGACGCGCGCTCCAGAACGCGCAGAGCTCCTCGGAGAGCGGCGACCGCTCGTCGGCGACGCACGCGAAGATCCAGAAGAGCCCCGCGTGGCGGAACCACGTCGCGTCGACCGCCTTGATGCCGTCGATCAGCACGCGGTCGAGCGTCCAACGGTTCGGGAACGCTTCGGCGCGCCACAGCTCGATGCGGCGCGTCTCGTGCGTCTCGGGCAGCATGTACGCGACGCCTTCGTGCTCGAACACGAACGGATACGAGAGGTGGTGCGCGGCGTGCGACACCGGCTGCACCGGCCCGGCGGAACCGTCGGCGGCGAGCTCGACGCACGCGAGCCGGCCGAGCCGCGAGCGCGCGTCGTAGTCCTCGAAGAAGAGGCACTCGCGTCCCGCGTGTTCCAACAGGAACGGGTCGGCGAAGAAGCGTCCGCGCGGAGCGGCGAGCTGGTGCTCGGGTCGCCACGTCGCGGAGTCGGGCAAGCCTTCGCCGCGCGCGCGCCACGCGAGCCGCCACGCGTCCTCGCGGAGCGAGCGTTCGGCGGCGCGTGCGAGCGCGCGCACCGCGACCCGCCAGGTCCCGACCGCGGCTGGGCGCGCGCGAGTCGGGAGCTCGAGCGCCGTCGAGCGCGCGGAGTCGTCGCCGACGAGCGGCCGAGCCTCGTGCTCGCGCTCGGAAGGCCGAAGTTCCGCGCCGTCGGCGGGCACGCGAGCATCGGCGTCGCGCGAGAGCGACCCCGGATACCGCAGGGAACCGTCCGCGAGACGTCGCCGCAGCGTGCGCTCGAGCAACGCCGACGCCTTCCACGCCGCGCGGCTGCGCGCGAGCGTCAGCGAGCTTGGTGCCTTCGTGCGCGTGCGCGCGAGGCAGCGTTCGGTGCCGTCGGCCGCGCGCTCGCGGAGCTCGATCGACAGCGTCGAATCGCCGCGCGCGAGCTCGTTCGCGTAGCGCGAGCCGTCGCCGAAGCGGACGCTCCACACCGTCTCCGCGCACGGCCCCGCGGCGCCGTCGACGTCGATCCGCAACGTGCAGGCGTCGTGCGAGCGAGCGGGCTCGGATCCGTCGTGCGGAACGGCCGCGCGCCGCGCGCCGATCGCATTCGGCTCGACCGAGCACGTCCACGCGTCGCGGGAGCTCGGCAGCACGCGCCGCGCGAGCCACGCGTCGAAACGCACCCACGCCGGATCGCGCGCGGGCTCGCCGCAAGCCTCGACGCTCCAAGCGAGCTCGCGCGCGAGCGCGAGCGCGTCCAGGCAGCGCGCGAGCCACGCCGGCGTCTCGCCGCGCGGGACGTGAGCGATCACCCGCAGGGCGCACCCGATCGGCGCTTGCGCGTCGCGATCCGACGTCGCCGCGTCGTCGGTCGACGCCGATGCGAACGTCGCGGCGGGCGCGCGGGCGGTCACCGGCACGCCTCGTGGATCAGCGCGGCGTACGCGTCGGCGATGCGATCCCAGCCGTAGTAGTCGCGCACGCGCTCGGTGCAGCCGCGGGCGAGCTTCGCGCGGGCGCGCGGCGCGAGCC
>JADLBP010000318.1 GCA_020847695.1 Planctomycetota bacterium
CCTGGCCCTTCGCGACGTAGCCGGTCGCGAGCAGGTCGCGCTCCGGCGTCGAGAGCTTCGCGAGCATGTCCGAGCCGACGTGGTGGTTGGTCATCACCAGGCCCGAGCCGCTGACGAACGAGCCCGAACCGCCGGTCGAGAAGCGGACGCAGGAGAGCTGGAGGTGCTCCAGGAACTCGGGCGTCACTTCGAAGCCGTAGCGGGCCTTGAGCTCGCTCGCGGGAGGCTTGTTGAAAAGCCACATGCCTTCGTCGACGGCGGTGGCGGGACGCGAGGTCGTCGCGAGGACGGCGAGCGACGCGCAGAGGATCAGAGACGTCTTCATGGGGAACTCCTGAGGGTTCGATGTCTCCGCGGACGGGGCCCGCGGGTGAACGAGGGCCGAAGAGGATACGCCCAGGCTCCGGGCGAGGCCATCGGTCGGCGTGCGGGGCGCGCGGGCGCCCTTCGCGGACTCGCCGGGAATCCACTCGCGTCCCGGCCGTCGCTGACGTACACCCCGCCTCCACCGGAGCCCAACCATGAGACGAACCGTCCGTGTCCTCGCGTGCGCCCTGCTTCCGCTGCTGTCGACGGGCATCGCCGCGGCCCAACGGCCCGGAGATTCGCCCCCGCCGCGCGAAAAAGGCGAGACCAAGCCGGTCGACGCGCCGCCTTCCAAGCAGAAGCTCGCGCCGATCGCGCTCGGCACCGCGATCGATCCGGCGGTCGGCTGGCTCGACGCCGGCGGCAAGGCGGCGACGCTGGGCGAGCAGAAGGGCAAGACCGTCGTCCTCTTCTTCGTCGGGCGCGCCTCGCCGGCGACCGCGGCTTGGGGCAAGCGCTTCAAGAAGCTCGCGGAGCTCTACAAGGACGCGCCGG
The DNA here is from genome assembly GCA_020847695.1 of Planctomycetota bacterium. Classification (GTDB taxonomy): domain Bacteria; phylum Planctomycetota; class UBA1135; order UBA1135; genus JACRIN01. Next base: position 862 of record JADLBP010000318.1, read on the forward strand.
TGGTCTTCGTCGCGCTCGACGCGAACGCCGACGACTGCGAGGACAAGAGCGTCGAAGCGCGCAAACGGCTCGCGCAATGGGCGACCGAGCAGGGCTTCGCGCGCTTCGGGCTCGATCCCGAGCGCGCGCTCGCCGACCGCTTCTCCGTCGCGACCAACGGTCACGCGCTGGTGATCGACGCGGCGCAGAAGTTCGTGTACTCGGGCGTGCTCGACGACGACTTCAAGGGCGATCAGGAAGCGCGCGCCCTGCGGCACATCCGCGCCGCGCTCGACGCCGTGCTCGCCGGCAAGGCGCCCGAGCGCGCGAGCACGCCGGCGCTCGGCGATCCGATCGTCCGCGAGGTCAAGCGGCCGACGCCGGCGCCGAAACCGGACTCGCCGAAACCGGACTCGAAAAGGCCGCGCTGAAGCCGCGCGCCGCGGCTAGCCGCGTTCGACTTCCCACACGTCCGCGCCGAAGTGATCCCAGCGTAGACGGCCTTCGTCGCAGTCGTCGCCGACGGAGAACTGCACGTCGACGAAGTAGATGATCGTCGACGTCGCCGCGGGCCGCAGGTTGCGACAGCCGTGCGCGACGCCCGGCGGGATGCGCACCAGGCGCGAGTTCCCGTCGCCGAGCACGATGCGCATGATCTGGCCCTCTGTCGGCGAGCCGGCGCGCACGTCGGCGAGCACCAGCAGCATCTTGTCGGAAGGCGGGACGTACCAGACGTCGGTCTGACGCTCGTGCAGGTGGAACGCCTTGATCGCGAGCGGCTCGACGACGCTGTAGTTGATCTGGCGGACCTCGAAGCCCGGCAACTGCTTGTGCAAGCCGCCGTCGATGCGACCGAGCTCGGTCATCGCGCCGCCGTCGTCGTTGAAGCGCTTGAGCTCGACGATCTCGAGCCCTTCGATGCGGCGCTTCGCGGTGTAGTCCTGCTTCTTGTATTCCGAACGGGCGGACGCGTTGAACTTGGTCATGGGTGGAGAGCCTGGGCCTCGGGGGGCCGAGAGGATCGCCGCGAGCGGCGCGGAGCGCAAGCCGCTCAACCGGACTTCGCGCGATCGCGCGAGCCGTGCGCGGGCGACGCGGTGGTCGTCGTCGGACTCGCCGGCAGCGGCAACGCCGCGCGCGGACGCGGCTGCGAGCGCAGACCGCCGTCGGGGAGCTCGCCCGCGTAACCGTAGCGGCCGGCGAGGTCCTCGAGTTCGGCGCCCCAGTTCCCGCGCGGCAGGTTCGACCAGCGGAGCGAGCCGTCCTGGTGCTTCGTGCCGGACGTGTTGGTGTCGCGCGGGATCCGCGCGAGGGCCGCGGCGATCGTCGCGCGCTCGCGCGGCTCGCCGAGCGCGCGGCAGAGCTCGTCGAGGAAGTCCGCGTCGATGTCCTCGAGTCGGTGGCGCCGGTACTCGACGTGCCGCAGACCGGCGGCGCTCTGACAGAGCTTGTTCCAGCCGAGCCAGTACTTCACGCAGCGCTCGAGCGGCGTACCCGACGCGAGCTCGGCGACGTGCGCCTCCGCGAAGCGCTTCCAGACGCTCTTGCCTTCGAAGAACCGGATGCGCAGGAACGAGCGCACGACCGCGACCGGCTCGCGCACCTGGTGCAGGACCAGCGTCCCCTCCGGAAGCGTCGCGAGGTACGGCGCCGCGAGCCACGACGACTCGCCGCGGACGCCCTCGGGCCACGCCGGCGCGCGCTCGGCGCACGTGTCGGGCTGGTAGACCACCTCGTGACCGCACGGGATCCCGAGCTCGCCGAGCAGCGTCGCGATGTAGCCGGTACCCGAGCGCCCGCAGCCGGTGATCAGGAAACGCCGCGTCATGCGGCGGTTGGGTCGACGCGAGCGCGCACCGCGGTTGAGCGCGCGAATGGGGTCGTCCCAGATTCAGCGCTTCAGCCCGAGCTTCTTCAGCACGCGCCCGACCAGCCCGCCCGAGCCGAACTCGAAGTTCGCGAGGCCATTCCACACCGCGGCGACCTCGGCGGGTTGCAGCGCGAGCTCGCCCGCGCGCACGTTCTCGCGCACCTGCTCCGGCCCGCGCGCGCCGACCAACGCGCACGTGATCCCGGGCTGCGCGACGGTCGCCGCGAGCACCACCTGCGCGATCGTCGCGCCGTGGCGCTTCGCGATCGGTCCGACGACCTCGGCGAGCCGTGCGTTGATCAGCACCCGGTTCTCGACCGAGAACTGGCCCTTGCGCAGTCGGCCGTCGTCGGCGGCGAGCTGGCGTTCGGGTCCGAGCTTGCCCGAGAGCAGCCCCTGCTCCAGCGGCGAGTACGCGAGCACGCCGACCTGCGGGCGCCGCACCCACGGCAGCACTTCCTTCTCGAGGCCGCGCGACAGCGCGCTGAACCGCTCCTGCGTGCTCGCGAGCGGCACGGAGCCGAGCAGGCGCTGCGCCTCCTCGAGCATCGCCGGCGTGAAGTTCGAGACGCCGATCTCGCGGATGCGGCCCGACTTGCGCAGCTCGACCAACGCGCCGAGCGTCTCCGCGAGCGGCGTCTCGGGATCCGGCCAGTGGATCTGCACGAGATCGAGCACGTCGACGCCGAGGCGCTTCTGGCTCTGCTCGACCTCGAAGCGCACCGAGTCCGCGCGCAGGTTGCGGCGCACGGTCACCGGGTTCTTCTGGTTGTCCTGGCTCTCGAAGAAGACCGGGCCGCGCGCGTCGTCCCAGCGCAAGCCGACCTTGGTCATCAAGAGCGGCCGCACGCGCAAGCCGCGCAGCGCCTCGCCGATCACGCGCTCGGAATGGCCGAAACCGTAGACCGGCGCGGTGTCGATCGCGTCCATGCCGAGCTCGACCGCGGTGCGCACCGCGTCGACCGACGCGCGGTCGTCGTGACCGCCCCAGTACCAACCGCCGATCGCCCACGCGCCGAAGCAGACCACGGGGACCTCGAGACTCGTCTTGCCGAGCTTGCGCCGCTGCATGGAGCGAGAGACTAGCAGACCCCGTGTGGAGCGCATCCACCGCCGGTCGTAGACTCTCCGCCCCATGTCGCCGACGCGCCAAGACCAACGTGCCCATTGCCCCGGCGGATCGCTCTCCAAGGACGGCGCGAAGCACGAGCTCGTCTCGCGCTCCGTCGTCGAGACCGAGACGCTCGATCAGATCTTCGAAGAGTGCCTGCCGTCGTTCGGCAGCGCGTACCTGCGGCGCATCTGGACGCTGCTCGACGACGCGGTCGGCGCGGGCATGCCGATGACGCTCGCGGTGTCCGGTCCGGTGACCGTTTCGGGCCAGCACTACACGTGGCTCGGGCCGCTGCTCGACACCGGATGGTTCTGCCTCGTCTCGACCACCGACGCGGTCTGCTACCACGACGGCCACCGCGCGCTCGACTCCGCGAAGCAGCATCCGTTCCACGAAGTCGCGATCTTCGGCGACGACGGCGAGCTGCGCGACGAGCGCACGATCCGCGTCACCGACGTCGGCTTCGACGAGGACGTCCTGCTCGACCAGGATCGCTTCATCCGCGCGGTGCTCAAGCAGCCCGAGTTCCAACGCAAGATGACCGGGCCGGAGTTCCGTTACCTGCTCGGGCTGCGCTACGCGGCGCAGGAGCGCGCGAACGGCGTGCGCGAGGGCCTGCTCGCGCTGTGCGCGCGCAAGGAGATCCCGATCTTCGTCGGCGCGCCCGGCGATGGCTCGGTGTTCCTGAACTCGGTCGCGCTGTGGGCGCTGCGCGAAGCGTGCGGCGACGCGTACGCGTTCGAGCTCGACATCCACGGCGAGGTGTTCGAGAGCTGCGCGTACCACCGTTGGGGTCTCTTCGAGTCGCCGACCAAGGCGCTCGGCACGTTGATCCTCGGCGGCGGCGTGCCGAAGAACTTCAACCTGCAGCCCGAGCCGGCGCTCGGCCAGGTCTTCGGCTTCCAGGACATCCAGGGCTACCTGTACGACATCCAGATGACCACCGCGCCGGTGACCGACGGCTCGCTGTCGTCGTGCCCGCCCGCGGAAGCGGTGACGTGGGGCAAGGTCGACAAGGACAACTACAAGCGCACCACCGAGAGCATGCAGATCGACTACACGATCGTCATGCCGTTCCTGGTCAAGGCGCTGCTCGACAAGCGCGCGCGCTTCGAGCGCTGGCGCGAGCGCATGGGCGAGAAGGCGCTGTTCGCGAAGCATCCGAAGGCGCGCGGGTACCTGCGGCCGACCGAGGGCTACCGCCTCTACGCGCAACGCGCGCGGCTGGTCGAGCAGCTGAAGACCGACGTCCGGCGCGAGGCGAAGCGCCTGCGCTCGGAGGCGAGCTACCCGCTCGCCGACGCCGCGACCGCACCGCGCGTCGCGAAGCCCGCACCGAACGCGGACGGGAAGTCGAAGCGGTCCCCGGCGAAGCCGAAGGCACCGGCCGCGGACGCTCGCGCGCGTGGCGCGCGCAAGCCGCCGCCGCGCGCGAGCTCGAAGCGCTGAGCTCGCTTCGCGAACCGCCGCCCGCGGTGCGCGGCGCGAGACCGCCGCCCCGGCCCTACGCCGTCCGACGCAGCGCGCCGAACCGGCGCGTTCGCTCCCCGCGCGCCGAGTCGGCCGCGCAGTCGGTAGCTCGACGCCCACGCGGGCGTTCGAGCGCCGCGAATGGCATGCTTCCTGCTCCGCAGGCGGCCCCTCGCCGCGCTGGCGAACTGCGCGATCGCGCGGGCCAATCCGGCACAGAAGAGCCGAAGCGACCGGACTCCTCCCGATGCTCGAGATCAAGAACCTCCGCAAGACGTACCCAGGCGGCGTCCAAGCGCTCCGCGGCGTCAGCCTGAAGATCGAGAACGGCATGTTCGGGCTGCTCGGTCCGAACGGAGCCGGCAAGACGACGCTGATGAAGTGCGTCGCGACGCTGCTCGAGCCCGACGACGGCGTGATCGCGCTCAACGGTCTCGACGTCCTGCGCGAGAAGGAGGACGTGCGGCGCGTGCTCGGCTACCTGCCGCAGGACTTCGGGCTCTACCCGAGCCTGACCGCCGAGCAGATGCTCGACTACCTCGCCTGCATGAAGGGCGTGACCGAGCGCTCGGAGCGCCGACGGCTGGTCGGCGCGCTGCTCGAACGCGTCAACCTCGCGAGCGTCAAGAAGCGGCGGCTCGGCAGCTACTCCGGCGGCATGCGCCAGCGCTTCGGCATCGCGCAAGCGCTGCTCGGCGCGCCGAAGCTCCTGGTCGTCGACGAGCCGACCGCGGGGCTCGATCCCGAGGACCGCAACCGCTTCCAGAACCTGCTCGCCGAACTCTCGGGCGAGATCGTCGTGTTGCTCTCGACGCACATCGTCAGCGACGTCACCGCGCTCTGCCACGACATGGCGATCATCCGCGACGGCCTGATCGTGCAGCACGGCACGCCGCGCGCCGCGGTCGAAGCGATGCGCGGCAAGGTCTGGGAGAAAGTGGTGCCGCGCGCGTTGCTCGACAAGTACCGCTCGCGGTTGCCGGTGATCTCGGCGAACCCGTCGATCGACGGCATCCGGTTGCGCGTGCTCTCCGAAGGCAACCCCGCGACGACGTACTCCGCCGGCGACGGCTTCGTCGCCGTCGAGCCGAACCTCGAGGACGTGTACTTCAGCTTCGTCACCGCGCCGGAGGCGCAGAGCTCGCTCGCCGGCTCGGGCTCCGGATCGCACTACGGGCACTAGGATGCAGTACGCCCAGCTCTTCCAGCTCGCGCGCGCCTCGCTGGTCGCGAACGTGCGCCGGCTGACCTTCTGGGTCTTCGCCGCGGTGTTCGTGACGCTGGTGGTGATGCTCTACCGCGGCGGACTCACGTTCGCCGGGATGAACGCGAGCGGCGCGAAGCTCGGCACGAACTCCGACTACGCGATCGCCGCTCTGCTCGGCGCGTTCAGCTTCTTCCTGATGCACTTCACCGCGACGCTGTGCGGCGATCCGATCGCGGTCGACCACCGGCTGCGGCTCGCGCCGATCCTGCGGGCGACGCCGCTCTCGATGCGCACGTACGTGCTCGGGCGGTTCCTCGGCGGCTACCTGTCGTTGCTGGCGATCTACGCGATCTTCGTCGCCGCGCTGATCGTCGGGCAGTGGCTGCCGGCCGCGGACGACAAGCTGACGCTCGAGCCGCGGCTGTGGCCTTACCTGAAGCACGGCTTCTGGTTCCTCCTGGTGCCGACGTTCTTCGTCGGCGCGGTGTCGTTCGCGATCGGCACGCTGACGCGCAGCACGCGGATGGTCTACGTCTTCGCGAGCGCGCTGCTGGTCGGCTGGTTCCTGCTGGTGCAGGTGATGACCGACGCGACGCTGCGCAAGCTCGCGTACTACGAGCCGTCCGGCATGATCTGGCTCGCCGAGAAAGTCGCGCGAGACCAGGGCAACGCCTACCTCAACGAGCACGCGATCGCGGTCGACCTCGGCTTCGCGCTCAATCGCTTGGTGCTGGTGCTGATCGGCGTCGCCGCGCTCGCGTTGACGGTCAAGCGCTATCCGCGGATCGACACCGAGAGCGAGCCGCCGCCCGCGACGCGCACGCTGTTCTTGCGCCTCTGGGCGTGGTTCCGGGGCGTGCGACCGACCGTCGCCGATCGCTACGAGAGCTGGAGCGGCCACGCGCGCGTGCCGCAGGTGCAGCCGACCGAGCGCGGACCGAAACTCTGGCTCGCGACGCTCTGGAGCGCGTTCGTCACCGAGCTCAGGCTGCTCGGCGCCGAGCGCAGCCTCTGGATCATGATCCCGGTGGTGATGCTGTTCGCCGGCGCGACCGTCGAGAGCTTCGCGGGCGCGTTCTTCCTCCCGCTCTACCCGGTGTCGTCGGAGTACGCGGCGCTGATGGTGCCCCCGCTGCTCTTGCTGCTCGCGGGCACGTCGATCTTCTACACCGGCGAGGTCTTCCACCGCGACGACGTCAACGGCGTGCGCGGGATCCTGTACGCGACCCCGGCGTCCAACGGCGCGTTCCTGCTCGCGAAGTACGCGGCGATGGTCGCGCTCGGGTCGTCGATGGCGGTGCTCGCGGCCGCGACCGCGATGGCGAACCAGCTCGCGCGCTGGTGGCGGGCCGGCGAGGCGGCGCACGTCTCGCTCGAGCCGTACGCCGCGCTCGGGCTCCACGTCGTGTTCCCCGCGATCCTGACGATGTGCGCGCTCGCGTTGGTGGTCAACGTGCTCTTGCGCTCGCGCTACCTCGCGTACTTCGTGTTGCTCGGCATCGCGGGAGCGTACGTGTGGTGGGTCGCGATCCGCGGCGAGCGTTCGCTGCTCTGGAATCCGCTCGCGCTCGGTCACTGGCGCTACTCCGACCTGACCCGGCTCGAGGGTTCCGAGCGCGCGCTCGGCTGGCACCACGCGTTCTGGGGCGCGGTGCTGGTCGCGGGGCTCGCGCTCGCGAACTGGCTGCTCGAGCGCACGTCCGGCGCCGTGCGCGCGGCGCTGCATCCGCGTGCGATCTTGTCGCGGCCGGTGCCGGTCGCGTTGACGGTCGGCGCTGCGCTCACCGCGCTGTTCGTCGGACGCGCGCTGCGCGCCGAGGAAGACGTCCGCGGCACGCGCGACCAGCAGGAAGCCCGAGCGCTCGCGCTCGAGGACAAGTACCTCGCCGAGCTCGAGCAACCGCGCCTCTGCTACGAGAGCGTCGACCTCGACGTCGTGCTGCACCCCGACACGCGCCGCGTCGACGTTCGGGGCACGCTGGTGCTGACCAACGCGTGGCCGGAGTCGGTGCGCACCGCGTACTTCACGATCGATCCGCTGTACGAGCTCCGGCGCTTCGACCTCGACGGCGCGGCTGGCCCGATGGTGCGCGACGGCGAAGTCGTCAAGTTCGAGCTCGCGCGCCCGCTCTCGCGCGGCGAGCGCACGACGTTGCACCTCGATTGGAGCGGCGAGCCCCTGCCCGGCCTGCGTCGCGACGGCGGCGCGCTCTCGACGTTCATCCTGCCGTCGGCGACGTTCCTGGTCTCGTTCACGCCGCACGTGATCCCGGTGCCCGGCATCTCGTCCGACCTGTTCCTCGGAGACGAGCGGCGTCGCAAGGAGCACGGCCGCGGGAAGCTCGCGCTGCTGCGCGATCGCTCGAACGAGGAGTTCGTGCCGAGCGTGTTCGGCATCGACGGCGCGTTCGCGTTCCGCGCGCGCATCGAGGCGCCGAAGCCGCTCGCCGTGCTCTCGGCCGGCGTGCAAACGGCGATCGAGGACCTCGGCGATCGACGCCGCTACACGTGGAAGAGCGACGGCCGCGTGCACACGTTCGCGATCCTCGCGTACGACTACGACTCCGAGAAACGCGGCGGCGACCAGGTGTTCTTCCACCGCGAGCACCGCTTCAACGTCGAGACGGTGCTGACCGCGCTCGACGACGCGCGCCGGACGTTCAGCGCGAGCTTCATGCCGTACCCGTACGAGGAGCTCAAGATCGCCGAGTTCCCGCGCATGGCGGACTTCGCGCAGAGCTTCCCGACGCTGATGCCGTACTCGGAGTCGATCGGCTTCCTGACCAAGTACGATCCGAAGAGTCGCTTCGTCGACGCGACGTACTTCGTCACCGCGCACGAGGTCGCGCACCAATGGTGGGCGTACCTTCTGCATCCCGGTGCGAGCCTCGGCGCTCAGGTGCTCTCGGAGAGCCTGGCCGAGTACTCGGCGATGATGTTGATCGACTCGAAGCGCGGCGAGCGCGCGCGGTTGATCTTCCTGCGCAACGAGGAGGACGTGTACCTGCGCGGCCGCGAAGCGGACAAGGAAGTGCCGCTCGCGAGCCTCGAGTCCGAAGGCGGCGTCTACTGGTACAACAAGGGCGCGCTGGTGTTCTCGATGCTCGAACGGCGGATCGGTCGCTCGCGGATGCTCGCCGGCCTGTCGAGCTTCGTCGAGCGCTGGAACCGGCGCGCGACGTCGTCGCAGCCCTCGTACGCGACGATCCGCGACCTGCTCACCGAGCTGAAGCGCACGCACAAGGACCGTGACCTCGACTGGTTCTACGACCAGTGGTTCGACCAGGTCGTGATCCCCGACCTCGTGGTGCGCTCCGCGACGGTGCGCAAGAACGGCTCGACGTGGACGGTCGACTTCAGCGTCGAGAACGTCGGCACCGGCAGGGCGGTCGTGCGCGCGGAAGCGTTCGCGGGCAAATGGGACCTGTCGGAGCTGCGTGGCGACGCCGCGTTCCGCGCGAGCGACGCGCTCGACCTGACGATCGACGCCGGGCAGACGGTGCGGGGCTCGCTGAGCTCGTCGTTCGAGCCCGCGAAGCTGATCGTCGACCGCTTGTACGAGTGCATCGACTTCGACCGGACGAACAACGTGTTCACGCTGCCCGAGCCGGTCGAGACGCCGCTGGCGTCGGCGGACGCGGGTCGGAATTAGCGCGACTGGCTGAGCGCTCGATCCAGCGATCCAACGATCCAGCGAGCCAGCGATCCGGCGACCGATCGATCGACCGACGAAGCGCGCGAGCACACGAACGAGCGGCACCGCAGCGACCGGGCGCTCGACGGCTCTCTACTCGCGCCGACCCTCGACGCCTTCGATCGCGATGCCATTCCGCGCGAGCAGCGCCGCGGTGACGCCGGGCCCGGCGACGAGCTTGCCGCCCGCATGCGTGTTGCAGACCCCGCACGACGGCGAGCGCTCCTTCAAGAACGCGCGGCGGATCCCGTGGAGTTTGCACGTCTCGAGCGCGCCGGCGGCGCCGGCGACGAACTGCGCGGTGACGTCGACGCCGGCGTCGGTGAGCACGCGCTCGCGACCGTCGAGCACCGCGCTCGCTCCCGTGCGCTCGATCCAGGCCGGCGGCCGCGGCGTGCCCAGTCCGCCGTGCTCCTCGGGACAGAACGGCACCGCGGTCATCCCGCGAGCGGCGAGCTCGCGCTCGAGCGCCGAGTCACGATTGTGCCGCGCGTCGTAGCGACACTCGCGCCCGAGCAAGCAGGCGCTGACGAGGACGGGTTCGAGCTTCTCCTGCATCGCGCCCCCATCGTAGTCGCGCGCGCCGAAGTCGCTCAACTCCGCTTGCCGACCTTGCGCAGCGAGCTCGGTGTGTCGTACTTGCGGATGCGTCGGCCGTCGCGGCCCGAGAGCACGAGCACGTAGCCAGGAAGCCCCGGGCTCGCGTCCTGCAGCACGCTGACGAGCAAGTCCCCCACGCCGTCGCGATCGATGTCGCCGGCGCACTCGACGCGGGCGAGCTTGCCCCAGGAGTCCCACGGTCCGTCGTCGTCGACGCCGACGTCCCAGATCACGCCGCCGTCACGCGCCGACACCACCGCGACGCCGGAGATGCCGCTGCACCCAGGCACGGCGAAATCGACGAGTTCGTCGCCGTCGAGCTCCCCCGCCGCGAACGCAGCGTTGGTCGGATACCCGCCGGGCGAGTGGAACGTCGAGAGCCGGCCGCCGCTCCGCGCGGAGAACGTCAGCATTCGATTCCAACCTCGTCCGGACGCGCACGAACCGATCAGCAATTCGGGCGCGCCGTCGCAGTCGACATCGCCTGCATGCGCGACCTGGAACCCAAAGCCGCGCTCCGGCCCGCTCGTCGTCGACTCTTCGTCGCCAAGGCGCGACAGGTGCGCCAGCCCACGCCATTCCACGACGCGCCGACCGTCGCGGCCCGACAAGACGACGACGCGGCCGGGCGACTCCGTCGGAAAGCCCGCTGCGACATCGCTCCAGCCGTCGCGATCGACGTCACCCACCTCGTGCAATCCGAACGGCGCGTCCTCGGCCGAGCGCTCGAGCTCGAACTCGAACAGGATCGCGCCGTCGAGTCCCGAACGGACCGCTCGACCGACCGCGACATCGGCGTGTCCGTCGCGATCGACGTCGCCGATGCCCAGGAATGGCGACGCCATGCCGAGCAACGACCCCGGCGGTTCGGGACACGGGAACGCGTGCAGCATGTCGCCGGTCTTGCCGGAGAGCACTCTCAGCTCGTGATCGCCGGCGAGGAGCAACACGTCCGGAGTCCCGTCCCGGTCGACATCGCCGGCGCCGCGCACGCCCGACGCGAACTGCCCGACGATCGGTCGAGTCCGCCGCTCCTCGTCGGAGACGACCGGACCGGCGAACTCCCACAAGACGCGCCCGTCGAGCCCGCTGAAGACCCACGCGCGGCGCGCGACCCCGCTCGCGTGGCACCAGGGGTTGCCGACGATGCAGTCGGGCACGCCATCGCCGTCGACATCGCCGAGGTTCGCGGTGCGGTACCCGAAGCCGTCGCCCCTGCCGACGTCGAAGTCGAACTCCGAGGCTTGTCGCGAGGCGCCACTCGCCGCCAGAGCGCAGCCTGCGAGCCCGACGACGGTGAGCAGCGCATGGAGCATCGTCCCTGCTGGACACGGCCCGGCCGAACGCAACACGGCGCGTTGGAATCCCGGTCCGAGCTCACTCCCGCGCGAAGCTGCGCCGAGAGAACACGCGCACGGAACGCCCGCTCTCGACCACGAAATCGGCGAGCCCGTCACCGTCGACGTCCTCGCAGACGGCTGCATCCACGAACGGCACGCCCAAACCGACTTCGCCGAGCAACGTGCTCCCCGGGCGCGACACCACCTGGAACCACGCGTAGAGCGTGCGATCCCAGCCGACCGAGCGAGGGTCGAAGCTCTGCACCAGGAGCTCCGCCACGCCGTCTCCGTCCCAGTCGCCGACCTCGCCGAGCACCGCTCGATCGCCGCCGACGTCGAGACGCTCGAGCGCCTCGCCGGTCCGCGCCGACACGACGCGCGCGCCATACGTCGTGCGCAGCAACAAGTCCGCGATCCCATCGCCGTCGAGATCGGACGTCCGGCCGAGCGGCCCGGACTCGAAGCCGTCCGCGGGCTCCGCGGTCAGCGCCCACACCACTCGCGGCGGCGAGCAAGAGACCACGCAGAGTTGCGGAACTTGGCGCGCGCGCTCGACCGTTGCCGCGACGTCGGTTGGCGCGTCGGCGCCGGTCGAGACGTACGCCGCCGCCGGCAGCACGGGCCAGAGGCGCACGACGAACTCGACGCCGCCATCACCGTCGACGTCGCCGAGCGATACGAGCTCGTCGATCTCGACGTCGAGCCCTCCGACCGGGAACCGCGCATCGATCCGACGACCGTCGCGACCCGACACGCACACCACGTCATGCGACCATGCGCTCGGCGCTGCGCTGGCGCGCCGCTCGACGAGCGCGAGATCGTTCGAACCGTCGCCATCGACGTCGCCCGCCGCAGCGACGGAGCGAGCGAAGCGCCCGCCCGGCGAGTCCGGTCGCAGCTCGAAGAGCAGCCCGCCGCCGCTCGAGTACACGCACACGCCGTCGCCGAAGTTGCGCGGACCGCGTGTCGAATCGACGACGAGCGCGACGTCCTCGCGCCGATCGCCGTCGAGATCGCCGACGAAGTTCGCGCTGCAGTCGTGCACCGTTCCGGGCCGCGGACTGGTGAACCGCGAGACCACATTTCCGGTCGTCGCGTCGAGCAGCTCGGCGAGCGCCGTCGGATCCCCGCCTGGATCGAGCGAAGTCGCGAACACCAGGAGTTCCGGCCTGCGGTCGCCGGTCACGTCGGCGAAGCGTGACGCGATGCCGACGCAGCCGCGGCCCGAGAGCGGCCGATGGACCTCGAGCAGCGGTGCCGGGCCCTCGTAGTCGGCGATTCCGGAAGGCGGCCCGCACGCAGCCGTTGCGAGCGCGAGCACCGCGACGACTCCGACGCCGCGATCCTCGGCGAACACGCGCGAGCGGATTCCGTCCATGGCGAGCTCGAGTCTACTTCGCGCGAGCTGCATTCGCCGCGACCTCGCGCCTCGCGAGCGTCGCCGCTCGACTGCGTCGCGCCGAATCCATCCGACCGCGTCGCGACGCACGCTCGACGCGCGCGACGCGGCGGATTCGGTCACCAGAGCCAATTCGCGCCCGGTTGGAGCAGCTCGGCGGTCACGCGCTTCTTGCGGAAGCCGTCGAAGATGCCCAGCGCCTTCGCGAGCACCGCGCGCGAGCGGCCGCGGAACAGGCCGACCAGCCACAGCAGCGGCAGCGTCGCGACGTCGAACACGAGGAACTTGAGCCACTCGACCGGCCCCGCGTACCGGCGCAGGAACCACACCGAGTTCACGCCCATCATGTACTTGCGGCGCGGGTTGTAGCCGCCGCCGGTCGCGCTCGACACCGAGTGCAACGATGCGACTTCGCCGACGACGCGCGAGCGCCACCCCGCGCGCAGGCCCTTCAAGCAGAAGTCGACGTCCTCGGTGTACGCGAAGTAGTCCGCGTCGAAGCCGCCGCACTTCTCGAGCAGCGCGCCGCGGATCAGCATCGTGCAGCCGATCACGTAGTCGACGTCGCGCGTCTCGCGCCACTTCGGGCCGTCGAGCTCGTCGAAGCCGAGCAACGTCGTCAGGTTCTGCCGCCACGTCAGCATCCCGCCCGCCGCCCACACGCGCTGCGGGTTCTCGCGGTAGAGCACGCGCGGGCCGACGATGCCGACCTCGGGGTGACGCTCGAGCTCCTGCACGAGCCGCGCGACCGTGCCCGGCTGCACCACGACGTCGTTGTTGACCACGAGCACCGCGTCGACGCCGTGCGCGAGCGCCGCCGCGATCCCGACGTTGTTGCCGCCGCCGAAGCCCTGGTTGCGCGCGTTGCGCAGGAGCTCGACGCCGGGGAACTTCGCGACCACGCGCTCCCACGAGCCGTCGCACGAGCCGTTGTCGACGAAGATCACGCGCTCGACCGCGGCGCCCTGCGCGTAGAGCGACTCCACGCACGCCAGGTTCTCGTCCCCGCCGTTCCAGTTGAGCACGACCGCGGCGACGCGCATCAGCCGGCTCCCTCCGCGGGCTCGACGCGCTCGACCTTCGAGAACACGCGGCCTTTCTCGACGCGCGTGACCAACGTCTCGCCGACCGCGAGCTTCGACGCGTCGCGCACCGCCTCGCCCGAGGCTGTCGCGGTGCCGGACGCTCGCGTGGTGATCGAATAGCCGCGACCGAGGATCTTCAGCGGCGAGAGCGCGTCGAGCTTGCCCCCGGCGACCGCGAAGCGACGCTCGCGGAGCTCGACCAAGCGCGCCAGCGCCGGCGCGAGCCGACCGCGCGCTTCCGCGAGCCGCCGTTCGAGCTTCTCCACGCGGACCCGCGGGCTCGCGCCTTCGAGGCGGCGGTGCGCGGTCTCGAGGCGCGCGTCGGTCGAGCGCAGCTTGGCCCCGAGCGAGCTGGTCATCCGCGCCGCGAGGTGCGCGAGCGTCTCACCGCGCGCGACCAGCAACGCTTCGGGCTCGGCGAGCACACGTGCGCGCGCCGCGTCGCCCAATCGCCGCTCGCGCTCCTCGAGCTGACCGTCGATCGCTTCGAGCAATTGGTTGCCCGCGCGCTGGAGCCGCTCGAACAGCGCTGCGCGCTCGGGGATCAACGTCTGCGCGGCGTCGGTCGGCGTGTGCGCGCGGTGATCGGCGACCAGGTCCGCGAGCGTCGTGTCGACTTCGTGACCGACGCCGGTGACCACCGGTACGCGCGAGTTGCGGATCGCCTCGAGCACCGGGAGCTCGTTGAAACACCACAGATCTTCCAGCGAGCCGCCGCCGCGGACCAGCGCGATCACGTCGACGTCGGCGCGGTTCAACCGCTCGATCGCGCGCGCGAGCTCCGCAGCCGCGGTCTTGCCCTGCACCGGCGAATGCGCGAGCACCAAAGGGTACAGCGGCCAGCGCAACGTCCGCGTGCGCAGGAAATCCTGCAGCGCCGCGCCGTCGCGGCTGGTCACCACGCCGACGCGCGCGGGCATGGCGGGCAGCGGCCGCTTGCGGTCGAACCAGCCCTTCGCGGCGAGCTCCTGCTTCAGGCGCTCGAACTCGACCAACAGCGCGCCGACGCCTTCTTGCTCGAGCCGTTGCACGATCAGGCTGTACGTCCCGCGCGGCCCGTAGACGTCGAGCTTGCCGTGCGCGATCACCGCGACGCCTTCCTTGAGCTCGAAACGCGCGGCGTGCGGCACCTGGCTCTTCCAGATCGTGCACGCGATCTTCGAGTCGAGGTCCTTGAGGTCGAAGTAGACGTGCCCCGACGCCGCGGTCAGCACGCGCGAGATCTCGCCGCGCACCGCGACGCGCCCGAGGTTCGCGAGCAGTCCCTGCACGCGGCGCGTCAGCTCGGTGACCGTCAGCACGCGCGGTGCGGCGTCGTCGAAGGGCAGCGTGAGCGCCATCGTCAGTGGTCGATCGGTCCGTCGCTCGCCGGCGCCTGCACCGCGCCTTCCGCGGGCTCGCGTGGCGCGGTCGTTTCGGGGGGCGGCTCGGGAAGCGGCTCGGCGAGCCCGGGCACGCCCGCGTCGCGCCACGCCGCGAGCTTCGCGCGCGGCAGGAAGATGCGGTAGCGACCTTCGAGGAACGGTGCCTTCTCGTCGCCGCGCACTTGCGCGCCGTCCTCGAGCACCAGGCAGACGCTCTCGCCCTGCGCTTCGACGCGCATGCGATCGGCGAAGAGCATCCGCTCCTGCTTGCCGTCGCGATCGCGGTGACGCAGCGCGACCTTGCGGAGCACGCCGCCGACCGTGCCCGCGAAGTCCTCGAGCTCGTAGTAGCCGTTCGCCGCGTCCTCGGAGAGCAGTCGATTCAACGTCTCGCGCACGACGCGCGGATCGTGCAGGCCGTCGTCGTCGGGCTCGGCGGCCGCCTTCGGGCCGAAGAGCTCCGGCACCGCTTCGATCCACGGCGTCGGATCGACGTGCGCGAGTTGGATCCGCCGCACGCCGCCCTTGCCGTCGGGGTCGGTCGCGCCGTCGAAGAGCACCTTCTCGCCGCCGCGCAGCTCGTAGCCCGCTTCGAGCACGATCGTCACCGTGCGCGCGGCGCGGCTGCCCTCGAGCCGCAGACGCTCGGCGTAGACGCTGCCAGCGGGACGGCCGCGGCCGTCGAGCGTGCGGAAGACGACCGGGCCCGTCGCGTGCTCCGACGGTTGGCCGATCTCGAGCAGATCGAGCCCGAAGATCTCCTCGATCGCGAGCAGGTTGCGCAGGGTCCGCAACCGCTCCGCCGCCCGAGCGCGCGCTTCGGCGAGCGCGGGGTCCTCCGCGGGTGAATCGTCCGGCGCCGGCGCTTCGCCCGACGCGCCTTGCGCGACCTGCGCGGGCGACCAACCGGGCGGCAACGCCTCGGGCGAGAGCGTTCCGACCGCTTGCAGCGTGCGCAGGAACTCGTCCTCGCGCGCGGTCAGCTCGCCACGCACGTCCGCGAGCTCGCACTCGAGCCGAGCTCGCTCCTCCGCGTAGGCCTGGCGCTCGGTCTCGCGCGAC
The DNA here is from genome assembly GCA_020847695.1 of Planctomycetota bacterium. GTDB lineage: Bacteria > Planctomycetota > UBA1135 > UBA1135 > JACRIN01. Next base: position 17,046 of record JADLBP010000318.1, read on the forward strand.
TCGCGCTCGGCCTTCAGCAGGCGCTCGAGGTCCTGCACGCGCGCTTCGAGCTCGCGCTGGCGCGCGCCGACCGGTCCGCCGTCGACGTCGGGCGCGCACGCGGCGAGCGCAACGACGAACCAGGCGAGGAACGGGGCCGAAAATCGCATCGGGACGTCGCAGTCTAGGACCCGGAGCACGGGGCCGCCACGCCGCACTTCGCGGCGCACGCCGCGGCGTCGAGGCAGCCGGGACCCGAGCGGCTCAGCGCTGCGGGTCGGAGGACGCGCGAGCGTCGGTGCTCTTCCCGGAGAGCTCGAGTCGCGCGAGCGGCGTCTCGAGCTCCGCGCGGCGGTGCACCGTGCGGTCCAGCGCGAGTCCATCGCGCGCGTCGGCCGCGGCCGGACGCTCGACGCCGGTCGTCGCGACGAACCCGGCGAGGCGAGGCTCGTCGGTCGGCGCGCGACCCCACAGCACGACGTCGACGCTGCGCGCGGGCGCGAGCGACTCCACTCCTGCGCCGACCAGCGTCCGCAGCGGATCGCTCGGTCGATCGTCGCGCCGAGCATTCGGCCGTTCTTCGCGAACCGCTCGGCCGAGCGGGACCAGCGCGTCACCGGACCGATCGCGGACGACCAGGCGCGCGGTGTCGAGCTCGAGCGGCGCCTGCGCTTCGCCGAGGGTCAACGTCAGGCGCCAGGGCTCGCCCGCGGCGAGCTCGAGCCGCTGCGCGAGCGCCAGCGAGTCGAAGCGCTGGCGCGCGACGTCCGGGTGCAGCGGCACCAGCCGGACGCGCAACACACCTTCGGCGAGCGTCGCGCGGGCGGAGAAGCCCGCGACGCCCTCGTCGGGCGATGCGATCGTCGGCGGACGGTTGGCGAGCGGCGTGCGCTCGCGCTCGAGCCAATACAACGCGGCGAGCGCGAACCCGAGGAGCGGCACCAGCCAGACCCACGGAGTCGCGCTCGTCGGACGTGCGGAGCTCGAGCTCATCGAAAAGCGCGGACGGCGCGGCCGCGCCTCACGCGTCCTTCTCGTCCCAGTCTTCCTTCTTGTTCTTGTTCCACCAGCGCTGCCATTCGTTGGGGTCGTGCTCGTCGTGCTTCGAGAGCTTCTGCAGCGCGGAGATGATCGGCGCGGCGATCGTGTTGTACTTCTCGGCCGCGATCGGATCGGACTGGTTCGACGCTTGGCCGGCGTCGTTCGCCGCCTTGGTCTCCATCAGGAGCTTCAGCAGCTCCTCGAACGTCTCCTTGCGCAGCTTGAGCTCGGCGTCGCCGAACTCACCGAGCGCTTCGGCCGCCGCCGCGAGGATGCGCGGCGTCTTGTCGTTCAGCAGCTTGATCAGGAACTTCCGGCCGTTCTCGTCCTTCGTCTTGCCGAGCGACTGGATCAGCTTCTCCTGCAGCGGCAGGTCCTTCTTGTGGTCCTTCGCGCCGATCCAGTTCATCAGGACCTTCGCACTCTCCGGCGCCATCGCGCGCAACGCGACCGCGCTCGCGAGGAAGAGCTTGTTGTCGCGCACGCCGTCGCTGTTCTCCTGACGCTTGACGCCGAGGCACTTGTCGAGCGCCGCGACCACCGCGACACGGTCCTTCGGCCCGCACTTCGGGAACTCTTGCAGCAGGCGGTCGATCACGCCGACCGCCTCGTGGTCTTCCTTGCCGCGCTTGTCGATGCGGCCGGTGAGCTCCTCGATCATCGCCTTGATCTCCGGACGGTTGTCTGGGTTGGTGTTCTCCGCGGGCTTGTCCTGCGCGCTCGCGGGCACGCCGGCGTTCGCGAGGGAGGCGGAGGGCTCGAGCGGAGCCGTGGAGAAGAGCACCAGAGCGAGGAGTTGGGTCGCGATCATGTCGTCACCTATCGAGTGCGTCGTTGCCGTTACGGTAGCGGACGCGCGGAGCGGGTCGAAGCACCGGCTGCGAAAGCCCGCCGGGGGCGCCTGGAGCCGCAAACGGCCTGCCGCCGGGTCCTACGCAACCCGCGGGAGGCCGTTGGGTGACGGTCGCGAGAGTCGGGTCGGTCGCGCGCTCAGGGTCGGTGCTCTGCGCGATGTCGCGCTTCGATCCGTGCGATCCGCGCACGCAGCTCGCGCACCACCGGCCCTGCCGAGCCCGGCAGGCCGGTCCGCACGCCGATCACCTCGACGATCGGGACGATGCGACCGGTGGTGTTGGTCGCGAAGACCTCGTCGGCGACGCGCAGATCGTCCGGCTGGATGCGCGCTTCGACCATCGGAAAAACGAGCGGCCGCAGCGCGAGCTCGCGCAACACCTGGTCGCGCAGGATGCCCGCGAGGCAGCCGCGCTCGAGCGCCGGGGTCAGCAGCCGTCCACCCGAGAGGGCAAACAGGTTGCACCACGTGCCCTCGGCGAGATCGCCCTCCTCGGTCGGCAGCAGCGCGTCCCACGCGCCGAGCCGCACGGCCTCCTCGCGCGCGAGCACGTTGCGCAGCCGGTTGGTCGACTTGACGCGCTCGAACGGATCGTCGTGCCGCTTGGTGAAGCGCGAGACGATCACCTTCGCGCCCGGATCGGCGACGCGCACGAGGTCGCGCGCGACGACGACCAACGTCGGCCCGCGATCCGCGACGCCGCGCGTCAGCGTCACGCGCACCGCGGCGTCACGCGGCCCGAGGCGCGCGAGGTACTCCGCGAGCGCCGCGCGCGGGTCGTGGCGCGGCGGCCAGGCGATGCCGAGCTCGCGCGCCCCTCGCTCGAGTCGCGCGAAGTGCTCCGCGACGAAGTACGCCGTCCCCGACTCGTAGAGGATCGTCTCGAACACCGCGACGCCGAGCGCGAAGCCCGGATCCTCCGCGGCGATCACGGGAGCGAACGGCTCGGCGAACGCGCCGTCGACCCAGACGGGATAGGAGCTCATCGCGGATCCAACGCGTCGACGATACCGGCGGCCTTCGCCAGCGTCTCGCGATCCTCGGCGGCCGCGTCGGAACCGAACGTGATCCCGCCGCCGACGCGGAACGAGACCTCACCGAGCCCGTGCTCGCGCAGGCGCCACTGCAACGTGCGGATCAGGACGTTCAGGTTCGCGCGCCCTTGCAGATCGAGCGCCCCGAGCGAGCCGCAGAAGAACCCGCGGCCCTCGCCTTCGAGCTCCGCGATCCACGCGAGCGCGGCGAGCTTCGGGCAACCGCTGATCGAGCCGCCGGGGAACAGCGCGTGGACGAGCTCGACCGCGTCGACGCCGGGCCGCGGCTCGGCGACGACGTCGGCCATCAAGTGGTGCACGCGCGCGTAGCTCGCGAGCTTCGGGAACGACTCGACCCACACGCGACCGGGCCGGGCGACGCGGCCGAGGTCGTTGCGTTCGAGATCGACGATCATCACGAGCTCCGCGAGGTCCTTTTCGCTCGCGAGCAACTGCTCGCGTCGCTCGCGATCGACCTCGGGATCGCCGGAGCGCTCGATCGTGCCCTTGATCGGCCGGGTGCGCGCGACGCGGCCGTCGAACTCGAGCAAGAGCTCCGGCGAGCACGACAGCAGCGCGCCGCGCCGCGTCTCGCCTTCGTCCCACGCGAGGAAGCCCATGTACGGCGCCGGATTGCGGTCGCGCAGCCGCACGTAGAGGTCGATCGGATCGCCTTCGACGTCGCACGTGAAGCGGTGCGCGAGATTCGCCTGGTAGAGCTCGCCTTGGCCGATCGCGGCGCGGCAGCGTTCGATGCGCGCCTGGTGCTCGGCGCTTCCGGTCGCGCGCCGGATCTCGCCGCGACGCCGCGGCAACGCGAACGGCGCGCCCGCGACCAGCGCGCGTTCGATCTGCGCGCGGCGGACCGCGACCGACGGCCGGCCGTCGCCGGGAGCCTCGCCGAGCACGAGCCACGTCCGCGCGGCGCGTTCGTCGCGCACCAGGAAGTCGACGTAGAGCCCGCCGAGGATCAGCGGGAAGCCCCACGGCTCTGCCGGCATCCTCACGCGCGTCTCGCCGCCGACGCCGAGGTCGTACGCGAGCGCGACGAGCAACCCGCCGGCGAAGAAGCCCGGCACCGGATCGCCGCCGCGGGGCTCGAGCTCGGCGAGCGCCGCACGCAGACCGAGGATCCCCGCCGAGGGCTCGAGCGGGCGCGGCAACGGGTCGAAACCGAGCACGCTGAAGCGCTTCGGCTCGCCGGCGGCGCTGTCGAGCAGCGCGAGCCCCGACCGCGCACGCAGCGCCGACAGCGCGCGCGACAGCGGCCCGCGATCGGCGAGCTCCAGCACGCGCGGCTCGAAACCGAAGCGCGGGGTGCTCATCGCGGGCTCCGTCAGCTCGCCGCGCGCGCGAAGCTCGCCGCGTAGCGCTTGTGGTAGCCCCACGCGAGCAGCGTCGCGAGCAGCAGCGCGGCCGCGGCCGAGAAGAAGGGCGAGCGCGGGCCCCAGAGATCGAAGACGATGCCGGCGAGCGCCGGACCGAGCATCCGCGCGAGGCTCGCGAGCGACTGCTGGAGGCCGAGGTACGCACCCTGCTGGTCGACCGGCGCCGCGCGCGAGATCAACGAGCCGACCGACGGGTTGTTCAGACCGAAACCGCACGGCAACAGCACGCACCCGACGATCACCCACGCGAACGTCGGCGCGCCGCCGACCACCGCGAGTCCGAGCGCGAGCAGCGCGGGACCGGCGATCGCGAGCCGCGTCTCGCCGTAGCGCGGCACCAGCCGGCGGATCAAGCCGCCCTGGATCAACGCGGAGATCATGCCGACGACGAACAGGTAGCGGCCGGCGTAGCGCGCCGCCGCGAACGTCTGGTCGCGCGTCGCGTGCTCGACCGCCTGCTCCATGCCGAAGTACGTCGGGAACTTCGCGAGGCCGAACAGGATGAACATGCTCTCGAACGCCGAGAACGCGAACACCGCGAGGAAGCCCATCGCGAGCGCGCCGCCGATCCGCTGGTCGCGCAACGCGCCGCGGACCTGATCGAAGCCGTAGAGCCGCGTGCTCTTGTGCGGTCCGCGATCGGCCTCCTTGAGCATCAGCCAACCGAACGTCGCCGCGACCAGCGACAACGCCGCCGCGACGATGCCCGGCGCCTCGATCGAGACTTGGCTGAGCTCGCCGCCGACCGCCGGACCGATCGTGAAGCCCAGGCCGAACGCGGCGCCGATCAGGCCCATGCCCTTCGCGCGGTTCTCGGGCGTCGTGACGTCGGCGATGTACGCGCTCGCGGTCGAGACGTTCGCGCCGAAGAAACCTGCGAGCGAGCGCGAGACGAACAGCACGCCCAGCGTCAGTCGGTCGAGCGCCGGCGGCTCGCTCGGCCAGACCTGGATCAACGCGGCGGCGACTTGGTCGCTCAACCCGAAGACCAGGTACGAGATCGCGGTGCCGACCAGGCCCCACACGAGCACGGGCTTGCGGCCGATGCGGTCGGAGATCCGCCCCCACATCGGCGCGAAGAGGAACTGCATCCCCGAGAAGCACCCGAACAGCAACCCGAGCTCGGCCTCGCTCGCGCCGTAGGCCTTCGAGTAGATCGGCAGCAGCGGGATGACGAGTCCGAAACCGAGAAGGTCGATGAAGACCGTCAGGAAGATGAAGATCAGGGGCGAGCGCCCTGCGGGCTGGGTCGAGGGGGGCGCCATGAAGCCGCGGAGTATACCGGTCCTCGCGCTCG
>JADLBP010000319.1 GCA_020847695.1 Planctomycetota bacterium
GAGTCCGGCGCCAGGTAGTACTCGCCGACCGGGCCGGCCATGCCGACGATCAGGTCGCTCGCGCCGCGCGAGTTCCAGACGAACTGATACGCCTCGCGCCAGCGTTCGCGGTCGCCGTTGCGCGCGAAGAAGTAGTGAGCTTGGTCGGCTGCGGACGCGCAGAGCATCACGACCAGCGCCGCGCGGGCGAGCGCGGCCTTGCGCTCGGCGAGCGCCTCGAGCCCGTACGCCGCGAGCAGCGCGACCGCCGGCAGCGCGACGAACACGTACTGCGCCGACACGCGCGCTTGCAGCGAGAGCAGCAGCGCGGCGACGATCGTCGCGACGAGCGCAGCCGCCACCCACGCCCGGAACGGATCGCGCGTGCGGAAGGCGACGAGCGCACCCCCCGCGGCGGCCGCCGCGAGCCACGGCGTGACGTGGTAGCCGGTGGTCAGGACGAAATGCAGCGGGCTCGGTCCTGACTTGCTCTCCTGATACCGCGTCCAGAGCTCCTGTGCCCACGGCACCGCGAGCGCGAGGCACGCGACCGCAACGCCGACCAGCGTCAGCGTCACGCGCCCGAACGCGCCGCCCGGGCGCACGCGCGCGAGCCACAGCACGACCGGCGCCGCGCAGGCGGCTCCGCCGAAGAGCAACGCCGATGGGTGCGCGAGCGTCGCGGCGCCGAAGCTCGCGAGCGCGAGTGCGAGCCATGCGTACGCTCGCCACGTCCCGCTCTGGAACAGCGCACGGGCGAGGAAACCGATCCCGACGACGCCGAGCGTCTGCGCGATCGAATAGAAGCGCGCGTTCTGGGCCCAGTAGAGAGTCCACGTGTTCGCGCCGAGCAACACCGCCGCGATCAGCGCGTTGCGGGCGCCCGCGAACGGCCGGAACGCCCAGTACGCGAGAGGCAGCAGCGCCGCGCCGAAGACCGCGGGCACGACGCGCAGCGCGAGCTCGGTCTGCACGCCGACCAGGTCGAGCCACTCGGCGACCAGGCGGTAGCCGAGCGAATTGCCGGGCCAGGGCTCGCGACCGGCCGCCGCGGCGCGCAGATCGTTCAGGGTGAACGCCTCGTCGATCCAGAGCCCCCACTCTCCGAGTCGGAAGAAGCGCAGGGCCACGAAGGCGACCAGCAAGAGCACCAGTCCGAGCGGGGGGCCGCCCGGCGCGCGGGCTTGGGAGGGGTGGGACATCGGACTTCAGGAGCGTTCCAAAGCCGGTCGACGAAGGCAACTGGAGATCGGCCGAGCTATGCTCGTCGAGCCCGACTCCTCCTCACCCCGCATGTCCTCACGCTCCATCGTTCCGGCGCTCGTCCTCGCGGTGCTCGCGTCGTGCCAGATCGTCCAACGCCCTGGCGTCGCGCTCTCGACGAGCCCGCCGGGTGCGCGCGTGCTGGTCGACGGTCGCGACTCCGGCTTCTTGACGCCGTGCGTGCTCGACATCGATCGCGACGACCACCAGCTCAAGTTCGAGCTCGAAGGCTACCAGCCGGTCGATCGCCTGGTCACCGCCGGCGGTCGCGTGTACGTCGTGTTGTGGAGCGAGATGTTCCTCAACTGGCAGGTCTGGCGCTTCCCGCTCTGGCTGAACTACGTCGACGGCTTGGCGCCGGTCAAGGTCGATCGCGGCAGCAGCCCCGGTCGGATCTTCGTGCGCCTGCGTCGCGCCGAGCAAGGGTGAGCGCGGAGCCCGGCGCACGCCGCGCGGTGTTCGTCGACCGCGACGGCACGTTGAATCGCGAGATCGAGGGAGCGCTGGCTTCGCCGGAGCAACTCGAGCTCGTCCCCGACGCCGCGCGCGCTCTCGCCTCGCTGTCCGACGCCGGGTTCGCGGTGGTGGTCGTCACCAACCAGAGCGCGATCGCGCAGGGCTGGCTCGACCACGAACGCCTGGCGCGTGTGCATCGCGCGCTCGCCGAGGAGCTCGCGCTCGGAGGCGCGCGGATCGATCTGTTCGTCGCGTGTCCGCACCACGATCGCGAGGGGCTACCGCCCTATCGACGCGCGTGCGAGTGTCGCAAGCCGCGCCCGGGCATGCTGCACGACGCCGCGAGGCGTCTCGGCCTCGACCTCGGACGTTCGTGGCTCGTCGGCGATGCGCTGCGCGATCTCGCGGCCGCGCGCGCGGTCGGAGCGCGCACGGTGCTGGTGGCGACCGGCAAGGGCGCGCGTGAGATGGAGCGCGCGCGCGTCGAAGGTGGCGGGCCCGATCTCTACGTCGAGGACCTCGCGGCGGCGGCGCGCGCGATCCTCGCCGCGGAACGCGTCGACACTCAGGGCAAGTAACGCGCGAGCACGTTCGACAGCCGCGCGTTCACCCACATCGGCATCTTCGACCACGCGTCGCGCAGCACCTTGGTCTTCGGGTTCGAGGGCGTGAACGAGGGCAGCTCGCGATCGCGGACCAGGTGGTAGCGGTAGTGCAGGTCGCGCGGCACGAAGCCCTGGTGCTCCTTGAACGAGAACGCGCCTGCGTCCTTGCGACTGCGGCCGAAATCGAAGCGCTTGAGCCCGCGCTCGACCGCCCACTCGCGCAGCGCCATGTACATGAAGTTCGACGCGCTGTACTCGCGGTCGGCGCCGTCCGCGGTGCCGGCGTAGTACGCGAGCAGCGTGTCGCGCCACACGAACGACATCACCGCCATCAGCGGCTGCGTGTCCTTGTGCACCATGTGCACGACGCATTCGTCGCCGAAGCGCGCGAGCAGTTCCTCGAACCACGCGCGCGGCAGTCCGGGTGAGCCGAGCTTGCGCTTGTTGTTCAGGAACAGGCGGTACAGGTCCGGCGCGTACCACCGGCCGTCGGCGAGCGTCAGCTGATGCCGCTCGCGCGCCTTGCGGGCCTCGGCGCGCGCTTTCTTCGGGATCGACGCGAGCACCTTCGCCGGGTCGTCGGGCAGGTCCTGGATGAACGTCGCGTAGAGCTCCGACGGCACCAGGTCGAGGCCGGGATCCTCGAAGCAGCGCAGCTCGAGCCTGCGCACGCGCGTCGTCTCGGCGAGGCGCTTCGCTTCGGTCGCGAGCTGCACCTCGACGTCGCGCGACTCCCCGATCGGGCCGCCGTACACCGCGTACGGCGACGAGATCAGGCTCGCGCCGCGCAGGCCCGGCGAGCGCGAGAGCGGCAGCATCCCGACGACGCGCCCCTCGCGCCACGCGACGAGGTCGACGAGCTCGTGGCCGAACACGCGCTCGACCGCGCGCCGCCAGCCGACGCGGTGGAAGAACGACGCGCCGGGCGCGGCGCGGATCCAGGCTTCGACCGACGCTTCGTCGGCGGGAGCGAGCGCACGGATCTCCACGGCAGGGGCGATCATCGGGGAGCCGGTGATCGGCGTTCCGTCCGGTCGGGGTGAAGCCTCCAGCCCGGAAGTCATTTCGCTCCGCTGGATACGGACGACCCGGACGACGAGTCGGGCGGCTCGTCGCCGTCGTCGTAGATGCGGTCGATCCGGTAGCCGCGCAGGTTGCGCGCTTGCGTGTAGATGATGATCTCGCCGAGCAAGCCGAACCCGATGATCTGGATGCCGAGCACGAGCAGCAGCACGGCGATCACGAAGATCGGCCGGCCGTACAACGCCGCTCCGAGGAATAGACGTTGGTACAGGATCACGGCCATGATCAGGCCGCCGATGCCCAGCGTCAGCGCGCCGACCGAGCCGAAGAACCGGAGCGGCTTGTGCGTGAACTTCGTGAGGAACATCACGCCGAGCACGTCGAGGAAACGCCGCACGTAGACGCCGACGCCGTAGATGCCGGTCTTGCCCCACTCGCGCAGGTGGCGCACCGGCACCTCCACGACGTGGAAGCCCTTGCGGTGCGCGATCACCGGCAGGAAGCGGTACATGTCGCCGTACACCGCGAGGTCGTCGAACACCTCGCGCCGGATCGCTCGCAGGTAGCAATTCAGGTCGTGGAACTCCGCCTGGATGATCTGGCGGATCACCCAGTTGAAGAACGCGGACTGCATCCGGTTGGGCCACGGATCGATGCGCGGCTTGCGCCACGGCGTGACGAAGTCCGCGCCCTCGTCGATCTTCGCGAGCATCGCGCGGATCTCGACCGGATCGACTTGCACGTACGGCGGCGACGTCAGAATCACGCGACCGAGCGCACGCTCGACGCCGGCGCTCAAGCACATCGACTCGCCGAACGGCGCCTTGAAGCTGATCAGCTTGATCTGCTCGCCGCGCGCTGCCGCGAGCGCTTGAGCCGCGTGGTACGCCGGCCCACGGACGGCGTCGAACACCAGGATGCACTCCCACGTCTTGCCGGCGCGATCGAGCTCGCCGCCGAGCGCCTTGACGACGTCGTCGACCTCCGCGTCCTGCAGCGCGATCGGCACGATGATCGAGACGTCGAGCTCGCGCGGCAGCGCTTCGATGCGCGGCGCGGCGACCTGCGGCTTCTTGGTGGTCTCGGCGGTGGTGGTCACGATGTCATTCCGAGTCGCTGAGCACGCGATCGAGCACGCGGCGGCGGTGCATGCCGGCGGCGGAGACCGCGAGCTCGGAGAGCAGGCCGAGCAGGATGAAGTAGAACGCGAGCGAAAGGAACAGCCCGACCACCAGGACGACGAAATCGGGCCATTCGGCCTCGATCCGGCCGTGACGGTAGTCCCAGACGCCGAAGACGAGCGCGACCAGGCTGATCGCCGCGAACGGCAGCGAGAAGAGCCCGAAGTAGTGCAGCGGCCGGTGCGCGAACTGCGCGATCATCTTGATCGCGAACAGGTCGAGGAAGACGCGCAGCGCGCGCTCGATGCCGTACTTCGACTGCCCGTGGATGCGCGGGCGGTGGTTGACGACGATCTCGGACACGCGCGCGCCGCTCTGGCGCGACATCGCGGGCAGGAAACGGTGCTGTTCCGCGTAGATCGGCAAGTTCTTGACGACCTGGCGGCGGAAGGCCTTGAGCGTGCAACCGGTGTCGTGGATCCCGGTGCCGGTCACCCACGCGATCAGCCGGTTGGCGATCAGTGACGGCAGTCGTCGCAACAGGAAGCCGTCCTGACGCGACCGTCTCCAGCCGGCGACGACGTCGTAGCCCTTGTCGAGCTCTTCGAGCAGCCGCGGGATGTCCGCCGGGTCGTTCTGCAGGTCGGCGTCGAGCGTGACGACCACGCGACCACGCGCGTAGTCGAACCCCGCCCCCATCGCCGCGGTCTGACCGAAGTTGCGCGTGAAGCGGATCACGCGGATCCGCGGGTCGCTCTCTCGGAGCTTCAGCAGCACCGCGAGGCTCTTGTCGCGCGAGTGGTCGTCGACGTAGACGACCTCCGCGGTGCGTCCGCACGCGTCGAGAGCGCGCGCGATCTGGGCGTGGAGCTCCTCGAGGCTCTCTTCCTCGTTGTAGACGGGGACGACGATCGAGAGAGCGGGGGCCATGGACGAACGCTGAAAGTACCCCACGCCATCGACCGAGCGGGAGGGATTTTTGACCCCGCGCCGGTCGTCCGGCGGCGCGGCGGCCGATCCGTCCCGCGTTCGAGCGGCCGGGAGGCGCTCTGGAAAGTCCTTCCGGTGACGCTTCGGCGCCCGAGCGTTCAGCCCCGCGAACGCGCGTGTCGAAAAGCCGCGACACGATGCGTTTGGGAGCTTGGACGTGAGCGCGACCTCGGCGAAAGCGCGCGCGCTGATCGGGTTCGTGTTGCCGGCGGGCGGCGAACGCGAGCGCATCCGGGACGCACTGAGCCAGGCCGGGCTCGAGCCTCGCGACCTGGACCCGCACGCGCCGTCCGCCCCACCCGCGGCGTGGATCGTCGACCCGGCGGCCCTCGATTTCGATTGGTCGGTGCTCTGCTCGAGCGAAGCGGACGCGCCCGCGGTGCTCGTGCTCGCCTCGTTCGGCTCGATCGGCGACGCGGTCGAAGCGATGCGACGCGGCGCCGCCGACTACCTGACCCGACCGATCGCCGCGGATCGGCTGCTGCTCAGCCTGAAGCGCGCGCTCGAGGACTCGGCGCTGCGCAGCGAGAACGCACGGCTGAAGGAGAGCCTCGGCGAGCGCTTCGGCCTCGGCAACATCCTCTCGCGCGACCCGAAGATGCTCGAGGTCAAGCACCTGGTCGAGAGCGTCGCCGACACGCGCGCGCACCTCTTGATCACCGGCGAGAGCGGCACGGGCAAGACGATGCTCGCTCGCGCGATCCACCAGCGTTCGTCGCGCGCCGAGGAGCCGTTCGTCGAGGTCAACTGCGGCGCGCTGCCGGTGACGTTGCTCGAGAGCGAGCTCTTCGGCCACGTCCGCGGCGCGTTCACCGGCGCGACGCGCGACAAGGCGGGCCGCTTCGAGGCCGCCGACGGCGGCACGCTGTTCCTCGACGAGATCGCGACCGCGCCGCCGGAGCTCCAGGTCAAGCTGTTGCGCGTCTTGCAGGACAAGCTCTTCGAGCGCGTCGGCGACACGGAGACGCGTCAGGTCGACGTGCGCGTGATCGCGGCGACCAACCGTGATCTGCGCGACGAAGTGCGCGCCGGGCGCTTCCGTGAGGACCTCTACTGGCGCCTGGCGGTCGTGCCGATCCACCTGCCTCCGCTGCGCGAGCGTCCGCGCGACGTCGCGCTGCTCGCGGAGAACTTCGTCGTCCGCGCCGCGGCGGAGTACGGCCGGCCGGTCGAGGGGCTCTCGCAGGAAGCGCTGGTCGCGCTCTGCCGCGCGCCGTGGCCCGGCAACGTCCGGCAGCTCGAGAACACGATCGAGCGCGCGGTCCTGCTCGCGCGCCGCGAGCGGATCGAGGTCGCCGACCTCGGCGTCGAGTTCACCGCGGGTCTCGACCCGGTCCGGGCGGCTCCGGAGCTCTCCATGCCGTCGCTCCTGCACCTCAAGGACGCGCTCGCCGAACCGGAGCGCGAGCTCATCCGACGCGCCCTGGAGCAGCACGGCGGCTGCCGCAAGGCGACCGCGGCGTCGCTCGGCGTCAATCGCACGACCCTGTTCAACAAGATGCGCAAGCACGGGCTGCTCGGGATCCCCTCCCGCGCACGCACGCCATCCGCGCCTGGACATCCCTCCTCCGAACCCGCAACCTAAGGGCTTCCCACCCCTCCCCGATGCGTTTCACGACCTGGATCCTCGTGCTGGTCTGCTTGGCGGCCGTCGGCCTGCTCGGCGGGCTGGTGTTCAGCGGCGGGGAGCGCACGCCCAAGGAGCTCCTCGAGTCCGCGCGCCACCGCGTCCAAGGGCCCGACCCCGACACCCGCGGCGCGCTCGCCGACCTCGACTTCGCGCTGCGCATGGCGCTCGCGACCAGCGCGCCCGACAAGAAGCTCGTCGCCGACATCCTGGTGACGCGCGCGTCGATGCTGCGCGGCATCGGATCGTTGACGCAGGCGCGCAGCGACTACCAAGCGGTGCTCGACACGTGGCGGCCGGGCGACTCCGACGTCGAGCTGCGCTTGGTCGAGCTCGACGTGCGCGATCGCAACTACGACGGCGCGCTCGAGCGCGTGTCCGGTCTCTTGAAGCGCGAGCCCGACCTGATCGAGGCGTGGACGCAGCGCGGCCTGATCCTGATCGCGCTCGCGCAGCGCCGCATCATCGAGGCGAACGACCTGACGCGCAGCGTGATGGCCGAAGAGGAAGCTCGCACGGCGTTCACGCTGGTGCAGCGCGCCGCCGGGATGGACGTCAGCGACCCGTTGCGCGTCGCGGTCCTCCACGACCTGCGCAGCCACTTCGAGGCGTCGGAGGAGTCCGAAGCGCGCGACGTGCTGCGCATCGTCGACCTCTCGAGCCGGGATCTCTCGGAAGCGCGAGTCGCGCTCGTGCAGTCCTTCCGCGGTAGGCTCTCGCGCGACGCGCTCAAGGCGTACCAACAGATCCTCGAGCGCTCGGGCCGGATGCAGGACGCCGTCGACTTCGCGCAAGCGATCGTCGTGCATCCGGTGGCGCACGCGGACCGGGACATCATGCTCTCGGTGTTGCGCGCGTTGGTCGCGCTCGGCCGGCCGGAGCTCGGCTGCGACACGATCGACACGCGGCTCGCGCGCGGCGTCGTGCCCGACCAGGACTTCTTCTCGACGTGGTGCCTGGCGCTCTACCAATCCGAGCGGTGGCGTCAGTTGACGTACATCGGCCAGCAGATGCGCCTCTACTCCGACGAGGAACTCCGATCCGCGTCGCAGTTCTACATCGCGATCGGCGAGGCCGAGGACCGCCAGTGCAGTCCCGCGCTGACCGCGCTGGCTCGCTACCTCCAGACCGACGCGTACGAGC
>JADLBP010000320.1 GCA_020847695.1 Planctomycetota bacterium
CCACAGACCGGCTTCGAGCACCGACAGCGACGACACCATGAAGCCGTTGACGATCTCCGCGGGCCACGTGAGCCACCAACCGACGATGCCGACGCGCACGTCGCGCTCGCCGAGCAGGTCCCAGATCGCGCGCACCTTGCGATCGTTCGAGAGCACGGGCTCGGGCCCGTGCTCGGTCGCGTTGACGAAGTCGGTGATGCCGTGGACTTCCTTCGGCTTGCCGGTCGCGATCGTCGTCCAGATCACCGGCGACAGCGACGGCTGGAACGTCGCGAGGTTCGACGCGAAGCCGCGGTCGACCAGCGCCTTCAGGTTCGGCATCTCGCCGCTCGCCATCAGCGGCCCGGCGATGTCCCAGGTCGCGCCGTCGACGCCGATGAAGAGCACCTTGGCAGGCCGGGTCTCGGGCGCGCCGTCGCAGGAAGCCGCCGCGATCGCGAGCAGGCACGAGGAGAGGAATCGGAGGAGTCTCACACGTCGCATCTAGCGCACGCTCGCGCGCAGCGTCAAAGGCTTTTCGTCGTAGGTCCGAGTGGGGAGCCTCGCGCGGTCGTCGCGCGGCACCGCACGTCGCCTCGGGGCGCGCCGGAGGACGAAGCGCGCGCCCCGGACTTCCCTCGGGCGCCGGAAACGGCGGCGAGCGCCTTGCGGAGCTCTCGGCGGAGCTCGCCGCGGAACTCCTGGGTGCCGTCGGGCGCGAGCGCGGGCGTGCTCAAGAGCCCGCGAACGCGCGGTCGATACGCGGTGCAGCTCCCGCCGGAAATCCTTGCTCCGTCCTCGCCCCGCCGACCTTCCGATGCTCCTCCGTACGAACCGTCAGAGCGGCTTCTCGCTGATCGAACTGGTCGCCGCGGTCGCGATCCTGCTGGTGCTCGCCGGCGTCGTCGTGCCCGCGATCAGCGGCAAGGTCGAGAAGGCCCGCCGGGTGCGCGCGATGACCGACATGCGGCACGTCGCCGAGGCGTTCAACACCTACCGCGCCGACACCGGCACGTGGCCGGCGAACGGCACGTTCGATCCGACGGTCACGAGCAGCGTCGACTTCCTGCTCTTCACGTGCCTCTACACCGCGCCGACCGGCATCGCGAACTGGAACGGGCCGTACATGACCGACGGCTACGCCAACGGCACGACGATGCAAGCCGCGTACTCGTCGTCCGGCACCACCGGCGGCCTGGTCGATCCGTGGGGCCATCCGTACGTCGTGCACTTCTTCGCGCGCGGCTACAACTCGAGCCAAGGCGCGATCGTGCTCGCGAGCAAGGGCCCCGATGGAGCCGCGGACGCGACGGCGACGCAGCTCTGGGGCGGTCAGTCGGCCGACGACGACCTCGTGATGATGGTCACGCGCAAGCTCTGAGCGACGAGCTCATCCCCGGCGCGCTGCGTACTCCTCGGGCGTGAACGCGTCGACCGCGACCGCGTCGGCGCGCGAACGTTCCGCGCGCTCGACCAGCGCGCGTTCCTCGGCGGTGACGATGCCCGCTGCGACCGCGGCGTCGAGCAGCTCGGTCGAGCCCTGCGCCGCGAGCTTCTTCTGCCGCGCCGCGTCCTTGAGCTTCGCGCGCGCCCCCGCGGCCGCGACGACGTCGGCGAGCGCCGCATCGAGTCGGCCGAGCCCGGGATCGCTCGACGGAGGCAAGAAGATGCCCGCGGTCAGCGACACGCGCTCCGGCCGATCGTCGAGCAAGCCGCGCGCGACCTCCGAATGGCGGCGATCGCTCGGTCCGTGCTCGCAGCGCCCGAACGGCAACACCAGCCCGCGCACCAGCCACGCCGCCGGACGATTCGGCAGGTTGTGCAGGAACTCGTCGAGCGCGCGCTCGGTGCGTTCGAGCGCGAATTCGGCCGCCCAGCGCATGCACGCGGTCTCGCGATCGGGCGAGCCGGCGTCGTAATAGCGCTTGAGCACCGCGGAGCCGAGGTAGAGGTGCGCGAGCGCATCCGCGAGCCGCCCGCAGAGGTTCTCCTTGCGCTTGAGCTGGCCGCCGAGCGTCGCCATCGCGAAATCGGCGCACAACGAGAAGCCCGACGACAGTCGCTCGAGCCTCGCGTAGTACGGTCGCGCCGCGCCCGACACCGGAGCGCCCACGGCGTGGCGGCCGCCGATCGAGAAGAGCAGCGAACGCGCGCTGTTCTTGAAGACCAAGTTGACGTGCCCGAAGAACGCCTCGTCGAACGCGGCGACGTTGCGCTCGTCGACCGCG
This sequence comes from Planctomycetota bacterium, assembly GCA_020847695.1. Classification (GTDB taxonomy): domain Bacteria; phylum Planctomycetota; class UBA1135; order UBA1135; genus JACRIN01. The sequence goes on from JADLBP010000320.1 coordinate 2,208, forward strand.
CGCATCTCGCTCTGCACGAACGGGTGGCAGCGGATCGCGCCCTGGCCGAACACGATCATCGTGCGCGTCAGGATGTTCGCGCCCTCGACGGTGATGCCGATCGGGATCGCCGCATAGGCGTTGCCGAGCACGTTGCGCGGGCCGAGGCAGATGCCGTTGCCGCCCAGCACGTCCATCGCGTCGTTGATCACGCTGCGCATCGCCTCGGTCGCGTAGGCCTTCATGATCGCGGTGATCACCGACGGCTTCTCGCCCGCATCGATCGCGCCGAGCGTCAGCTTGCGCCCCGAGTCGATCAGATACGTCAGGCCGCCGATGTGCGCGAGCTTCTCCTCGACGCCTTCGAAGCGACCGATCTGCATGCCGAATTGCTCGCGCACGCTCGCGTGCGAGCCGACGACCCGCGCCGCGAGCTGCGATGCGCCGACCGACAGCGCCGGCAGCGACACGCCGCGCCCCGCCGACAGACATTGCATCAGCATCCGCCAGCCGTGTCCCGCGCGCTTCGGGCCGCCGATGATGAAGTCGAGCGGCACGAACACGCCGTGGCCCTCGGTCGGACCGTTCATGAACGGCACGCCGAGCGGATCGTGGCGCTTGCCGATCACGACGCCGGGCGTCGTCACCGGGATCAGCGCGCACGTGATGCCGAGCTCGGCTTCGCTGCCGAGCAACCGATCCGGATCGCGCAGCTTGAACGCGAGCCCGAGCACCGTCGCCATCGGCGCGAGCGTGATGTAGCGCTTCGACCAATCCAGGCGCATGCCGAGCACCTCGCGGCCCTCGAACGTGCCGCGACAGACGACGCCGGAGCTCGTGATCGACGCCGCGTCGCTGCCCGCGCCTGGCTCGGTCAACGCGAAGCAGGGGACTTCGGTGCCGTTCGCGAGGCGCGGCAGCCAGAAGTTCTTCTGCTCGTCGGTGCCGTAGTGCAGCAGCAGCTCCGCGGGACCGAGCGAGTTCGGCACCATCACGCTGACCGCCGCGGTGACGCTGCGGCTCGAGAGCTTGACGATCACCGCCGAGTTCGCGGCGGCGCTGAAGCCGAGGCCTCCGTAGCTCTTCGGGATGATCATCCCCATGAAGCCCTTGGAGCGCAGGAACTGCCACGCCTTCTCCGAGAGGTCGCCGCGCGCGGCGATCTCGTGCTCGGGGCACATCGCGGCGAGCTCGTGCGCCGGCCCGTCGACGAACAAGCGTTCCTCGGAGCTCAGCGCGGCGACTCGGAAGTCGAGCAGGCGCTTCCAACGCGGCGAGCCCGAGAAGAGCTCGGCATCCCACCACACGGTGCCCGCGTCGAGCGCCGCGCGCTCGGTCTCGCTCATCTTCGGCAGCGCGCCCGACACCAGCTTCATCGCGAAGCCGCTGATCACCAATCGACGCACCGGACGGACGCCGAAGAGCACCGCGAAGAACGCGAACGTGCCGACGACGATCCAGAACGGAGTCGGCGGCGCGCCGAGCTTCCACTTCCACCACGCGATCACGATCGCACCGCCGAGCACCCAACCGAACCAACCTCGGCCGAGCGCGGTCAGAGCGACGATGACCAGCAGAGCGAGGACGATGACGAGCGCGAAGATCATGCTTGTTGGCCGTCGCAATGCGACGCCTCCGGCGCGGTTCTATGCATCGCGCGAGCCGGACGCAACACCGGCGGTCGATTCGCTCTCGCTCAGGATTCGGTCGCGGGAGCGCGCGAGCCGTCGCGAACGCGCGCGACCAGCGGCACCGCGGCGACGCGCAGCAAGGTCGAGAGCGCGAAGAGCCAGAGGTACGCGGTGTGGTCGGAGCCGAGCAAGCCGAGCAGTGCTCCTCCCGCGAGCGAGCCCACCGCCATCGACGTCGAGAGTCCGACGTTGTAGAGCGCGTAGACGCTGGTGCGTTCGGCCTCGGGAACGTGGTCGAAGAAGGCGAGGAAGGTGCCGAGCTCCCACGCAGCGAACGCAACGCCGGCGAGGATCTGCGCGAGGATCAGAAGCAAGACCGAATCGGTCGCCATCCACGCGATCAGGCTGGGTACGAACAGGAGACCGCCGAGCCAGATCGTGCGTGCGACGCCTTGCTTGTGCGCGAGGTCTCCGAGCGCGTCGAGGGCGACGATCCGCGCGACGTACGGCGTCGCGTAGAGCAGCGCGTAGAGCGTGTACGAGAACTGGAGCTCGGTCCGCATGAACGCGGTCAGGAACGGCGTCGCGGTCTGCACGGCGATCTGCACGACGAAGATGCACGCGATCAGGCGGCCGGAATGGTCGCTCGACCAGCGGCGCAGGAGCTCGAGGTTCGGCACGATCCGCCAGCCGCGCGGCAGGGGCTCGGGCTCGTCCTGCTGCGACAGGTAGTACGCGGAGACGCAGCGGGCGAGCCCGGCGAGCGCGAAGAGCAACGCGAACGCCTGCAGCTCCCGCCCGTGCGCGCGCGACCACTCCAGCAGGCCGCCCGCCGCGACGAAGCCGACCGCGAACGTCACCCAGAGCCCGCGGTTGCGGCGCGCGAAGTAGCGGGCGCGGACGAGCTTCGGCACCAACGTCGAGATCCACGTGATCCACGCCGGCCCGGTCGCGAGCCCGGTCGCCCAGTACGCGGTCGCGAGCAGGAACACCACCCACGCCGGCGCGCCGCCTCGCAACGCGACCCACGCGAGAGGCACGAACACCGCCGCTTGCAGCGCCGCGGTCCAGACGACCCAGCGTCGCAGCGATCCGACCTTCTCCGCGAGGTGCGGCGTTGCGAGCTGGATCAACGCGCCCGCGAGCATCGGCACGGTCGCGACCCAGCCGGAGAACACGTCGCCGAGCCCGATCGCGAGCACGAACGCCGGCAGGTAGTGCTCTCCGAGCCCGACCATCAGCATGTAGCTCGCGCCGTCGATCCAGCTCTTGCGCAGGTTGCCGCGCAGGTCCTTGACGCGCACCTCGACCATCAGGCGCCCTCGTTCTCGCGCGAAGCGGACGCCAGCGATACGGCGTGCGCGGGGCCACGCCAAGCGACCCACGCGACGCAGGAGAGCGCAACGATCGCGAGGCCGAGGCTCAAACCCCACCAGAGCCCGGCGAGCCCGTGCCCGTCGCGGAATGCGAGCCACCAGCCGATCGGCAACGCGAACGCGTAGTAGCCGATCAGGTTGAACGCTGCGGCCGGACGCGGCTTGCCCATGCCGCGCAGGATGCCGCAACCGACCACCTGCAGGCCGTCGAACACCTGGAACGCCGCGCCGATCGGCAGGATCGCCGCGCCGAGCATGCGCACGTCGACGTCCGGCGTGTAGAGCGCGGGCAGTCGCTCGCGACCGAGCAGGAACACCACCGCGAAGCACGCCATCACCCCGGCGCCGAGCGCGAAGCCCGCCCACGCCGCGCGTTGCGCGCCGTGCGGATCGCCCGAGCCGATCAGGTTGCCGACGCGCGTCGACGTGCCCATCGAGATCCCGAGCGGCACCATGAACGACAGCGACGCCAGGTTCAGCACGATCGTGTGCGCGCCGAGCTCCGCCTCGCCGAGCCAGCCGGCGAAGACGTTGGCGAGCTGGAAGGCCCACAGTTCGAGCCCGAGCATCAACGCGACCGGCGCGCCTTGCTTCGCGACGACCGAGAGCCCGCTCCAACGCAGCGCTTGGAAGCTCCACGCGAGCCGTTCGCCGCGCGCGCGGTGCCACCGCGCGACCAGGATCCAGAGCGCGGTCGCCATCGCCACCTCGGTGACGCCGGTCGCGATTCCGGCGCCGACCGCGCCGAGGCTCGGCACCCCGAACTTGCCGTAGATCAGCACCCAGTTGCCGAACGCGTTGAGCACGTTCGCACCGAGCGCGACCCACATCGCTGGCCGCATCACGCCGCGACCTTGCAGGTACGTGCGCAGCGCGGTGAAGACGAGCCATGCCGGCAAGCCGGGCAGCTGTGCGAGCGCGTAGCCCTCCGCGCCGCGCGCGAGCCCGGGCTGTTGGCCGGCGAGGAGCAGCACTTCCTCGGTGAAGAACCACAGCGCGCCGATCGGCAGCGCGATCGCGAGCCCGAGCACGATCCCGCGCTCGAGCGCGAGCCTGGCCGCCGCCGAGTCGCCCGCGCCGTGCGCGTGGCTGATCAGCGGATCGATGCCCATCACGAGCCCCATGCCGACGTAGAGCGTCCCGATCACCCACAGTCGCCCGAGCGCCGACGCCCCGAACTCGTGCATGTCGAAGTTGCCGAGCATCAGGTTGTCGACGACGCCGAGCATCATCAGCCCGATCTGGGCGACGATGACGGGGACCGCCAACCGGAGGATGTGGCCGGCTTCTGCTCGGGTGGAGGACACGGAACGCGAGAGTCTCGCACGGAGCTCGCCCCGAACGAAACCGGCGGGGCCCCTCTCTCGAGGAGCCCCGCCGTGTGGGTCTCAGCGTCCGGGTCGACTCAGTTCATCTCGACCAGGTCGCGCAGGAAGAAGTAGTCGCCGTTGGTCATGCGACCACGGATGGCGAGCTCGACCACGCTGCCCGACGGATCGACGTCGAGGCCGAGCGCGGTGACGATCGCCGCTTCGTCGACGATGATCCGCAGGTCGGTCTTGCCGTCGTTCGACGCGCTGTTGCACTGGCCGGCGACCGTCGCCGTCACCTTGCCGAACTGGCCGTTGGTGAAGGTCGCGCCCGCGAGCGAGAACGAGCCGGTGGTCGGCACGCGGCGCTGGATGGCGACCGTGCTCCAGTCGATCTTGGTCGGGTTGAACTTCTTCGAGTTCAGGACCGTCAGCGCGGCCGGGTGCAGGGAGATCCGGTGGATCGCGTTCGGGCAGCTGCCGGTGTCGAAGTCGAAGTTCGGCAGGGCCGACTGGTTCGGCGAGTAGACCAGGATCGTCTGGACGCCGCAGATGCTGAAACCGCAGAAGTCGGTCGCGCACCAGGTGCGGGTGATCGTGCTCTCGAGGCCCTTGGTCGAGCTCGGGGTCACGACGTCGGTGTAGGTGATCACCGGGGCCGGGTCGCCGTTGTCGGTCGCCGTCGCGGTGCCGGTCGCGGCCGGGGTCGTGTCATCGCCCCAGACGACGCCGACATCCGGCGGAACCGTCAGGTTCGGCGGGGTCGTGTCTTGCACGGTGACTTGCGTCACGCACTTGGAGATCTGGTTGCCGCCGGTGACGCGCAGCTCGACCACGCAGGTCACCGAGCACTTGCCGGCCATGTCGATCTGGTAGACCGCGTCCGGCGCGGTCGGGTCGGCGAAGACGCCCGTCGGGCATTCTTCGAACCAGAAGAACGAGAGCGGGTCACCGTCCGGGTCGAAGCTGCCTGCGGAGGTCAGCGTCACTTCGGTGATCGTCGTGCCGGGAAGGTTGTTGGCCTCGACGACGTACGGGCCGTTGTTGTTGCAGACGGGCGCGGCGTCCGTTTGGGCGAGCGCCGGGACGGCGCCGAGCGCCAGGGTCGTGAACGTGAAAGCGAGATTGCGCATGGTAGTGGAGAGGTGGGGAAACGGGGTTTTGATGATCGATCGCGACGGCCGGGGAGGGCTGCCGCGGTGAATGGGACGCGTCGGCTGGGGGGTCAGCCCGAGAAGTCTACCGCAGGAAAATCGCGGAGTCTGACGGCGGTGTTAGATCTCACCGCAAGGGGAGATCATGACGCAGATCGCACGGGCAAAGTAGAGGCTTCCTTTCGTAGTCTGCGCCCTCCATGGGCCCACGAGTGGGTATGGCTTTCATTAGCGAGACATGGCTCGCTCTGGCTAGTGTGTGTCGCCACCGGTCCTCGAATGGGGAATGGACGCAACCGGCCGCCGCGACGCGCCCGCGTTCGCACGCCGACGCCCGGTCGGGGCCCCGCGCTGCCGCGGCTCGACCGCTCAGGCGCCGCTGAGGACGCGGCGATTCGCGTCGATCGCCGCGAGTTCCGCCCGACGATGGTCGGGGCAGTCGAACCGCACGTCGGCGGCGCCGATCGGCGTGTCGGTCAACGCGCAGTGATGAGGTGCTTCGGGCTCGGCGTGCGCATGGGCGCGGAAGTATCCGCAGTTCGCGCACATCCGCGCCAACGGGATCTTGCCGTCGGCCTGGAGGTGGAGCACGAGCTTGACCAACGCGCACTGGAGCGTCGCCTGCTCGCTCGGGCTCAACGTGTCGACCGCGATCGACAGGAAGTCCGACAGCGATTGGATCCGGTGCGCGACCGCGGCGCCCGCGTCGGTCAGCTGCACCGCGAGCGCGCGCGCATCGAACTCCGCGCGGCCCTTGACGACCAGGAGCTTCGCGTCGAGCGCGCGCACCGCGTCGCTCGCGGTCGCCGGCGTGATCGCGAGTTCCTCCGCGATCTCCGAGAGGCGCAGGCCCGTGCGCGCGCCGCGCTGCGCGAGCAACGCGAGGATCTGCGCCTGCGTCGCGGACAGGCCCTCGACGCTCGCTCCGTGCCAGATCTGCGTCTTCAGCGCGAGCGCGAGCTTCTCGAAGCCGTCGGTGATCCGTCGGCGCAGGCTCTGCGAGCTCTCCGGTTCGGGCCCCGCGTCCATGTTCGGGGGCCAGATTACGGGGGCCGGGCCCCGGCCGGGAATGGGCCGAAGTTCAGAGGCCGAACTGGCGATGGACCCAGCGCGGACGGCTGTAGTCCCAGTTCTTCTCGGCCATCGCGCCGACCAGCACCGGGTAGAGGCGCGCGATCGCTCGCGGTATCTCCGGTGCGAGGCTCAGCCGTTCTGCGTAGAGCTCAAGCGCCTCGCGCTCGTGCGGCCGCAACGACGCCGGCTCCGAGACCAAGCGCCACGCCTCCGCCGCGCCGAGCCCCGCCTCCTGCTTGCGCTCGTGGGCGATCAGGTGGAGCAAGTCGAAGTAGGGCAGGCCTTCGGGCTCGCTGGAGCCCCAGTCGAGGAACCCGAGCACGCCGCCGGACGAGTCGACTTGGACGTGCTTCGAGCGCAGATCGGCGTGGTAGTAGACGCGCGGCAGCGGCACGCCGAGCAACTCGCGCTCGAGCTCCCGAGCGAGCTCCGCGATCGCGCGGCGCGTCGATTCGACCGCGGCGAAGCGCGAGACGAGCTCGCACTTCGCCCCGATCAACGCATCGAAGCCGGCGCGCTCGAGCGGCGCGGCGGGCGAGACGACCAGGCGCGCGAGGTGCTCGGCGGTCTGCGAGAAGAGCCGCGCGGCCGCGCGGTGGTCGCCGGTGAGCTGCGGCGCGGTCAAGCCGGGCAAGCGACGCTCGCACGCGAGGAACACGCCTTCGAGCTCGCCCTGGAAGAGCGGCTCGGGCACCGGCACGCTCGGGAAGCGGCGCGCGAAGGCGGTGATCGTCGCGTGGTGGCGCTCGATCTGCTCGCGTTGCTGCGGCGAGAGTGGCACGTGCACGCACCAGTGCCCGCGCCGATCGTCGCGGTCGCGCTCGTCGGTGCTCGCGGAGCACAGCCACACGATCGTGTTGCCGCGGGTCGCGACCCACTGCTCGACGCGCGGGGGCGGAGCGCCGCGGTGCTCGGGGATGCGTGCGGCGAGCGCTTCGAGCCAACGTTCGACCCGCGGTCGCGCGCCGGCCGCGCGCGCGGCGAAAAGCGCGTACGACGGAGTGAACAACGGGAACAGCCCCGCGCGATCGGCGACGATCTTGACCCGGTTGCGCCGCTCCTTCGGACCGATCGAGAGCTTCGGCCACGGTTCGTCGAGCGCGACGACGTGCGCGAACTCGCGCGAGTGCGGGTAGAGCGCGAACGCGCGCGGCTTCGCGAAGCCGTCGCGTGCGAGCAGCGCGCGGTAGCCGGCGAGCGTGCGTTCGCCGTGGCGCGGCGCGAGCGCGTCGCGCAACCACACCGCCGGACTCGGCACGTGGAAGACGCCGCGCCGTCCCGCGGAGCGCTTGTAGCCGAGGCGATTGTCGGCGATCAGCACGAGCTCGTCCTTCGCGACGCGTCGACACTCCGCGAGGTCGTGCGAGAACGCGTTGGCCTCGCCCGGTAGTCCGCCTTCCTGCACGACGACGTCGAAGCTCCGATCGCCGAAGGGCAACCGCGGCGCGCCGGCGCACGCGAGCGAACGCGTGCCGCTCGCCAACGCGCGATTGCGGTGCTCGCCGAACGCGGCGCGCGCGAGCGACACGTCGAGCACGGTGACCGCGAAGCCCGCCGCCGCGAGCGGCACCGCCGCCCCGGAGAACGCGTTCGCGAGCAGGAGCAGCTTGCCGCCGCGCGCGGCGAGCTCGGGATGCCACGCACCGCGGCCTTCGCGCAGCAGGAGCATCACGCGCTCCGCCGAAGGCTCGTCGAGCTCGAGCAACAGCCCTTCGAGCGCCGCCTTGAACGGCGTGCCGGCGCGCAAACGCTCCAACGCGCGCTGCAGCGGCTCGTGCGCGGCCGGCGACGCGTCGGCGCCGCCTCCGAGGTCCGCGACGCCGTCGATCAGCGGGTGACGCCGCGCGCACGGCTCGCAGACGAGCTCGTCGCGCTCGCGCGAGTCGACGGACGAGTTCCTGCGCGAAAACGGGGCGCCGCAGCGCGGGCACGCGAGGTCGTCCCAGCTCGTCACGCCGGCTCCGCGCGCCCGCCGGACGCGAGGCGCCCGGTCTTCCCGGTGACGTCGTCGCGTTCGGCCCGCTCCACGTGTTCATCGGGGCACGCGACGAGCCCGACCAGGATCGCCGCGAACGCCGCGAGCGCCGTCAAGAACGTCTGCGACCGCGCGGCATCCCACGGACCGAAGACGGTCGCGACGCCGATCGCGACCAAGGGCGCGAGCACGACCCAGAGCGCGAGGCCCGCGAGCTCGCGCTCC
>JADLBP010000321.1 GCA_020847695.1 Planctomycetota bacterium
ACGCCTCGAGACCGCTCGCGACCTCGGCCTGGAACGCGCGCGCCGGCTCGGTGTCGAGATCGCCGACGTGTTGCGACGCGAACGCTTCGCCCTCGACCGCGAGCGCGACCGTGTTCTGCAGGTGGCCGCCGAGCGCGAGCACGGGCTCGCGCGCCGCGAGCGGCAGCGCGACGGGCTCGGGCACGTACCCGCGCGAGCGCCGGACCAGCGCATGGCCGTTCGAGAGCGTGCGCACGACCGAGTCGTCGCAGCGACGCACGACCTCGCGTTCATGGCTCAACAGCACGTCCGCGAGCCCGCGCAGCTTCGACCGCGCTTCGTCGACGGTCCGGCAGATCGGCTCGTCGTGCAGGTTACCGGACGTCATCACCAGCGCGCGATAGGGCGCGCAGCGGAACAGCTCGACGTGCAACGGAGTCGTCGGCAGCAGGACTCCGAGGTCTTCGCTCTCGGGCGCGACCTCGGCGGCGATCGCGCTCGACGCGCGGCGCGGCGCGAGCAGGATCGGCGCGCGCGGCGAAGCGAGCAGGCGCTCGTCCTCGGGGCGCAGCACGGCGAGCTCGCGCGCGGTCGCGAGGTCGCGCACCATCACCGCGAACGGCCGATGCGGACGGCGCTTCTCGGCGCGCAGGCGGCGTAGCGCGGCGGAGTCGTCGGCGAGGCACGCGAGCTGGAAGCCGCCGAGCCCTTGCAGCGCGACGATGCGACCCGAGGCGAGCGCGGCGCGCGCGAGGCCGAGCGCGTGCTCGCCGCTCGCGAGGAGCTCGCCCCCGGTCCTCGCGGTGCCTCCGCAGCGCTCGAGCACGACCCTCGGCCCGCAGTCCGGGCAACACGTCGGCTCGGCGTGGAAGCGGCGATCGCGCGGGTCGGCGTACTCCGCCGCGCAGCGCGCGCACAGCGGGAAGCGCGCCATCGACGTGCGCTCGCGATCGTAGGGGAGCGCGGTGACGAGCGTGAACCTCGGCCCGCAGTGCGTGCACGTCGTGAACGGGTACGCGTGGCGACGATCGGTCGGGTCGTCGAGCTCGGCGCGGCACGCGTCGCAGAGCTTCGCGTCCGGCGGCACGAGCGCGCGTCGGCGCGGGCCGGCCAACGACGTCTCGACCGCGAACGTGCGCTCGCCGCGCGGCGCGAGCTCGCTCTCCTCGGTGCCGTCGAGCCGCGCGAGCGGCGGCAGCTCGGCGGAGAGGCGCGCGCCGAACGCGCGCACCGCTTCGACGCTGCCCTCGATCTCGATCGTCGCGCCGTCGGCGTCGTTGCGGACGGAGCCGGCGAGGCCGAGCTCGCTCGCGAGCCGGTGCACCGTCGGCCGGAAGCCGACGCCTTGCACCGTCCCGCGACAGCGGATGCGGCGTCGGATCACGCCGTCGCCACTACGCCGCGCTTCTCGCCGAGCGCACTCCGGAGCAGGTCGCACCATGACTCGAGACCCTTCTCGTCGACGACCGACGTCAGCAGGACTCGCGCGTTCGGACGCAACGTCGTGATCTCACCGCGGACGCGTTCGACGTCGAACGCGACGTACGGCAAGAGATCGCTCTTCGTGATCAGCGCGACCGAGGCGCGCGAGAAGATCCCGGGGTACTTGAACGGCTTGTCGTGCCCCTCGGTGACCGAGAGCAACACGATCTTGAAGTCCTCGCCGAGCGCGAACGACGCCGGGCAAACGAGGTTGCCGACGTTCTCGATGAACAGGATGTCGAGCGGCCCGAAGCGCGCCGCGGCGAGCGCGTCGCGGACGTTGCGCGCCTCGAGGTGGCAGGCCCCGCCGGTGGTGATCTGTCGCGACGGGAGCCCGGCGGCGCGCAGGCGATCGGCGTCGCGCTCGGTCGCGATGTCTCCGACGATGCACGCGATCCGCAGCGAGCCGGCGAGCTTCCTCGCCGTCGCTTCGAGCAACGCCGTCTTGCCCGAGCCGGGCGAAGAGATCAGGTCGACCACCAGCGTGCCTGCGCGCGCGAAGCGCTCACGCAGCTCGGCGGCGGCGGCTTCGTTCTCGGCGAGGATCTTCTGTCGGGCTTCGGTGGTCAGCATCGCAGCGCTCCGTTCTCGTTCGCGTACTCGATCTCGACGAGGTCGAGCTCGTCGCCGCCTTCCACGCGCAGCGGATCGCCGCACGCCGGACACAGGCGCAGCCACGAGCCGGGCTGGCGTTCCGGGACCTCGCCGCACGTCGCGCACACCTGGCGCGCGCGGCACCATTCGACGACGAGCTCGCCGTGCTCGGATGCGACGCTCTGCCACGCGTGGGCGAGCTGCGTCGGTTCGACGCTCGCGAGCTCGCCGATCGCGACGCGCACGGCGCGCACCGCTCGGTCGGATGGCCCGCGCTCGGCGCGGTCGGCCAGGACGAGCTTCAAGAGCCCCTCGACGATGCTCAGCTCGTGCACGCGCCCTCCCTGAGCTCCGAGAGCCGCGCGGCGATCCAGCGTTCGGCGAGCTCGGCCGCGCGCGGCAGCGCGCGCTCGACGTCGGGATCGAGTTCGGTGCCGGTGCGGATCGACCGCGGCTCGACGCCGACCACCAGCACGTGATGGGGGAGCACGCCGAGCAACGCCGCGGTACCGAGCAGCGAAGCCGCGTTCCCGCCGTGCGCGCCGATGCCGCGCGCCGCGCCGCGGTCGAGCGGGCGCTCGATCACGTGCACGGTGCCCGGCGCCGCGCCGAGCTCGACCGCGTCGAGCACGAGCAGCGCGGCGCGGTGCTCGAGCCAGCCGAGCAGCGCGAGCCCCAGCGTGCCGCCGTCGACGAACTCGACCCGCGGATCGGTGCCGCGCGTCGCGCGCAGGCGCTCGACCAGCGCCGGCCCGACGCCGTCGTCCTGCAGCAGCGCGTTGCCGACCCCGAGGACGAGGATCGGTGCTCGTGCGCCCGCGTTCACGGCTTCGCTCCGTCGTCGTCGCGTCGCTCGACCGGCTTGAACTTGAAGCCGGTGATCATCGAGCCGATCAGGCCGTTGCGGTATTGGCGCGAATCGAGCAGCACGATGTACACGTGTACGATCGCGAACACCACGAAGCCCCACGCGAACAGGTGGTGCGCCATGTGCGTGCGCAACGAGCCGCCGCACAGCGGGATCACCCAACCGACGAGCCCGTCCCAGAAGCCGCCGGGGTTCGACTCCGAGTAGAGCGCGAAGCCGGTCAGGATCTGGCACCAGCCGAGCCCGATCACGAACAGCGTGTACGCGAGCCCGGCGAGCGCGTTGTGCCCGAGGTGCCCGTGGCCGACGTTGAGCGTCAGGTAGTCGGTCGCTTGCCGGACGAGGTCCGACCACCACTTGCGCTTCCACACCGCCGGGAAGCCCGAGCGCGCGTAGCGGTTGCCGAACCAGAAGAAGTACATGCGCCAGACGAACGCGACCGCGAAGACGAACGCGGCCGCGAAGTGGATCTGGCGGATGCGCGCCATCACGAACACGTCGTACGCTTCGCCGTTGGCGCTGAGGAACGGATCGGCGATGTAGAGCCCGGTGGCGAAGAGCACGGAGATCGCCGCCGCGTTGATCCAGTGGAACGCGCGCACGCCCCACTGCCAGACGTAGATGCGCTCGTAGGTGACTCGCGGAGCGACCGGGGCTCGCGTGGTGGAGTTCATGGCGGCCTCCTCAGCGCACGACGACCTCGGCGAGCTTGCGCCCGTCGGGACCGAACACGTGGGATGCGCACGCGAGGCACGGGTCGAACGAGTGGATCGTGCGCAGGATCTCCACCGGCTTCTCCGGATCGGCCATCGGCGTGCCGATCAGCGCGGCTTCGTACGCGCCGTGCTGGCCCTTCGCGTCGCGCGGGCTCGCGTTCCACGTCGAGGGCACGACGCACTGGTAGTTCGCGATCTTCTCGTCCTGGATGTGGATCCAGTGTCCGAGCGCGCCGCGCGGCGCCTCGGTGAAGCCGAAGCCCTTGCAGTCCTTCGGCCAGGTCGCGGGCTCCCAACGCTCGGTGTTCGCGGTGTTCCAATCGCCCGCCTTGACGTTGGCGATCAAGCGGTCGTACTCCGCCATCAGCCAGTGGATGCAGAGCTGCGTCTCCAGCCCGCGCGCGGCGGTGCGGCCGAGCGTCGAGAAGAGCGCGGTCGCCGGCACCTTCAACGCGCCGAGCGCGTCGTCGACGACCTGCTTGAAGTCCGCGCGGCCGCTCGCATAGCCGACCAACATGCGCGCGAGCGGTCCGACCTCGACCGCGTGGCCCTTCCAGCGCGGCGTCTTGAGCCACGAGTACGCCGAGTTCTCGTCGAGCGCTCGGTAGGGCGGCTTCGGGCCGGTGTAGTGCGGCTCGGTGACACCTTCGAACGGGTGCAGCGCGTCCTTGCCCGCCGGATAGCGGTACCACGAGTGCGCGATCTGCTCCTGGATCTCGTCGGGGTTCTTCGGGTCGAGCGGCAGGACCTCGCCGAGGTTCTTGCCGAGCACGACGCCGCGCGGGAACAGGAAGCCGTCGACGTCCTCGATGTGCTTCTGCGGCAGGTCGCCGTAGGCCATGTAGTTGCCGAGCCCGCCGCCGATCGACGCCCAATCGCCGTAGAACGACGCGATCGCGAGCAGGTCGGGCACGTAGAGCTGCTCGACGATCTCCTTCGCCTCGAGGATCTTCTCGCGGACGAGCTGCAGTCGCTCGACGTTGATCGCGTTGTCGCTCTCGAGGTCGATCGCGCACGGCATCCCGCCGACCAAGTAGTTCGGGTGCGGGTTCTTGCCGCCGAAGACCGTGTGGATCTTGATCAGCTCCTTCTGCCACTTCAGCGCCTCGAGGTAGTGCGCGACCGCCATCAGGTTCGCCTCGGGCGGCAGCTTGTACGCGGGGTGGCCCCAGTAGGCGTTCGCGAAGATGCCGAGCTGGCCCGACTCGACGAACTTCTTCAGCGTCGCGTGCACGTCGGCGAAATAGCCCGGGCTCGACTTCGGCCAGCGCGGCGACACGGTCTCTGCGAGCTCGCTGGTCGCCTTCGGATCGGCGGAGAGCGCCGACACGACGTCGACCCAGTCGAGAGCGTGCAGGTGATAGAAGTGGATCACGTGGTCCTGCACCATCTGGGTCAGGAACATGATGTTGCGGATGATGTTCGCGTTCGCCGGGATGCGGATCGCGAGCGCGTCCTCGACCGCGCGGATCGACGCGAGCGCATGCACGGTCGTGCAAACGCCGCAGATGCGCTCGGTGAACGCCCACGCATCGCGCGGATCGCGACCGCGCAGGATCACCTCGATCCCGCGCCACATCGTGCCGGTCGACAGCGCGTCGTGGATCACGCCCTTGTCGTCGAGCAGAGCCTCGACCCGCAAGTGCCCTTCGATGCGCGTCACCGGATCGACGACCACGCGGTTCTTCGTGACGACCATGGTTGCCTCCTGGGATCAGCGTTGGGGGTTGTCGGGGTGGTTCGAGCCCTTGTCCGTGTCGCGCGAGAGCACTTGCTTCGCGCCGAACGACACCAAGTGCGCCGCCGCGCCGAGCGCCGCGGCGGTCGCCGCGACCTTGCCGATCGCCTGCGGCGTCGTCTCGACGCCGGGCAGCCGCGTGGTCGCGAGGCGCGCGTAGAACGGGCCGTCGTCCCAGAAGTTCGCTTCGCTGCAGCCGATGCAACCGTGCCCGGAACCGATCGGGAACGACACGCCGCCGTTCCACTTGATCGTCGAGCACGAGTTGTAGGTGGTCGGCCCGCGACAGCCCATCTTGTAGAGACACCACCCTTTCCTCGCGCCGTCGTCGTCCCAGCGCTCGACGAACTGGCCGGCGTCGAAGAACGCGCGTCGGTAGCACTTGTCGTGGATGCGCTGGCCGTAGAACATCTTCGGCCGGCCGACGCGATCGAGCTCCGGCAGCCGATCGAAGGTCAGCACGTGCGCGAGCAACCCGGTCATCACCTCCGCGATCGGCGGGCAGCCCGGCACCTTGACGATCGGCTTACCGTGGACGAGCTCGTGGATCGGCTTCGCGCCGGTCGGATTGGGCGACGCGGCCTGCACGCAGCCGTTGGACGCGCACGAGCCCCACGCGATCACGAACTTCGCGTGCTCGGCGGTTTCGAGCAGCACCTTCTCGAACGTCTCGCCCGCGATCGTGCAGTACACGCCTCCGTCCTTGGTCGGCGCGTTGCCTTCGACGGCGAGCACGTATTCGCCCGGGTGCTCGGCGATCATCTTGCGGCGGATCTCCTCGACCTGCTCGCCGGCCGCCGCCTGCAACGTCTCGTCGTAGTCGAGCGAGATCATGTTGAGGATGACGTCCTGCGCGATCGGGTGGGACGAGCGGATGAACGACTCGCTGCAGCACGTGCACTCGAGCCCGTGCAGCCACAGCACCGGGAGGCGCGGCTTGGTTTCGAAGGCGTGCGCGACTTGGGGGATGAAGCTCGCGTCGAGCCCCATCGCCGCGGTCGTGATCGCACAGAACCGCAGGAAATCGCGTCGTTCGAAACCGTGCGTGCGCAGCAGGTCCCAGGTCGTCGGGCGCGTGCCTACGCTGGTCGCCATGGCTGTACTCCTCCCTAGGGGGCCGAAGGCCCGGGGCCCAATCGAGCAAACCCAGCCGGAGCGCGCGGTCGCGACCGGCACTGCGCTCAGTGTGGAAGAGTGCGCGCGATTTCGTGCCCGGTGCGACGCGCGTAGCGACTGTCGGAACCACTGCGTAGAGTGCGCAGAGCTCGCGGCGCGAGCCTCTCGACTCCGCGTCGAGTGCGCGCGGCGTCGAGGGCCGACGCGCTCGCTTGTTTCGCCCTCCTGACGATCACGCGGCTCGCGCGCGCACCCCTGCGCAGCGTGGCGGCGCTCGCGCGGCTCGACGCGCGACCGCGATCCTCGCGCGCCGGCTCGAGCGTCGAGACTGGACGCGCCGCGGCGAGGAGTCGCACGTCGCGCGTTCGTTCCGCTCGACGTTCGTGCGAACGAGCGAGCGAACGTGCGTCCGTGCGCGCGCTGCGAGCGCGCGGGACGGCGACCGCGCGAGAGCGACCGCGACGGAGGTGCGGTCGCGCACGCCATAGAGATTGCGCGGGAGCGCCGCGAGCACGCGCCTGGCGGGTCGCCCGCGCAGGCGGTCGATGACGTGGTCGTCGCGCGCTTCGACGCGCGTTGACAGCGCCGCGATCGCCTTCGAAGCTCGACCTCGACATGCTCCACTCGATTCCGCACCGATCCGCGTCGCGCATCGCTCGCGACTCCGCGTCCCGACGGTCCTTCGCCTCCACGCCCCGAGCGTCGGAGCCGCGCCGATGAGCGAAGTCAACCTCTGCGGCTCCGACCCCTCTGCGCCGTGCGCGTTCGAGCCCCGGCCGCTGCCGCGGTGGCAACGCTTCGGCGGCGTGCCGCTGTTGCTCGCGGCGGCGCTGCTCGCGTTCCTCGCGCTGCCGCGCGTCGCCGCGACGCCCGGGCTCGTCACTGCGTTCGTCGCGGCGAGCTCGTTGCTCGTGGTGTGGTCGCTGGTGCTCGCGAGCCGGTCGCGCGCGCTGCCGAGCTGCTTTCAGATCGAGCTCGTGCCGCTGATCAAGTCGCACTACATCCAGGCGAGCGTCCAGTTCACGCTCTACGCCTACTGGGGCTGGTACCACCGCGAGGTCTACGCCCAGCTACCGCTGATCCTCGCGCAGCTCGTCTTCCTCTACGCGTTCGACGCGTTGCTCTCGTGGTCGCGCGGCCGTGCGTGGCGACTCGGTTGCGGCCAGTTGCCGATCGTGCTCAGCACCAACGTCTTCATCTGGTTCAAGGACGACTGGTTCGTCTTCCAGTTCGCGTTGGTCGCCGCCGCCGCGCTCGGCAAGGAGTTCATCCGTTGGCAGCGCGACGGCCGCCGCGTGCACGTCTTCAACCCGTCCGCGTTCGCGCTGGCGCTGTGCGCGTTGGTGTTGATCGTCTCCGGCACCACCGACGTGACGTGGGCGGGTCGCATCGCCGACTCGTTCGACAAGCCGCCGCAGATCTACCTGGTGATCTTCCTGCTCGGCCTGGTCGTCCAGTACTTCTTCTCGGTCACGCTGATGACGGTCTCGGCGGTGGTCAGCCTCTGCGTGCTCGGCTTCGCCTACCAGTGGACCACCGGCACGTACCTGTTCGTCTTCTCGAACATCCCGGTGCCGGTCTTCCTCGGGTTGCACCTCCTGGTCACCGACCCCGCGACGTCGCCGCGGAGCAACGCCGGCAAGGTGATGTTCGGCGCGCTCTACGGCGCGGGCGCGTTCGCGCTCTACGGGCTGCTCGCGGAGTTCGACGTGCCGACGGTGTACGACAAGCTCTTGCCGATCCCGGTGCTCAACCTGTGCGTGCCGTGGATCGATGCGCTCGCGCGGCGCGGCCTCGCGGGTGCCTACGGGCGTTGGGAGGCCCGCCGCGACGCGCGGGGGCTCAACGTCGTGCACATGGGCGGTTGGTCGGTGCTCTTCACGGTGCTCCTGAGCACCGGCTACGTGCAGCGCGCGCACGAAGGCAGCACCTATCAGTTCTGGCGCCACGCCGTCGACGAAGGACGCTTCCGAGCCGAGCGAGGCTTGGTCGAGGTCGTCAAGTCGCAAGCGCGCGGCGGTTCGGCGTCGGCGTGGAACGAGCTCGGGCGGATGCACCTCGCCGGCGAGCTCGTCGAGCAGGACCGCGCGAAGGCGGTCCGCTACTTCGGCCAGGCGACCAAGCTCGGCAGCGTCGCCGGCGCCGCCAACCTGATCACGCTCTTCCTCTCGACCGACGGCGCGTTCTCCGGCCAAACCGTCGAGCACGCGTTCGACCTGTTGGAGGCGGAGTGCGAGCGCGGCGCCGAGGGCGCGATCTACTACCTGCTCGGCAGCGCCTATCAGTTCGGTCTCGGACGGCCGGTCGACGCCGCGCGAGCGGCCGCGTTGTTCGAGGAAGGCGCGCGGCGCGGCGACGCTCGGTGTCGAGGCGTGCTCGCGTCGTCGGGCCGTCCCGTGCCGGAGGCGAACGGCAAGTAGCGTCCGGTTCTCCCCGCCGGATCTCCCGCGCTCACGGGTACGATGCCGGCGTGCGGCGCGCGTCGCCGTGGACGGCGGACTTCGAAGGAGGACGGGATGTTCGGCAACGGATCTTCGCGGCGTGAGGTCTTGGCTGGATCGGCGGCGATGTTCTCGCTCGCGGCGTGGGCGGGCGCGAGCGCGGGTCGCTCACAGGACGCGGCCAAGCCGCCGGCGCTCGAACGTCGGCGCTTCGGCAAGACCGACATGCAGGTCGCGGTGCTCGGCTTCGGCGGCGCCGAGATCGGATACGAGGGCGCGGACCAACCGACGGTCGACAAGCTGCTCAACGCCGCGCTCGACGCCGGCCTGAACGTGATCGACACCGCCGAGTGCTACGTCGACTCGGAGCTCAAGATCGGCAGCGCGGTCGGCGCGCGCCGCAAGGACTTCTACCTCTTCACGAAGTGCGGGCACACGTCCGAGCCGCCCAAGGAAGGCCCGGATTGGACGAAGGCCGGCGTGCTGCAGTCGATCGAGCGCAGCCTGAAGCGCCTGAAGACCGACGTGATCGACCTGGTGCAGCTCCACTCGTGCTCGCTCGAAGAGTTGAAGAAGGGCGAGTGCATCGAAGGGCTGCTGGAGGCGAAGAAGCAGGGCAAGACGCGCTACGTCGGCTACAGCGGCGACTCGCTCGCCGCGAAGTGGGCGATCGAGAGCGGCAAGTTCGACGCGCTGCAGACTTCGATCAACGTCTGCGATCAGGAGTGCATCGAGCTGACGCTCCCGCTCGCGAAGGAGAAGGGGCTCGGCGTGATCGCCAAGCGCCCGATCGCGAACGCGGTGTGGCGCTACGACGCGCGGCCGTCGAACGACTACCACGTCGAGTACTGGGAGCGGCTCCAGGAGCTCGCGTACGACTTCGCGACCGGTCCGTTGCGCACCGACAGCTCGCCGAACGGCGCCGCGGGGATCGCGATGCGCTTCACCGCGATGCAGCCGGGAGTCAGCGTGCTGATCGTCGGCACGACCAAGCCCGAGCGCTGGGCGCAGAACGCCGAGCTCCTGCGCGCCGGTCCGCTCGCGGGCGAGCTCCACGACTCGATCCGCGCGCGCTGGAAGGCCGCGTCGAAGCCGGACTGGACCGGCCGAACCTGAGCGGCGGTCGGGCGATCCCCGGCCGTTCGATCGACGGTCGTCCGCGCGGCGGCGCAGCGCGTAACGATTACGGCGACTCCGCATAGCGATCGCGGGTCGAGCGGCGGCTCGTAACCGGGCCCGTACCCTTTCGAGACGCGCGTCAAACTTTGGCCGACGCGACGGGAGTTCTGCGATGGACCAGTCCGTTCACGCCGGATTCGGAAGCGCCGCCGCGTGCGCCACGCGCACGTCGACACGGCTCTTTCCGAAGCTGCCGCTCGCGCTGGCGAGCGCGCTCGGACTGCTCGTGCTCTTCCCGCCGATCGCCGGGCAGCCGCGGCTCGTCGCGACGTTCGTCGGCGTCGCGCTCGGCCTGGTCGTGTGGACCGCTTGGCTGCACTTCAGCGCGAAGCGCTCCGGGCGGACGCTCGCCGTCGAGCTCGCGCGGCCGCTGAAGTCGCACTACGTGCAGGGCTGCGTGCAGCTCTCGATCTACGCGTACTGGGGTTGGTACTGGCCGAAGGTGTACGACGCGGCGCCGCTGATCCTCGGGCAGATGCTGTTCCTGTTCGCGTTCGACGGCCTGCTGACGCTCTCGCGCGGACGCAACTGGCGGCTCGGGCTCGGGCCGGTGCCGGTGATCTTCAGCACCAACCTGTTCCTCTGGTTCAAGGACGATTGGTTCGTGTTCCAGTTCGCGATGATCGCGAGCTGCGCGCTCGCGAAGGAGTTCATCCGCTGGGAGCGCGACGGCAAGAACACGCACATCTTCAATCCGTCGGCGTTCGGGCTCTCGATCTGCTCGCTGATCCTGATCGCGACCGGCACCACGCACCTGACGTGGGGGATCGAGGTCGCGAACACGCTCGGTTGGGCGCCGCACATGTACGTGTGGATCTTCGTCGTCGGCTTGATCGTGCAGTACCTGTTCTCCGTGACGCTGATGACGTTGTCGGCGGTCGCCGTGCTCTACGTCGGCAATCTGATCTACACGCAGACGACCGGCGTCTACCACTTCGTCGACACCAACATCCCGATCGCGATCTTCCTCGGTCTGCACCTGTTGGTGACCGATCCGGCGACGTCGCCGAAGACGACGCTCGGCCGCGTGATCTTCGGAGGCCTCTACGGCGGCGCGAACTTCGTGCTCTTCTCGTGGCTCGGCCACCTCGGGTTGCCGGATTTCTACGACAAGCTCCTGCCGGTGCCGCTGCTCAACCTGAGCGTGCGGGCGCTCGACGCGTTCGCGCGACTCGACGTCGTCGAGCGCTTCACGCGCTGGGAGCACCGCTTCCAGCCACGGCGCTCGAATCTGGTGTACATGGGCGCGTGGAGCGCGCTGTTCGGGACGATGTTCGCGACCGGGTTCGTCGAGGCACCGCATCCCGGAGGCACCGTCGCGTTCTGGCGCAGCGCGTACGAGCAGGGGAAGCCCGCCGCCGGCCGCAACTGGATGAAGATGGTCGGCTCGCGCGCCGATCTCGGCGATCCAGCCGCGTGCAATCAGCTCGGGATGATCTACCTCGAGGGCGAGATCGTGCCGCAGAACCGAGGCGCGGCGGCGCACTACTTCGCGCGCGCGTGCGAGCTCGGCAATCCGCGCGGCTGCGAGAACGTCGCGCGCCAGTTCCTGACGTGGGGCGAAGCGATCTCGCCGCAGGTGGTGCAGCGCGCGTTCGATCAGCTCGAGCAGCGGCCGTTGCCGGGCCAGGCGGCGCGCGCGACCACGTTGGTCGGTCGCGCGTACGAGCTCGGGCGCGGCCGGCCGCAGGATCGCGGACGTGCTTGGGCCTGCTACGCGGCGAGCGCGAGGGTCGGCGAGCTCGACGGCGCGAAGGGGCTGGTGCGTCTGTGGCTCGGCGGTTCGCCGGCGGGCGACGAGCTCGCGCTCGCCGCGCCGCTGCTCGAACGCGCACCGGACGCGGAGAGCGCGTATCTGCTGGCGCGGCAACTCCGCGCGGGCGCGGGCGTGCCGGCGGACGAGGCGCGGGCTCGGGCGTTGATCGAGCGCGCGTGCGGGCTCGGCGTCGCCGAGGCGTGCGCGGAGCTGACGCAGAGCTCGACCGCGGCGAAGTGACGCGCACGCCAGGCACGGCGCGCGGTCAGAGCAGCGCGAGCTCGCTGAGCAGCGCGCGCCACCCCGCTCGTTCGCGCGCGGGGGCAAAGCGTGGCGCGAGTCGACGGCTCGCGCGCGCGAGCTCGCGCCGAAAGCTCGGCTCGGTCTCGACGCGTTCGAGCAGCCGCGCGAGCGCGCGCACGTCGCCCGGCGCGAAGAGTCCGCGGTGGCGCGCGCCGAGCATGCCGACCGACGCTGGGATGCGCGTCGCGAGGATCGGCAGGCCGCTGACGATCGCCTCCGCGAGCGCAGCCGACCCGCCTTCCGACCGCGACGTCTGCACGAACGCGTCCGCGACGCGCAGCGCCCGCAGCAGCTCGGCGTGCGGCCGGTCGCCGAGCCAACGCCAGCGCGCGCCGGAGCGCGAGTCGGCCGGCATGCGTTCGGTGCGTCGCGCGCGTTGGGCCAGCCGCGCGTCGAGCGCCGCTCCGTAGTGCTCGACACGCACCCGCGAGCCCGCGGCGAGCCGGCGCACCGCCCGCGCGGCGAGCAGCGGGTCCTTGACCGCGCGCAGGTGCGCCGCGGCGACGACGACGAAGCCGTCGTGCGCGCGCGCGACCCGTCCGGGGTGCGGAGTCGCCGATTGCAGCAGCACGCGAGCCTTGGCTCGCGCATCGCGAGGCAGCGCGCGCAAGGCTTCGGGTTGGAGCACGACGATACGATCGGCGCTCACGAGCGAGCGCAGCGCGCTCGGGCCGAGCCCGCGCGGCCCGTACACGTCGGTGCCGGTGATCGCGACGACGATCGGCGCGTTCGGATGCGCGGCGCGGAACGCGCTCACCGAGCGCGCGCTCTTCCTCGCGTGCAGCGCGACCAGCAGGTCGCACCGTTCGCCGCGCCACTCGCGTCCGATCGTCACGCGCGCGCCGAGCGCCCGCAAGTGCGCGCTCCAACGCGCCGCGGTGATGCGATTGCCGAGCCGAGTGCCGGCGGGCGCCGGCGTCGCGAGGAAGATGCGAGGAGGGCGACGCTCTGGGGTCACGTGGGGCTCGTTGCGTGCGCGGAGTGCGCGGGTCGGCGCAGTCTAGCGACGGTCGTCGCCGACGCCCGCCTGAGCGTCGCGTCCTCGCCGCAGCGCGCGTTCGACCTCACCGATCGTCTCGGCGGGCAGCGTCGCGCGTGCTCGTTGCTCGAGGCGATCGAGCTCCGTCTGCGAGTGCACGCGCGCCGCCGACGCGACCAAGAGCGCGAAAGTCGCAGCGGATGCATCCCGATCGAGCACGGTGTCGACGAGCTCCCGGGCCTCCGCCTCACGCCCGGCGTCGAGCAGCGCCTCGTACACGAGCGTCGCGGCGACCACCGACTCGCGTTGGAGACGCTCGTTGACTCGTCCTTCGTGGGCTTCGGGGCCCTTCGCGAGGAACGCATGTGTGCGAAGTTGGTAGTCGACGAACGCGACCGGAGCATCGGTCAGCGCGAGCAGCTGCCGGTAACGCCCCGCGAGCCCGAGCGGCTCGACCAGCCGCGAGAGCATCTGGAACTTCAGCGCAGCGGAGAGCGGCCCGTTCGCGAGCAAGCGATCGACGAGCTCCAGCGACCGTCCTGGTTCACCGAGTCGATCGTTGAGCTCGAGCGCATCGGCGACGTCGGCGTCGGAGTCCGCGCCGGCGAGCAAGCGCGCCTCGGCCGCGTCGCGCCGCTCGCGCAGCGCGTCGAGCGCCGGCGGATATTCCTCCGCGAGCTCCTCGATCGAGCTCAGCAGGAACGAGAGGCGCACGCCGTAGTAGCCAGGCGTTTCGTTGCCGTGGTCGAAGCACCAGAGGTACTCCGCGAGCGCTTCGGCGTGTCGACCGGCGCGCACGAGCTCGTCCGCGTATCGGCCGCGACGCATCGGGTCGTTCGGCTTGTCGGCCGACGCCTCCTTCGCGCGTGTCACGCTGTCGCGGCCGTCGAGCGCGGCTTCGACGTCCGCCAGCAGCGTCTTTGCGTCGCGGAAGCCGACCAAGCGATCGACGACGGTTCCGTCGGCGCGCAGGACGAGCACGGTCGGGTACGCGTCGATGCCGTGGCGCGTCGCGAGCTCGGTTTCGCGTTCCGCGTCGAGGCGCACGAGCACGCCGCGCGTGTCGAGCCAAGCCTGGACGCGCGGGTCCTTCCAGGTGGTCTCGTCCATGCGCTTGCACGGCGCGCACCACGTCGTGAAGTAGTCGACGAGCACGACGCGCTGCTCCCGCGAAGCGCGCGCGAGCGCGTCCGACAGGGCGGGCGACTCGCGGGCGAGCACCTGGAACAGGACGGCGGTCAGCGCGACCACCGCGACGACGACCAAGAGCACGCGCAGCATCGAGCACCTCCGGGAAGACGTCGAGCGTACCTCGCCGCGGCGCGCGCGGCGATGCGGCTCGATCGAGCTTTCGAGTCGTACGACCGCGCGCGTAGCGCGGATCCGCTGTGACCAACGTCGAGCGGCGGGTAGAGTCGAGGTGCAACGCGCGCGCGCCGCGGCGCGGCGGAGTGCGCCTCGCAGCGATCGATGGACCTCGCCGCCAAACTGTTCTGGGTTCCGTGGCTCGCGCTGGTGGTCGGGCTCGCGTTCGCGCTCGCGGGTTGGCTCGGCGCGCGCTTCCCGAGGCTCGCGCCGGCCGGTTGGAAGCGGTGGGTGATCCGCGGCGACGTCGCGTTGATCCTGTTGCCGCTGGCGTGGGTGGGGTGGAGGGACTCGATCGCGCAGCTCACGGAGGGGTCGTATCGCTGCGTCGTCTGCGGCCGGTCGGAGCTCCAGGTCGCGTTCTGCGGCCTCCGGCTCCACACCAAGGTCCGCGAGAGCGGCGATGCGTACTCCGCGCGCTTCGCGGAGGTGTTGCCGAGCGCCCACGCGCACGCGTGGAGCCCGTCGGGCTGCATCCTGTCGGGCGAGGGAGTCTTCTGTCATTACGACGTGGGTTACGAGTGGTTCCGCGACTTGCCGAGGCTCGCCGACGCCGCCGCGGCGGACGAGCTGGTGCGCGAGGCGAACGGCCTCGACGACCGGGCGCTCTTCGACCTGCGCCTCGACTTCGCGCACGAGGTCAGTTTCGCCCGCGGGGGAGAGCCCCTCGACGCCGCGTTCGCGAGCTGGCGCGCTCGGCGCGCGGAGCGGCGGCCCATCGAGCTCGAGGTCTGGGCGCGCACGCAGGACTTCCAACCCATCCCGGGCGTCTGGTTCGTCGGTCTCGAGCGCGGCGCAGAGACCGAGGCATTCGCACAGCGCGCGGACGAGCGCGGCGTCGCGACGCTGCGGGCGAGCGAGCGCTCGGTGCTGCGGCTCGAGGTCTGGGATCGCGAACGCGAACGCTGTCTGCTCGACGAGGACGTCTACGTGTTGGCGCGCGGACGCGCGTATCACTTCGCGATCGACTCTCGCTAGCCGCGCGGATCCCGCGCGGCGCGCTTGCGGGGGCGCGCGCGCGGCGCGAGGATCGCAGCTCGATCATGGCGCACATCGATCCGATCGTGAAGCTCGCCGGACTCGCGCTCGCCCACGCCGCGTGGATCGTCTCGGAGCTCCCCGAAGGCGAGGTCTTCGTGCCGTTCGCGTTCGCGGTCGGCGCCGAGGGCCGGCAGTTGGTCAACTTCGAGGCTCCGACGCAGGAAGAAGCGGTGCGCGGCGGCAAGCAGTGGCTCGCCGAGCACGCGCACGAGTACGACGGTTGCGCGTTCGCGCGCGACGGGCGGGTGCTCGAGGACGGCGTGTACGTCGACGTGTTGGTCGTCGAAGCGCTCGCGACGCAATCGAGCGAGGCGCTGGTCTTCGCGCAGCGTTACCGGCCGCCGAGCGCCGGCGGTTTCCGCTTGCTCGGCCGGCCCGAGGTGATCATCGACGGCGTGATCGTGCGCGGCGACGAGGCGACCGATCACGCCGACGCGCTCGACGCGGGCGCGCGTTCGCACCCGGGCGTCGGCGAGCGCTGGCCGGCCTGGCGCGGGCCGTGAGCGCGCGCCCGAGCGCGCCCCGCGCTCGCGCAGCCCGCGCAGGGTCTCGGCGAGCCGGGCGAAGCGCTCGCGGCGCGACTTCACGGGATTGCTCCGCGACGTCGTGCGCGCGACGCGACGCGCGAGCCGCTCGACGTCACGCGAGCGCCTGATCCTCGAGCAGCACGTCGGTCAGCGGGCGGCGCGGGCTCGGCGGCAGCTCGCTGGTCGGCGCGCCGAAGCGCAAGAGTTGCTGCGGCGACCCTTCGCGCGAGAGCAGGTGCGCGAGCTTCGGCCTCAGCGCCGGCACCTGGATCGGTTGATTGAGGTACGAAGCCTGCAGCCCGAGCGTGACCGCGGTGAGCAGCACGCGCTGGAGCGCTTGGCCCGCCGCGAGCCAATCCTCGACCGTGTCGCCCGGGGTGCCGAGCACCGCGAGCAGCGGCGAGCCGTCGGCGAGCTCGCGATCGCGCGCGCCCGTGCCGTGGCCCATGTCGAACGTCCGCACGACGAGCTGCGCGACCGGCACGGCGAGGCCCGGCAGCGTCAGGCCGTCGCCGCGGCGACGCGGGTGCATCCACGCCGCGAGCTCGCGCCGCCAGCTCGGCGACGCCCACTGCGCCGCGTCGCCGTGCGCGACCAACGCGGCGGCCGCGTGACGGCGCGCGTCGGTCTCGAGCACGCCGAGCCACGCGCCTTCGAGCTCGGCCGCGTGTTCGAGCGCGCGCACCGCGCCCTCGGGCACCGGCTTCTTCGCGAAGCGGCGGCGGTAGGTGCGGCGTTTCGCGATGGCGTCGAAGAGCTCCGCCTCCGGCGCGCGGCCCTCGGTCGGCCAACTGACGCGCGCGAGCAAGTCGGACTCGGCCGACTTCGGCAGCAACTTGACCAGCGGTACGAACCCGGCGTGCGCGACCGCGACGCGCAGGTTGAACAGCGCGGCGCCGCAGCTCTGCACGAGCTCGCGATCCTCGGGATCGTTGGCGGGGAGCGCCCGCGTGCGGTCCGCCCAGAGCTCGACGCGATTCTCCGCGGCGTCGAACAGCCACGGCTGCGTGTTGTGGCTCGACGGCGCGAGCATCGCGTTCGCGACGAAGCCGAGCACGCATTCCTTCGGTACCAGGGTCTCGACCATGATCGCCTCCTTCGCAGGTCGTGCGGCGCGGTCCGCGGTCGGACGCGCGTCTTCCCAAGTCCCCTGGACCCGACGCGACGGCGCTTCCATCCGAACCCCGACGCAGTTGGGCCGGTCGAATGGAGGGGCTGCGTTCAGCCGCGTGATTTCGCGGGGACGAGCTCGGGCCCGTCCGCGCGATCGTCCCCGATCCGCAGGCGATCGAGGATCGGCGTCGTCGCGACCGTCGTCGCGACCGCCATGATCACCAGCATCGCGAACAGCGTCGGCGAGAGCACCTTCAGGTCGAGGCCGATGTTGAGCACGATCGTCTCCATCAGTCCGCGGGTGTTCATCAGCACTCCGATCGCCGCCGAGTCGCGCCTCGAGAGGCCGGGACTTTCTGGTGGGGAAACGGGAATCCAAATCCTAACGTCAGCGCGCTGGCTGTCGCCGCGAGCCAGTGTTAGAGTCTTGGCGCCAAGAACTGGCCTGGCGTTAAATAAGCCTGTTCGGTTAGAGTCGACGCAGAGGAACTGGGTGATGTCGTTGCGATCATTGACCGTCTTGTGCCTGTCCCTCGGCGCGTCGCGCGCTGTAACCAACGCGCAATCCACTAGCGTGGTGAGCGTGAATGGTGCGGGCGTCCAGAGTAACTCCCTGAGCCGACTGCCAGCTCTATCCGCGAACGGTCGCTACGTGGCATTCGAGAGCGATGGCACCAACCTGATCGCGTTCGACTCCAATGGAGGTTTTCGCGACATCTTCGTCCGGGATCTCGTCGCGGGAACGACAGAAGTCGTGAGCGTAAACTCCAGCGGTGTGCAGTCGTACTGGAACTGCTATGCGCCATCGATCTCGGCTGACGGCACGCGCGTCGTCTTCCACTCCGCCGCAGATAATTTGGTTCTCGGCGACACGAATGTGCTCGACGACGTCTTCTTGCACGATCGGGTGACTGGCATGACTGAGCTCGTCAGTCAGAGCAGTTCCGGTGTTTTTGGTGCGGATCGCAGCTTCAATGCGCGGATCGCGCCGAACGGGGATGTCGTGGCATTCGAGAGCAACTCGACCAATCTGGTGCCCGGCGACACCAACGGGTTCGGAGACGTATTCGCACGTGTGTCGTCGGCGGGAACCACGGAGATAGTCAGCGTCACATCGTCCGGCGCCCAGGCGAACTCGGTCAGCTTTCAGCCGACGCTCTCCGCGGACGGGCGCTACATCGCGTTCACCAGCTTCGCGACGAATCTCGTCGTGCCAGATGTAAATGGGGGACTCGGGGATGTCTTTGTGCGGGATAGGTCGCTTGGGACCACTGAGCTCATCAGTAAGAGCACCGCGAACATTCAGGGGGCGAAAGTCAGCGCCGTCGGGTCAATCTCCGCAGATGGCCGTTTTGTTGCCTTTCAGAGCGAAGCCACGAATCTCGTCCTCGGTGACACCAATTCTCGCATGGACATATTTGTCCGCGACCGCGATGCCGGTACCACGCGTCGCGTGAGTGTCTCTACGACGGGTATCCAGGCGAATGACGGCTCCTACGGGCCGTTTGTGACTGCCGATGGCCGCTTCGTGGCATTTTCAAGCTACGCGACGAACCTCATCGCAGGCGACACGAACACCGCCGCCGACGTCTTTGTGCACAACGTATCGACCGGTTCGTTGGATCTCGCGAGTATTGGCAATTCCGGCGCGTTACCGAACCAGAGCTCATTCGCAGGAGGTATCAGCTCGGATGGCCGGCGCGTGGTCTTCGAGAGCTCGGCGACCAATCTGGTCGTTCCGGACACCAATGGCTCTTGGGTAGACGTGCTATTGCGCGACCGAGGCGCTCCTCCCACGCCACAAAACTACTGCCTCGGCAAGGCCAATTCGTTGGGCTGTATGCCCTTGTTGACGTTTACCGGCGCGCCAAGCGCATCCGCGGGATCGGGTTTCGGCATTCAGGCGTCCAACGTGCTGAACCAGCGGCTGGGTGTGATTCTCTACAGCGAAGTGGGATCGTGGCTCGCGCCATTCGCGGGCGGAACACTCTGCGTCGCGATCCCGCTCGAGCGAGGTCCGTGGACGTTCTCGGCTGGGAATCCCCCGCCGAACGACTGTTCGGGGAATCTCACCTTCGACTTCAATGTGTTTATCGCTGGCGGTGCTGATCCGTCTTTGGTGGCGGGTCAGCAAGTGTGGCTCCAGGTGTGGACTCGCGACCCAGGGTTTGCCGGGCCCGACAACATTGGACTCACCGAAGCGCTGACGTTCGTCATTGGAAGTTGAGCGTCGCCAGGTAGGTGTTGCGTCCGCTTCGCAGGAACCACGAGGTGGTCGCTGGAACAGCATCGGAACCTCGTTCGAACGCGGCCGCGATGGTTCGTTCGTGCCGCGCCGCTACAGTCGCTCGCCGTCGATCGTTCGAACCCCAACAGGAACTCGCATGCTCCGTCGCCTCAACGCCGTCCTCGCCCTCTATTCGACGCTTTGCGTCGCTTGCTCCGCGCCCGTGCAAGGCTCGCCGACCCCGGAGCCGGTCCCGGCGACGCCCGCGTCGGTCGCTCGCCCCGACGGCGTCAGCACCACCGACACGCGGATGCTCGAGCAGCCGGCGATCAGCGCGGAGCACATCGCGTTCGTCTACGCGAGCGACCTCTGGGTGGCGCGGCTCGACGGCTCGAACGTCCGGCGCCTGACCTCGCATCCGGGGCTCGAGCTGCGGCCGCGCTTCTCGCCGGACGGCAAGTGGCTCGCGTTCTCCGGCCAGTACGACGGAAACCTCGACGTCTACCTGGTCCCGGTCGCCGGCGGCGAGCCGCAGCGCCTGACCTGGCACCCCGGCGACGACGTCGTCCAAGGCTTCACGCCCGACGGCGCGTCGGTCGCCTTCCTCTCGCAGCGCGACGTCTACACGCGCCGCTTCTGGCACCTCTTCTCGGTTGACGTGCGCGGCGGCTTCCCGAAGAGCTACGACCTGCCGAGCTGCAACGACGTCGCGTTCTCGCCCGACGGCAAGCAGCTCGCCTACAACCCGCTGTCCGACGCCTTCCAGCAATGGAAGAACTACCGCGGCGGCCGGACCAGCCGCATCTGGATCTACTCGCTCGACAACCGCGGCGTGACCGAGGTCCCGCAGCCGAAGGGCCGCA
This sequence comes from Planctomycetota bacterium, assembly GCA_020847695.1. Taxonomy (GTDB): domain Bacteria; phylum Planctomycetota; class UBA1135; order UBA1135; genus JACRIN01. The sequence continues at coordinate 20,288 of JADLBP010000321.1, forward strand.
GCAACGACACCGACGCGGCGTGGCTCGGCGGCAAGCTCTACTTCCGCTCCGATCGCGCGGGCGAGTTCAACCTGTTCGCGTACGACCCGACGTCGAAGGCGGTGACGCAACTGACGCAGCACGCCGACTTCCCGATCCAGTCGCTCTCGAGCGGCGGCGGCAAGCTCGTGTACGAGCAGGCCGGTTGGCTGCACCTCTTCGATCCCGCGATCGGTCGGTCGACGCGCCTGGTGCTCGGCGTCGCCGCCGACCTCGCCGACACGCGCCCGCGCTTCGTCAAGGGCGCGGAGTACGTCCGCGCCGCCGATCCGTCGCCGTCCGGTGCCCGCGTCGCCGTCGCGTTCCGCGGCGAGATCCTGACCGTGCCCGCGGAAAAGGGCGATCCGCGCAACCTGACCGAGACGCCGGGCGCGAACGAGCGCACGCCGGCGTGGTCGCCCGACGGCAAGACGATCGCGTGGTTCTCCGACGAGAGCGGCGAGAACCGGCTGGTGCTCGCGCCGCAGGACGGCCGCGGCGAGCGTCGGTCGCTCGCGCTCGAGGGAGCAGGCTTCTACTTCGACCCGAAGTGGTCGCCGGACTCGAAGAAGCTCTCGTACGTCGACAACGCTCGTGCGCTGTACGTCCTCGACGTCGCGAGCGGCAAGTCGACGCGGATCGCCGCCGACGCGATGTACGGCGTCTTCCCGACGATGACGCACAGTTGGTCGCCGGACTCGCGTTGGCTCGCGTACGACGTGATGACCAAGACCGGTTTCCGCACGATCGAGCTCCACGACGTCGAGAGCGGAACGACGCACGCGCTGACCGACGGGCTCTCCGACGCGACCTCTCCTGTGTTCGACGCCGGCGGCAAGTACCTCTACCTCGCCGCTTCGACCGACGCGGGCCCGTTCCTGACGTGGTTCAGCCAGGCGAGCAGCGACATCGAGCAGACCAACGCGCTCTACCTGGTGTGCCTGGCGAGCGACACGCCGTCGCCGTTCGCCAAGCAGAGCGACGAGGAGAAGCTCGCGGAGGTCAAGCCGACCGAGAAGACGGAGGCGAAGCCGAACGAGGAACCGGCGGCCAAGCCGACCGAGAAGGACGCGAAGCCGACCGAAAAGGCAGACGCGAAGCCGACCGACAGCGCGCTTGCGAAGTCCGACGAGAAGAAGCCCGACGAATCGAAGGCCGACGACAAGAAGGTCGCCGCGACCAAGATCGACTTCGAGGGGCTCGGCCAGCGCATCGTCGCGCTGCCGCTCGGCTCCGGGTTCTACAGCGGCCTGCGCGCCGGCGATGCGGGCCAGCTCTTCTACCTGAAAGCGGAGCGTGCGGAGTTCAGCGGAAGCGGGGGACAGAGCTCGCTCTCGCGCTTCGATCTCGAGGCGCGCAAGGAGAAGAGCCTGCTGTCGGGCGTGCAGAGCTTCGTCCTGACGCACGATCACAAGAAGGTGCTCTTCACGACCGCGGGGGGCGCGTGGGTCACCGCGCTCGGCGATTCGCTCGACCAATCCAAGGGCAAGCTCGCGTACGACGCGCTCGAGGTGAAGATCGATCCGCGCGTCGAGTGGCGGCAGATCTTCGACGAGGCGTGGCGGATCAACCGCGACTACTTCTACGACCCGAAGATGCACGGCGCGGACTGGCCGGCGATGAAGGCGCGCTACGCGCAGTTCCTGCCCCATCTCGCGACGCGCAACGACCTGAACCGCGTGATCATGTGGCTCTGCTCGGAGCTCGGCGTCGGCCACAGCCGCGGCGGCGGCGGCGACACGCTCGTCGACGCCAAGACGGTGCCCGGTGGGCTGCTCGGCGCCGATTACGAGCTCGCGGACGGCCGCTATCGCTTCAAGAAGGTGTACGGCGGCCTCAACTGGACGCCGGAGCTGCGCGCGCCTCTGACCGAGCCCGGCGTCGGCGTCAAGGCGGGCGAATACCTGCTCGCGGTGCAAGGTCGCGACCTGACGGCGAACGACAATCTCTACGCTCGGTTCGAGAACAGCGCGGGCAAGCAGCTCGAGCTCACGGTCGGTCCGAACGCCGACGGCACCGGTTCGCGGACAGTCAAAGTGGTGCCGATCGCCGACGAAGGTGCGCTGCGCAACCGCGATTGGGTCGAGGGCAATATCGCGAAGGTGACCAAGGCGACCGACGGCAAGGTCGCGTACGTCTACGTGCCGAACACCGCAGAGCTCGGGTTCGAGTACTTCAAGCGCTACTTCTTCCCGCAGTCCGACCGTCAGGCGATCATCGTCGACGAGCGACACAACGGCGGCGGCTCGGTCGCCGACTACTACATCGACATCCTGCGCCGTCCGTACGTCAGCAGTTGGGCGACGCGCTACGGCGAGAGCTTCGCGACGCCGCAGGCGGCGATCTTCGGGCCGAAGGTGATGTTGATCGACGAGACCGCGGGCTCCGGCGGCGACCTGTTGCCGTGGATGTTCCGGAAGTTCGCGCTCGGCAAGTTGATCGGCCGTCGCACGTGGGGTGGGCTCGTCGGGATCCTCGGCTTCCCCGAGCTGATGGACGGCGGCGAGGTCACCGCGCCGAACATCGGATTCTGGACCGAGGAAGAAGGCTTCGGAGTCGAGAACGTCGGCGTGCCGCCGGACATCGAGGTCGAGCAGCTGCCCGCGCTGGTCCAGGCGGGCCGCGATCCGCAGCTCGAGCGCGCGATCGAGGAGATCCTGGCCGAGCTGAAGGCGAACCCGCCGAGCGCGCCGGTGCAGCCGCCGTTCCCGGTGCGCGTGCGCAAGTAGGTCGCGCCTCGCGCCTCGCGTCCGGCGGCCGATCACTCGGGCCGTCGGGCCCGCGGCGCGGTCAGGCGCTCGGACCAGGTCGGCGCGACCTGGTCTCGATCGCTGGGCCGATCGTCGCGGCGACCCACTTGCTTCGCCGGTCGAGGGCCCGGTGGCCGGGGCAGCGCGTCGGGCGCGATCGGCCGACGATCTCGGATCGGCGCGAGGTTGTCCGGCCCGGACGGCCGGCCACCCGGGCGCCCGCGGAAGCGGGATGATCTCGTCCAAGCCAGGCTGAATTCGGACGACGCACCGGGCCAACTCGGCGGTCGGGGCAGGTGGCCTCCATCCTCGGACGCCGATGGGAGCAGGATTCCCTGCTTCGCTACTCGCCCAGGCGTGTGCTAAACGTTCTGTGCATCCGGACTCTGAACGCTCTCGCGAACCGCCATCGATGGGCTCGAGCCCCCGCCGCGTCCGGCGCGGGCGGTCGACCTGCGCGCTGGCGCGAGCGGAACTTGGGGCCGGACCCTGCGCATGCGCTCCGCACCGCGTCCCCGATCCCGTACGACTGCGTCCTCCCGCAGCGGTGAGTCGCACGTCGGACGTTGCGCGGGCGACGCAGTCGCGTCCGTCGTTCGGTTCGAGCCGCGAGGTTCCCGGCTCCCGACCGTCGCCGCGCGCATCCATCTGCGCGCGCGCCCGCACATCGTGATCCCTTTCGGCTCTCGCGCCGAAGGAGCCTCGCGGCTCCGTCGATGGGTTCGCGGCGTCTCTCGTCCGTTTGCGATCGGGTCGCCCCCGCGACCCTGCGATTCTCCCCAAGAAGGTACGGAGCTCTCCCTTGACCGCATTCTCGCTCTACTGGCTCGCTCGCCGGGCAGGTTGCCATGGGCAGTGATCCCGCGGCGCCGCGATTGGGTACGCGCCTGCGCTGTCTGCGCGGCGACGAAAGCCCCTCGGCCTTCGCCGAGCGCTTGGGTCTCGACGTCACGTTCCTGCACGAGGTCGAACTCGGGCTGCGCTGGCCCGAGGACGAAGAGCTCGCGCGCATCGCCGAGCGCCTCGCCGTCGACTCAGGCGACCTGATCCTGTTGGCCTATCTCGATCGATCTCCGCTGTTGGCGCGCTACCTCGCGTCCAAGGGCGTCGATCCCGACCTCGACGCGCCGAGCTGCTGCTCGTCCGGCGGCGCGGCGACCGACTGAGCGTCCGCGGCGCCGCGCCAGTCGGCGGGAGCGAGCGCGCCGCAGAATGCGTGCTAGCTTCGGGACGTTGAAGCTCGCGCTCGGTCTCGCCCTCGCTTGCCTTGCCTGCGCTCCCGCGCGGGTCGAGCCGCGCGTTTGGGTCGACGCGACCAGCGGAATCGCCGCGGCGCTCGCGCTCGATCACGAGGCCGGCAACGAGATCTTCGCGCCCGAGCTCGGACCGACGCTCGACGTCGCGGTCTGGGACGACGGAACCGTCGTGTGGAGCCGCGAAGGCGGTTCGGGCGAGCGAACGCTGCTCCGCGGCCGCGTCGAGCCCGAACGCGTCGCCGCCGCGGTGCGCGCGATCGCCGCTCGGATCGAGACCGTGCCGTCCGGCGAGCGCTCGTATCGCGTGCCGGACTCCGGCTTCGACCGCATCGCGGTGCGCGGCGAGCGCGGTTGGCTCGAGCTCGCGTCGGCGCACGAGGGCTTCGAGCAGAATCCCAAGCTCGTCGCGCTCGACCACGGCATCACCGCCGTCGACGAGCGCGGACGCGCGGCGATGCTGGAGGAAGCGAGCGAGGGCTTTCGCGCGTTGCGCGCCGCGTGGGCGGACGCGCGTCGCGAGCTCGAGGCGCTGGTCCCGCCGACCGGCGAGCCGTGCGAGTCGCCCCCGCGCGCATCCGGCGGTTGAACGCACGCATCGGGCGTGGTCTGCGGGCTCGCGAGCGCTCGACCGCCGAGTTCGCGAACGATCGAGCGCGGTGCTCGCGCTCGCGTCGGACGCTCGCGCGGCGTCGGACCGCGAGCGAACCGTCGATGCTAGGCTGGGCCCGGGAGTCGGCCGTGCCGCCTCCCGATCGATCCGCGAACGTCCGTCCCCCTGTCCCCGTCGCGAGGCTCTCCCATGCACCTTTCCACGCACAATTGGATGCGCGCCGAACCGCTCGAGATCACGCTGAAGCGCATCAAGCGGCTCGGCTTCGAGAGCATCGAGATCAGCGGCGAGCCCAAGCAATACCCGCCGAAGGACTGCCGGCCGTTGCTCGCGAAACACGGCATCAAGTGCTGGGGCGCGGTGACGTTGACCCTGGGCGATCGCAACCTCGCCGCGAAGGATCCGAAGCAGCGCGCCGCGACCGTCGAGTACATGAAATCGGTCGTCGAGATGGTCCACGAGCTCGAGGGCCACGAGATCACGATCGTGCCGGCGACCGTCGGCAAGGTCGCGCCCGACGGCACGCCCGAGGAGGAATGGAAGTGGGTGGTCGCGGGGCTGCAGGAGGTCTACGCGCTCGCGGAGAAGCGCGGCGTGCGCATGGCGCTCGAGCCGCTCAATCGCTTCGAGACGTACTTCCTGAACCGCGCGGACCAAGCGATGGCGCTCGCGACCGCGGTCGGGCCGAAGTGCGGCGTCTGCCTCGACGTCTTCCACATGAACATCGAGGAGAAGGACATGCACGCCGCGATCCGCACCGCGGCGCCGCGCCTCACCGACGTCCACGTCGCCGAGAACAACCGCCTCGCACCGGGGATGGGCGCGATCGACTGGAAGAAGTTCGTCGCGACGCTGAAGGAGTGCCGCTACGACGGCGCGCTGACGATGGAAGCTGTCGCTCCGGTCGATCGCACGCCCGTGTCGCCGTGGCCGAACCAGGTCGAGCGCAATCCGGTCGACATCTCGCCCGAGCAGCTCAAGTTCATCCAGGACCACGGCTCGAGCCTGCTGTCCGAGGAGTTCTACACGATGCTCTACGAGACGGCGTCTCGCACGCTGCTGCCGCTGATCCGTTGAGCGGGTTCGACGAGCCTCGCTTCGCGAGCGGCCGACCGAGCGGCCGAGCTGCTCGCCCTCGAGCTCCTCGCGAACCCGAGCCACTCCCCGAACCTCGAAGACCAGCTCGCGCGACGCGCGAGCTCCCTCCGCCCCAACCCTGCGAGCACGCGTGAAGATCCAAAGCATCGAAGCGGCCTGGCTGCACGTTCCCCTGCCTGCCGACAAGCAACACCGCTCCGACTTCGGGCGCATCGCGGCGTTCGACGGCGTGCTGGTCACCGTCCGCACCGAAGGCGGCGCGGTCGGCTACGGCGAAGCGAAGCCTGCGGTCGGCAGCAGCGGCAACGGCGCCGCGCTCGCGGCGATCGTCACGCAGGAGCTCGCGCCGCTCTTGATCGGACAGGACGCGTCAGAGATCGGCGCGCTCGGCCAGCGGATGCTGAACGGCTCGCGCGCGACGCTCGCGCAGCGCGCGGGACGCGCGATGCCGATCCTCGGCCGGCGCGGCGTGCACCAGGCGGCGATCGCGGGCGTCGATCTCGCGCTCTGGGACCTGCTCGGGAAGTCGCGCGGTTGCTCGGTGTTGACGCTGATCGGCGGCGCGTGCCGTCCGTCGATCCCGGCGTACGCGAGCGGCGGTTGGGCGCGTGTCGATCGGTTGGCCGAGGAGCTCGGTCGTTACGCCGAACAGGGCTTCCGCGCCGTCAAGATGCGCATCGGCGCGATGGACGGCGGCGTGACCGCGAGCCTCGCGCGCGTGCGCGCCGCCCGCTCGGCGCTCGGACCCGGGATCGCGCTGATGGTCGACGCGCACGGCACGCTGAACGTCGCGGAAGCGCGGCGCTTCTGCGCGGCCGCCGCCGACCTCGAGCTGCGCTTCGTCGAGGAGCCGGTCGCCTCCGACGATCGCGCGGGGCTCGCCGAGGTGCGGCGCTCGGCCGCGCTGCCGATCGCGGCGGGCGAGAGCGAGTTCTCGTGCTTCGACTTCGCCGAGCTGATCGAGCGCCGCGCGCTCGACGTGCTCCAACCCGATCTCGCGATCGCCGGCGGCTTCAGCGAGGGCCAGCGCATCGCCGCGCTCGCGTGGGCGAGCCGACTCGAGCTCGCGCCGCACTGCTGGGGCTCGGCGATCTCGTTCCAGGCGGCGCGCACGCTGGCGCTCGCGAGCCCGGCGGGCACGTTCGTCGAGGTGCCGATGGGCGGCGCACCGTTGTTGCGCGAGCTCGCGTCGATCGACCTCGCGTTGCACGAGGGCGCGCTCCTGCCGCCGCAGGGACCCGGTTGGGGTGTCGAGCCCGATCCCGACTTCGTGAAGCGCTACACGCGCGCCTGAGTCCGCCATGTCCACCGACGCGCACATCCAACACGTCAACGTCAACGTCGACGACCTCGCGACGGCGGTCGCGTTCTATCGCGACGTGCTCGGCCTGCCACTCGATCCGACTCCCGATCAGGGCTTCGAGTCGCAGTTCTTCCGCATCAACGCGCGCCAACAGATCCACATGAACGTGATCGCCGACGTGCGGCCGTTCCGCGGACACTTCTGCCTCGAGGTTGCCGACTTCATGGGCGTGTTCCGCCGCGCGAAGGCCGCGGGCGCGATCGACGTCGCTCCATGGGGCCGCGTGCGCGCGCTGCCGAGCGGCAAGCTCCAGATGTTCGTGCGCGACCCGCACGGCAACCTGATCGAGATCGCGAGCGCGAGCGGCGCGGAGATCGATCCCGCGCTCTTCCGCGACGAGCTCGTCGAGCCCGAGCCCGGCATCTACCGCATGGCGCCCGGCGCGAGCGTCGGTCGCCACGAGCCGGGACGCCCACCGCGGCCATGATCCTGCTGCTCGAGAGCCTGCATCCGGAGGCCGAGGCGCTGCTCGCGACCGCCGGCGCGATCGTGCGCGCGCCCGAGCCGAACGCGCCGCCCGCCGAGCTCGCGAGCGTGCGCGCGATCCTCACCCGCGGTCGCGGGCGGATCCCCGACGCGTTGCTCGCGCGCTGTCCCGCGCTGCGCGTGATCGCGCGCGCCGGCGCGGGGCTCGACAACCTCGACACTCAGGCGGCGGCTCGCCGCGGCATCACCGTGATCTTCGCGCCCGGCGCGAACACGAACACGGTCGCGGAGCACACGCTCGCGCTGATGCTCGATCTCGCGCGCGGCATCACGCGCGACGCGCGCGCGGTCGCGGCGGGGCGCTGGGAGGATCGAGCGCGGTATCGAGGGGACGAGCTCGGCGGGCTCGTCCTCGGCATCGTCGGCTTCGGCAGCATCGGCCGGCGCGTCGCCGAGCTCGCCGCGGCGTTCCGGATGCGCGTCGTCGTCGCGGAGCACGGCGCGAGCCCGAGCGCGAACGTCGAGCGCCTGCCGCTCGGCGAGCTGCTCGCCGCGTCGGATGTCGTGACGCTGCACGTGCCGTTGAACGCGAGCACCCGGCACCTGATCGACGCCGAGCGACTCGCGTGCATGCGGCCGGGCGCACTGTTGATCAACACCGCGCGCGGCGCGTTGATCGACACGGTCGCGTTGCGCGACGCGCTCGCGAGCGGCCGGCTCGGCGGCTTCGCGGCCGACGTGCTCGACGTCGAGCCTCCGCGCGCGGACGATCCGCTGCTCGGCCTGCCGAACGTCGTGCTGACACCGCACGTCGCGTCGCTGACGTCGGCGACGTATCGCGAGCTCTGCCTGTCGACGGCGACCAACGTCGTGCGCGTGCTGCACGGCGAGACCCCTGACGCGCGCAGCGTGTTCCGCGGCGTCTGAATTCGGTCGGCGCGGCGACTCGCGCGCGGGAGCACGCGAGGCCGACCGCTCGCTCGAGCAGCCGGCCTCGCACGACTCAGATCGGCACTCCGTCACCGGCGCTCGACCGGTGCGTCGATGTCACGGGCAGAGCAGGATCTCCGCCGCGTTGCTCAAGCTGGTCCCGAACGGAGCGAGCGGATCGCGCGACCACGCTTGGATGTAGACGAAGCTCGGTGCGAGCGATGCCGGCAGCGCCGTCGTGATGTCGAGCACCATCTGTCCCGAGCAGTCGGACGGCGGCGGATTGCCTCCGCTCGATTGCGCCGGAGTGCGCACCACCGGCAACTGCACGCACAGCGTCCCGCCTTGGAACGGCAGGTTCTGCGCCGCGGAGCCGTAGAAGAACACGCCGAACTTGTTGTTGAGCAAGTTGGACGCGGTCACGTTCCAAGGTCCGCCCGACATCGAGGGCGAGCCCGCGTCGGTCGAGAGTCCGGGCGTGCAACCTTGCGAGTTGACCTTGCCCTGGCAGTAGATCACCGCGTCCTTCGGGCCGCATTCGATCTCGATCTGCGAGAACGCGATGCTGAGCGGGTTCACCGGGCCGTCGTCGATCGTCCAGTTGTAGACCTGCAGGCCCGTGAACGTGTACGTGCCGAGCGCATCGAGCACGTCGAGCGACGGCAACGTGCTCCCGCCGTACGTGACGTAGAAGTTGTCGATGAAGCTCCCGAACGCGCCGTTCTGGTTGAGCGACACGCCGAACGGAAGGTCGACGTTGGTCGAGACCAGGAAGCCGTCGACCGCGGGATCGTTGTCGCGGATCACGAAGTACGGGGTCTGGCCGGCGGGGAACGGGCTCTTCAGTCCGATCGTCGTCGCGCCCGCGGTCAGCGTGAACGAGCTCTGCACGATCCGATAGCCGCGCGTCGGGAAGTTCGGGCTGTTGACGAAGTCGCTCGAGTCGAGCACGAACGTCATCGTCGCGACGTCGTCCTTCTTCGCGAGCCCGAGCGGCGGCGCGGTGATCTGGTTGTACTCGACGGTCCCGGTGACGGTGACCGTGACGGGGATGCCCGAGAAGGCGGGCGCGGCGAGCGCGAGGGTCGAGAGGGCGGCTGCCACGCTGAGGATGCGCGTGTGCGTCATGACGTTGCTGGCTTCCTGTTGGGAGATGGGCCCACGCCCTGCTGCGCGGATCGCGGCGCGTCGTTCGAACGGAACGTGGCGCGCCGGGCGGCGAGGACCGAGAGGCGGTCCATCTTATCGGGACGCGCTCGCGGCGGCGGTCGCGAGCGCGCGAGCGTCCGGCCGCGCTTCATCGGCGTCCGAGCGCCGATGCGTTTCACCTGGACGCCGACACCGTTTGCGCGACTTCGCCGGCGAACGCGTGGTGCGTCGAGCGCGCGGTGGGATTCCGTCGGCGGTTCGCTCACACTGAGCGAAGAGCTCGACGTGCGCGGGCGTTTCGCGCGGTCGCCGTCGTGCTCGGGTCGAGACGCGTTGCGATGAGAACCTCACACTCGAGTTTTCGCGCGTGCCTCGCGGCGTGCGCGCTCGCGTTCGCCGCGGCGCTCGCGTTCGCGCAGAGCTCCGTGCCGGACTTGACGCGCGGCGGTGCGCCGGACGACGCGCACGACTGGAATCTCGGTCCGACCGGTGCGCGCGGTTGGATCGCCGGACGCGGCTGCGAAACGCTCGATGCGCGGCAGATCCTGATCACGCAGGTCGAACGCGGCTCGCCCGCGGACGGCGTGCTCGAGGTCGGGGACGTGCTCGTCGGTCTCGACGGCGAGGCGTTCGCGTTCGATGCGCGTCGCGCGTTCGGCGCGGCGATCACCCGCGCCGAGGGAGGAGAGCGACGCGGCGCCTTGCGCGTCCTGCGTTGGCGCAGAGGCAAGACGGAGCCGGCGACGCTGAAGCTCGCCGTGCTCGGCGACTACGCGGACTCGGCGCCATACGACTGCGCCAAGTCGAAGCGCATCGTCGAGGGCGCCGTGCGGCACCTGCTCTCTCGCGAACTCGACGATTCCGTTCCGGGCCTGGTCGCGGCGCTCGGCCTGCTCGCGACAGGTCGCGAGGACTCCAAGGCTCCCGTGCGCCAGCTCGCGAGGCGCATCGGGAGGCGCGACCTCGAGCTCGAAATCGAACCGGGGATGCTCGCGTGGTCGTGGGGCTTCTCGAACCTGTTCCTGACCGAGTACCACCTCGCGACCGGTGACGAGGCCGTGTTGCCCGCGATCCGCGAGTACGCGACGAAGCTCGCGTGCGGCCAGAGCGAGGTCGGCACCTGGGGGCACGGACTGGTCGTGCCCGAGCGCGGCGGCGCGCTCGGAGGCTACGGCGCGCTCAACCAGGCGGGCGCAGTGTGTTGGCTCTCCCTCGTCCTCGCCGAGAAGTGCGGTGTGAAAGATGCGGTCGTGCGCCGCGCGATCGAGAGGTCCGCGCGCTTCTTCCGCTTCTACGTCGGCAAGGGGAGCATCCCGTACGGCGATCACGCGCCGTACTACTTCCTGCACGACAACAACGGCAAGAACGGACAGGTGGCGCTCGGATTCGACTGGCTCGGCGACGGCGAAGCCGTGCGCTTCTTCTCGCGCTTGTCGACGGCTTCGTACGCGGAGCGCGAGATCGGGCACACCGGCAACTACTTCGGGTTCTTGTTCGGTCCGCTCGGCGTCGCTCGCGCAGGGCGCGACGCCGCGGCAGCGCACCTGGAGGAGCTGCGCTGGTATCTCGACCTCGCGCGGCGCGCGGACGGCAGCTTCGTCTATCAGGGCGGCGCGGGAGAGGTCGATTCGTACGACGGTTGGGACGCGACCGGCGCGTTCCTGCTCACGTACGCGCTGCCGCTGCGCAAGCTCTACCTCACCGGCAAGGGCGTCGACGAGCGGAACGCGCTGCGCGGCGCCGAGCTCGAAGCGGTGATCGCGGACGGCCGGAACTTCGACGCCTGGCATCTCGAGGACGCGTACCGGACGCGCAAGACGCCCGAGCTGCTCGAGTGCCTGCGGAGCGCGTCGCCGACGGTGCGCTACCGCGCCGCGAACGCGCTCGCCGCGCGTCCGGGCGAGGTGTTGCCGCGCGTGATCGCGTTGCTCGCGAGCGAGGAACTCACGGCGCGCTACGGAGCGTGCCAGACGCTCGAGCTCGCGGGCGCCGCCGCGGCACCGGCGGTCGACGCGCTGATCACCCAGCTCGCGCACCCGGATCCGTGGCTGCGGATCCGTGCGGCCTACGCGCTCGCGGGCATCGGCGAGCCGGCGCGCAAGGCGGTGCCGGAGCTCTTGAAGCTCGCGCTCGCGGACACGCCCGACGATCCTCGTCGGACGACGCGGCGCTACCTCGGACTCGCGCTCTTCCTCGGCGGTTACGTGGACACCGGACCGCGGCGCGGGCTGCTCGCGGACTCGTTCGACGGCGTCGATTCCGAGGCGCTGTTGCAGGCGGTCCGAGCGATGCTCGGCACCGACGACGGGCTCGTCCGCGCGCAGATCGCGACGGTGTACGACCGGCTCTCCGCGGAGCAACTCGACGCGCTCTGGCCCGACATCCTCGCCGCGGTCGAGCACGGCGCGCCGAGCGGCGAGATGTTCGCGGAGGAGATTCGAGTCGCGGGGCTGCGGCTCCTGGCGCGGCACCGCGTGCGAGAGGGGCTGCGCGCCTGCGTCGACTACGCGCGCCGCCAGAACTCGTGGGGCAGCGAGACGCGGATGGGAGAGATCCTCGGGTGCCTCGAGGCCTATGGCGCGCACGCTCGAGAGCTCTTGCCGGAGCTGCGCGAGCTCGCCGCCGCCTGCCGCGACGAGGCCGACTTCCCCGAGGACTGCAAGCAGAAGAAGGTCGCCGCCGTCGAGGCTGCGATTCGCGCCGTCGAGGCGTCCGAAGAGCGACCCGTCTTGCGCGCGATCACCGTCGAAGGACCCAAGCAGAGAACGCACCGATGAGTTCCAGAGTCGTCCGAGGCGTCGTCGCGTGGATCGGCGGCTTCGTCGTCGCCGTACTCGCGGCGACGGCGAGCGCGAAGGGCCGCGTCCAGGTCTTCGTCCTGGCCGGGCAATCGAACATGGAGGGGCCGGCGGTGCTCGACGTCGCTCGCGAGTGGAACCGCGCGGACTACAACGACGGCCGCGGCACGCTCGCGGAAGTGATGCGCGTCCCGGCGAACGCGGCGCGCTACGCGCACCTGAAGGACGCGAACGGCGCGTGGACCGTGCG
>JADLBP010000322.1 GCA_020847695.1 Planctomycetota bacterium
GAGCGGCTCCCGTGGTCGCACGCTCCGGCCACACTTCGGCGCCGACCACGGGCTTCTGTTGGGCGTCGAGCACGCGACCCGCGAGGATCGCGAGCGGCAGGTCGAGGTCGAGGCGCTCGTCGATGTCGCTGACGCGCAGCTCGGACTCGCTCGGCATCACCCGACTCGAATGCGTCACGACCACCGTGTACTCGCCGGCGCGGACATTCTCGAGCTCGTAGCTGCCGTCCGCGGCGGTGCGCGCGTTCGGCCCCGAAGGACCGAACGGCATCCGCGGCGCGTCGCCGGAGGACTTCTTCTCGAGCGTGACCGTGGCGCCGGTGAGCGGCTCGCCCGCTTCGGTGACCCGGCCGTGCACGCGCGAGAGCTGCGGCGCGACCACCGTGACGTCGGCCTCGCCGCCTTCGGTGACCGTGGTCTCGATCCAAGGCTCGCCCGCGTCGTCCCCGCCGCCGTAGACCATCACCGCCATGCCGCCGCTCGCGAACGCTCCGCCGGAGTCGCCGGCGACCTTCGCGCGGAACCCGTGGACACCGGGTGCGAGGTGCGTGAAGTGCGCGATGCCGTCCGCATCGGTGACGACGCCGCCACCGCCGCCGAGCCCGGCCTCCATCGGGTTCGGCGCGTCGGACTGATCGAACGCGCGATGCTCCACGCGCGCTCCGGGCAGCGGCTTGCCGTCGGCACCAAGCAGCTTCGCGTGGACGGTCCCGCCGAGCGAGAGCGCGACCGTGCGCTCGGCGCTCTCGCCCGCGGTCAGCTCGAAGAGCTCGCTCTTGTACGGCGCGAAGTCGGAGTGCGTCACGCGCAATCGGCAGCGGTCGCTCGTGATCGCGCCGACTCGCGCGACGCCGTTGTCGTCGGTCCGGCCGACCTTCCCATCGCCGAACTCGATTTGATCGCCGCCGCCGTCGTTGGTGATGCGCACCGAGAAGCGGTGATCGCCTTGCTGCGCTTGCTCGGCGCCGAGCTCGACGCGCGCGCCGGCGACCGGCTGCTGCGTCGCGGCGTCGACGACGCGCACGGTGAGCACCGGCGCGGGTGCGAGCTCGATGATGCCGAGCTGCAGTTCCTCGCCCTCGGCGAGCGCGATGTCGTCGCGCGTGTAGACCTCGTAGCCGACCGCTTCGATCTTGAGCATCACACGCCCCTCGTTGCGCGGCCGAAGTCGACCGAAGCGCACGCGGCCCTCGGGGTGGTGGCGCTTGATGCGATCGTTCTCGTCGTTGAGCGGTGTCGGCCAGTCGGATCCTGCGCTGACGTCGAAATCCTCGATCGGCCGCTTCGTCGCGCGATCGATCACCTGGAAGACCAACGCGGCCTCCGGCTGGTACGCGAGCTCGACGCCGCGCGCGCCGGCCTCGACCTGCTTGCGCGCGGTCAGCGAATCGCCCCACCAACCCTCGTCCTGCTTCTCGCGGAGCACGCTGAGGTCGTAGCTCCCGCCCTTGCGCGCGCCGCGGATGCGGAACGTGCCGTCCGAGGCGACGCTCGTCTTGCGCAGCTCCCGATGGGGCATGTCCGGGTTCGACGCGGTCTCCGTCGAGTCGGCGGCGGACACCGACGGCCACGCCTGGACCGCCAACGGCTCGGTGAAACCCGCGGGCAGGCCGACGACGCGCCCCGAGATGTCGAGTCCCTCCGCGAGCGCGATCTCGAGCCCGTCGACCCGCTCTCCAGGCTGCGAGGTCGCGCCGGTGGTGATCTGATCGGGATGGTCGTCGCTGGTCGTCAACAACCGATAGGGCCCGGCGGCGAGCATGTCGACGACGAAGCCGCCATGGACGTCGGTGGTCGCGAGCGGCACGCCCATCGGTCGGCCGACGGAGACGATGAACGCGCCGGTCGGCTCGGCGACGCGCAGGAGCTTCGCTCCCGCGACGCCGCGGCCGAGCGAATCGACGACGCGCCCGGAGAGCCGCACGCCGAACTCGAGCGCGAACTCCCCGAGCTCGTGCGTCGCGGCGGCGGGCACCGGCACGTCGGCCTTGTCGAAGCACGCGAAGCCCGACGCGCGGATCGCAAGTCGCACGGTGCCCGGCGACACGTCCTTCAGCTCGAAGCGCCCGTCCGCGGCGGTGATCGCCGTCCACGGCTTGACGGGCTCGCCGAAGAAGCCGCCCTCGGCGTCGATCGGCCCGCGCGAGAAGTCGCTCGACGGCGCGGCGAGCACGCGCGCACCGCCGACGCCCTTGCCCGTCGGATCGACGACGCGGCCGGCCAGCCCGACTTTCGAAACCGTCGCGGCCGCGCCCTTCGGAATGACCATCCCGGGCAGCGCGGGCGCGTCGTTCTTCACGGTCGCGCGTTCTTCTCGCGCGACACTCTCGGGGCCGGCGAGGCTGGGAGCGGCCTCGCTCTTCGCGGCCGGCAACGCCGACGCGGTCGGTGCGGCGGCGCCGGTCGGACGGTCGGCTTGGGAGCGGAAGTAGAACCAGCCGGCGACGGCGGCGACGACGACGAAGAGCAGCACGACGACCGCGGAGCGCATGGTCACCTCGAGAGGGAGCGAGAACGGGGATCGAGTCGGCGCAAGGGTGCCGAACTTCGCGCGGCGGTACGAGGGCGTTCCGGCGCGCGTTGGGCGAGGACCGGGGATTCCCAAGCCGTCCATCGGGATCTGACACGCCTCTCACACGTCGGCAAGGGCGTACTTGCATGCTCCGGCGGAGCGAGGTCAGATGGACGCGACTGCGTGTTCCGCAATCGGGGCACTCGTCTTCATCCCGTGGAGAAGTCCATGCCGCGTTCGCTCGCTCGTCTCTGGTTCGTCCTCGTGCTCGTCACGGTGTCTCCGCTCGTATTCGCGCAGGCGCCGAAAGCCGGAGGCTACTACGAGGACAAGACCGATCTCGGCTTCAAGATCCAGGTGCCGAAGGATTGGGACTTCGTTCCGCCGCAGCCCAACGATCCGAACCTGATCGGCAAGTACGTCGCGCCGCACAACGGGGGCATGCAGCTCAAGAGCGGCTACTACTGGGCGTACGAGGTGCACCTGGTCAAGTTCGACCGACGCGAGAAGCCCGACGCCGATCGCTCGAAGCCGCGCTTCTCCGGGGCGGAAAACGCGACCGAGTACGTCGAGCAGAACTTCGGCGGCGGCGTCGAGTGGAAGGCCGACGGCGAGAAGAAGCTCAAGGTCGGCAAGCTCGAGGCGAAGGAACTGCAGTTCACCGGCTCGATCAACGAGCAGGACCCGGCGCGGATGTACGTCGCGGTGTTCCCGCTGTCGCCGGAGGTCGACATCGCGATCGTCGGCAACGGGCCCGGCGAGAAGAAGTGGGGCAAGTTCGAGAGCGTGTTCCAACAGCTCGCGCGCAGCTTCAAGCCGCTCGCCGCCGAGGCCGCGGCGCCGCTCGCCGCCGGCGGCTCGATGCGCGACCAGAAGCGCGCGAAGATCGCCGACGAGTTGACGCGCTTGCCGGGTTGGAAGCTCTACGAGTCCGCCAACTACTTCATCGTCACCGACAGCAAGGACGAGCCGTTCGTCAAGGAGATGATGGATCGGCTCGAAGCGATCCGGAAGATCTACGAGGAGACGTACACGCAGAAGCAAGCGCTCGAGTTGCGCCGCAAGGCGATCGCGCTGAAGGCCGCGCGCACCGACGGCGGCGGCACCGCGCCCGCGAAGCCGGCGGGCGAGGACGAGGCGGAAGCAGAGCCCGAGGAACCGCTGACCGAGGAGGGCTTGCTCGC
>JADLBP010000323.1 GCA_020847695.1 Planctomycetota bacterium
ACCGCGAGCATCGCGAGCAACGCACCGCCGCCGGCGAGCGCCATGTCCTTCTGCGCGTCCCACTCGTCTCCTTGCGTGCCGACGTACGCCGCGCCGGTGCCTTCGCCGAAGCTGACCGCGGCGAGCCATTCGACGAGCTCGTACAACGCCGACCACGAGAGCGTCATCTGGATCGGAAGCATGTAGCTGATGAGCCCGCGCGCATCGACCAGCCGCAGGAAGATCTCGCGCATCGGCGGCGCGAGCAGCAACCCGAACGCGAAGTGCACCAGCCGGTCGTAGTGGTTGCGCTCCCAACCGAAGAAGGAGTTCAGCGTGCGTCCGCACAACGCCTCGCACCAGCGGTCGTACGGCACCTGCGTGTACGTGTAGTGCGCGCCGATCGCGTGCAGCACGCTGAAGACGAAGATCAACGTGTACGCGGTGTCCGTGAAGCGCAGCTTCTTGCGCGTCAGCACGAGCCCGACGACGCCGGCGATCATCAGCGAGCTCTCCAGCGCCCACGTCAGCCGATCGGGCGTGCCGAAGGCGAGCGCAGCGAAGACGAGCGCGAGCAGCGCGAGCAGGATCGCCGGGTACCGCATCGCGCGTAAACGTACTCCTTCGCTGCGCGGGATCCACCCGCGCGGTGGTTCGAACGCTCCGGAGTGCGGCGTGCTCGCGCGCCGTCCGAATCGATGAAACGCGCGCGAGGCTGACCGCCCCCTCGAGCAGCCAGCCCCGCACGACTCGGATCAGAGGCCCGTCGACGGCGCTTGACCGGTCCGTGCCTATCAGGGGCAGAAGACCACGCGCAGTCCGTCGGTCAAGTCGTAGCCCGCGCCGACGCCGGGGTCGCGGTACCAGCACTGGAAGTACCATGTCGAGCCCGGCGCGATCGTGCCGGGACCGCTACCCGCCGGCGCGACGGTGAAGTCGACGTGCCGCGAGAGATGCCCGTTGGTGTCGGCGGGCGCGGACGGGTTCAGGCGGAAGACGCCGATCGAGCCGCCGAGCACACAGGCCCAGCCGTTGCCGAACGGTACTTGCGCGCTCACCGGCCCGTAAAAGAACACGCCCTGCTTGTTGGGCGGCAGGTTCTGCGCGTGCAGCGTGAAAGTGTTGGCGCCGGTCGACAGCGAGCCCGTGTACGTGATCTCCGCGGCGACACCGGTCGAATTCGGTTCGCTGACGCAGGTGTTGGTAGCCTCGCCGCCGATCTCGAACACGTAATCTGCGCCGGATTGGATGCCCCACGTGGCGTCCCGGACTGCGCTGAGCGCCACGGTGCCGCCGTCGAGCGCGACCCAGTGTCCGAACTGGTGGTCCGCTTGCGGATCGGGCGCAGTGAAGCGCGCGCTCTGCTCCCAACCGCCGGTGCCCTTCACGAAGAGGTAGCCGGCGCCCGCGGTCATCGCGCCATCGTCGTCCCACGGTGCGCCGATCACGGCGAGGTCGCCCTGGAGCCCGACGCTCGCGCCGAATAGGTCGCCCTGCTGCGCGTCGCTCGCCACCAGCTTGGTCGATTGTTGCCACGCGCCGCCCGCGTAGTCGAAGACGTAGACCGAGCCCGACTGCACGCCGTTCTCGTCGTTGCCGGTCGCGCCGCACAGGATCCGATCGCCGTCGAGCGCGACGCTGCGCGCGAAGCCATCGAAACTCTCCGGATCCTGCGCGCCGAGCTGCGCGGTTTGGGTCCAGACGCCGCCGACGAACTCGAACACGTAGGCCGCGCCGGTCCAGAGCTCGCCCGACGGAGCCGACGCCGGCGCGCCGACGACGATGCGGTCGTCGTCGATGTCGACCGCTTCGCCGAAGTGACGAGCGACCGTCGGATCGCCGGGGGCGAGCTCCTGTTTCTCGATCCACGCGCCGTTCTCGAAGCGGAACACCCAGACCTTGCCGAGGTCGAATGCGTCGCCGAGGTCCGTGGCGCCGATCACGACCCAGTCGCGATCGGCCGCGACCGCGTACCCGGCGTACTCGAACGCCGACGCGCTGCTGCCGACCAGCTTCTGGTGGTAGACGAAACCACTCGGACCGCGTTCGAAGGCGTGGACGGCACCCGCGATGGTGCCAGCGTCGTTGTCGGCATACGCGCCGACGAGCAAGTGGTCGCCCGCGAGCGCGACGCCCCAGCCGAACTGAGTGTTGCTGGTGTTCTGGTTCGCGTGGATCGTCTCGGTGAGCGTCCACGTGCCGCCGCTTCGGACCCAGCGCAGCACCGCGCCTTGCTGCACGCCGAACGGACCGTCGTGGTTCGGCGCGCCGGCGAAGAGTTCGTCGCCAGCGAGTACGAAGCGATCGCCGAAATGCTCGGCGAAGCCGCCGATCGGATCGACGAGCTTCTGGACGGTGCATTGCGCCGCGACCGGCGAGGCGAGGAAGGCGAGCGGGGTGAGCAGGACGAGTGAGCGAATCACGGTCATGGTGGGCTCCTGGGTGGGGACGACGAAACGAGTCTGACAGCCAGCACGCCACGCGGGCGCCAGAGCGTTCAAGAAGCCGAACGAATCCGTCGACGCGCGCTCCGGGGACGCCCACCGAACCGCGGACTTCCAGCGGCCGACGACGCCTTTCACGTGGCGCCGCGAGCTCGGGGCGCGCGCGTGCTCGCGTCGCGACGGCCCCGGATCGGGCGCGCTGGAGCGCCGGAAGGACCTTCCTTGCTCGTTCGCGGCCGGGCCGGCTCTAGAATGCCGCGCCCTTTTTTCGACAGAGCCCCTCCCGAAACCCCCGTTCGGGCCGCTCGCTCCCGGGTCGTCGACCCGGCGTGCGCGGTTCGCGCGGCGCCCCGCGGAAGTCCCGAGCTCCTGGATCGTCCCACGACGACTCCACGGCGACCGGGCCGACCCTTCGGGCGGACGGGTGCGGTCGTGGTTCGACGAGCGTCAAGGAGACCGAGTGAAGTTCGAAGAGATCAAGGAACGCGCCGCGAAGGCGAAGCAAGACGGCCAGGAGATCATCGTGGTCCTCGGCCTCGGATTCGTCGGCACCGCGGTGGTCGCCAACCTGGCGCGGACGATGGCGAACGCGAAGCGGATGTTCTTCGTCGTCGGCCTCGATCGCGACGACGCACCCGGTCGCGAGAAGGTCGCGCGGCTCGACGCCGGCCGTTCACCGACGTACGCGAACGATCCTAGCCTGGAGACCGTGATCGGCGCCGCGGCGAAGGAGCCGCGCAACGCGATCGGCACGACCGATCCGCGCGTGATCTCGCTCGCCGATGTCGTGATCTCGTGCATCAACCTCGACCTCGTGCGCGAGCCCGGCCAGACCGAGGTTCTCGACTGCCCGACCGCCGGCTACGCCGCGGCGATGAAAATGGTCGGCGAGCACATGCAGCCGGGCACGCTGGTCACGGTCGAGAGCACGCTCCCGCTCGGTTGCTCCGATCGCGTGCTCTATCCCGCGCTCTGCGAAGGCCAGAAGAAGCGCGGCGTCGACGTCGTCAAGGACCCGCCGATGCTCGCGTACTGCTACGAGCGCGTGATGCCCGGTCCCGATTACCTCGACTCGGTCAACAACTTCTGGCGCGCGTTCGCCGGCATCGACAAGCGGAGCTCCGACCGCGCCGAGGCGTTCCTCGCGAAGTACGTCAACGTCGAGAAGTACCCGCTCTGGCGACACAAGACGATCCGCGCGGCGGAGATGGGCAAGTTGCTCGAGAACAGCTACCGCGCGACCAACATCGCGTTCATCGAGGAGTGGGCGAAGATGGCCGAGCGCGTCGGCGTCGATCTCTTCGACGTCGTGCGCTCGATCCGGCTGCGCAAGGGCACGCACGACAACATGATGTTCCCCGGCCTCGGCGTCGGCGGTTACTGCCTGACCAAGGACGCGCTGCTCGCGGCGTTCGGCGCGGAGAAGTTGCTCGGCGTCGAAGCCGAGCTCCCGTTCTCGCGCCGTGCGATCCTGACCAACGAGAAGATGCCGTTGCGCGCCGTCGAGGCGATCGAGAAGCACTTCAAGGCCGGGCTCGCCGGCAAGCGCGCCGCGTTGATCGGCGTCACGTACCGCCCGGGCGTCGCCGATACGCGTAGCTCGCCCTCGGAGATCGTCGCGCGCGAGCTCGTGAAGCGCGGCGTCGAAGTGCGCGCGTACGACCCGTTGATCGACCTCTGGGAGGAGTTCCCGGAGATCGCGATGTCCAAGGACGCCGCGAGCGCGCTGACCGGCGCCGACATCGTCGTGATCTGTCTGCCGGACGCGCACTACAAGAACTACCTGCCCGAGCTCCTGAAGCAGAAGCTCGCGCGCGGCTCGATCGTGGTCGACGCGTGGAGCTTGATCACCGACGCGCTCGGCGCGCACTGCGCGGAGAACGGGATCAAGCTGGTCGTCTACGGGCGCGGTGACGTGCCGGCGCTGAAGGCCTGAGGCGGCGATGGGCGCACGCATCCTGGTCACCGGCGCCGCGGGCGTGATCGGTTTCGAGCTCGCGCGGCAGATCGCCGAGCGTGGCGACGAGCTCGTCGCGATCGATTGCGGCAAGAAGGGCGGGCTCGAGGACCTCGATGCGCTCGCCGCGAAGCACGGGAAGCGCGTCAAGGTGCTCCACGACGACCTCGCGCTCGCGCCGCTCGAGCTCGACGGACGGTTCGACGCGATCTTCCACCTCGCGGCGATCGTCGGCGTGAAGTACGTGACCGACCATCCCTACGAGACGATGGTCGTCAACATGCGGAGCACGCTCGAGGTGCTCGACTTCGCGCTTCGTTCGAAGTCCGGTCCGTTCTTCTTCGCGTCCTCGAGCGAGAACTACGCTTCCGGCGTCGACGCGGGCTTCGTCAAGGTGCCGACGCCCGAGGACGTGATCCTCTCGATCGATCGCATCGCGTTGCCGCGCTGGTCCTACGCGGCGAGCAAGCTCGCCGGCGAGAGCGCGGTGTTCGGCGCCGCGAGCGAGCACGGGCTCCATCCGATCGTCGTGCGCTTCCACAACGTCTACGGACCGCGCATGGGGCAGACGCACGTGATCCCCGAGATGCTCCAGCGCGTGCGCGAGCGCGTCGATCCGTTCCCGATCTACGGCGCGGACCAGACGCGCTCGTTCCTCTACGTCGAGGACGCCGGGCGAGCGCTGTTGACCGTGCTCGACGCGGCGCTCGCGGGCGCGTCGGGGCTCTACAACATCGGTTCGCCGCACGAGAAGCGCATCGACGAGCTCGCGCGCACGATCTTCGACGTCACCGGCTTCCATCCGAAGCTCGATCCGCATCCCGCGCCTCCAGGCTCGGTCGCGCGCCGGGCGCCGGACCTCGCCAAGCTCTCCGCCCTCGGCTTCGCGCCGCGCTTCGGGCTCGAAGAGGGGCTGCGAGCCTGCTGGAAGCGCTGAATCGGTTGGCCGCGAGCTCGTGCTCGCCGTCGTCGCAGCGGAAGGCTTTTCCCGACCGCCCGTCGAAACGGCGCGTTCTGGGACGCGCGGGGTCGCGTGCTAGCATGACCGCTCGGCTCGCGCTCGAAAGGCGCGCCGGATCCCATTCATGACGCACGCCCGCCAACGACTCCGTCGCGCTCTTTCGATCGCTCCGTTCGTGCTCGTCGCAGGTTTCTTCCTGCCGGCGTGCGAGGACTACTTCGACATCGTCAAGAACGAGATCGAAGACATCTTCCTCGGCGAGGACGACGACGGTACGACCGCGTTCGAGCCGCACACGACCAAGCTCGCGACGCTGTCGAGCTCCAAGATCGTGTTCGCGAACCACCGCTTCGTCTACCTCGCGAACGAGGCCGCGTCCGGCAAGAACTTCAACGCGAAGAACGGCGACGCGTCGTTCACCGACAACTGCGCGGTCGTCGTCAACATGAAGACGCGGCGCGAGCTCCCGCTCAACGTCGACACGAAGAGCGCCGAGTTCGTCGGGCGGCACCTCTATCTCGCCGTCAGCGAACGCGACGACTCCTGGGATTGGAACCAGGACGGCGACGTCACCGACACGGTGCTGTTGCACTACCCCGGCAAAGGCGGCGGCAGCCCGTCCGCGCCCGACGTCGAATACCTCGACGACCTCGACGCCTCGGCGACGACGCCGTTCCTGCTCGCGTCCGATCGGCTCTACTACGCCGCCGATCGACTGCAACCGCTCGCGGGCGGCGAGACCAACCTCAAGTGGTTGGATCGCGACGCGCCGACGACGCCGACGCGCGTCCTGCACAACGTGACGGCGAGCTCCGGCGGCGGGTGCCACGTCCGGCTGTCGGAGGTCGACGAAGAGCTCCTGTTCCTGGTGATCTCCGAGTTCGTCGAGGCCGTCGACCACAACAACGACGGCGATACGGACGACCCGGCGGTGCTCGCGTTGCTCGATTCGACCGATGTCGCGGCCGAGGTCCTCAGCACCGAGCTCTGCATGGAGAACGTCGCGAGCCCGGTGCGCGCTCGCACGCTCGGCGCGGGTGATTGGCTCGTCGCGTTCCTGGTCAGCGAGGGCCAACAGGCCGATTTCACGACCGGCCTGAACGACGCGGTCGGCCTCGGGTTCCCCGCGGGTTGGGAGCCGACCAGCTGCGGCGGTTACGACGACACCGACACGGCCGACGAAGTGCTGCACTTCCTGACCTTCGCCGCGTGGGCTGCCGATCCGATCGCGAGCCCGGTGCAGAACACCGGACTCGCCGGCATCAATCGCGTGCTCGCGGTGCCGGGGTTCGTCGGCACGACGGTGCTCGAGTCCGCCGACGGCTCCGACATGGGTGCCGGCGGCTGCGACGCGAATGGCGACGGCGACGTCAACGACGCGATCTTCCGTTGGACGAGCACGGCGACGCCGCTGCAGCCGTTCAACGATCCGGCGGAGCTGGTCGCGATGACCGTCGTCGGCGGCAACTCCGACGGCATCAGCGACCTCGACGATCGCTTCCTCTGCATCGTCGACGAGAACGCCGACAGCCGCAACCACGACAACGACTCGAACGTCGACAACCTGCTGCTCGCCTGGATGGATCCGACGCTCGGCGTCAACACCGTCTGGAACTTCGACCGCGAGCCCAGCAAGGCGGGGATCCAGAGCGCGATCGTCACCTGGATGTCGGACCGAGAGAAGCGCGATCGCGTGCTCGTCGACATTGCCGAGCAGTCCTTCGGCAAGACGCAGAACAAGTCGTGGAAGGACAAGGACGTCCTCGACGAGGTCCCGGCGTTCGCGTACTTCCCGAACTCCGATCCCGATCGCTTCGTCTTCCCGCGCGGGCCGGCCGCTCTCTCGGCGGGCAACGGCGGTCTCGTCCAAGCCAAGAACAGCGTCTTCTTCCGCGTCTCCGAAGCGTCCGACACGCGCGACTGGAACCGCGACAACATCGGGTCGTTCATGCTGGTGCGCACGACGCTGTCGCACCAAGGGCTCGACTACGTCAGCCCGCTGAACAACCTCGCGCAGCCGAGCGTCTCCACCGACGGCCGGTACGGCGCCGCGTTCCTCGTCCAGGAGCAGTTGGTCAACACCGACTACAACCACGACGGCGACAAGGCCGATTTCGTGGTCCGGTGGATCCGGATCAACCCGTAGAGCTCACCGCGCGGGCAGCTCGCCATCGACGCGATGGCCCGCGCTCTCGAGCGCGCGCCGCGCCTCACCGAACTTGTCCGCGCTGACCAGCAACCAGTCGGTGTCGTAGGTCGAGATCACGAAGACCGGCACGCGCGCTTCTGCGAGCGCGCCGCACAGCGCCGCGAGCACGCCGATCGTCGTCATCGGCACGGTGCCGACGATTCCGAACGCGATCTTCCCGCGCTCGTGTCGCACGTCGCCCGGCACGTGCGCTTCCGGGCAGACGATCGAGAGCTCGTCGGGCGTCCGCGCGAAGTTGACGAAGCGTCCCCGCGCCCAATCCGGCAAGTTGGCTCCGTGCGCGAGCCGTGCGATAGCGAGCCGCTCGTCGTGGATGCGGAAGTGGAAGCCGGTGCTCATCGCGCGAGCTTACCCGCGGCGTCGCGCGTGACCCAGCTCGGCAACGAATGCCGCTTCACCCACGCGTCGGTCACCGGATGGCGGAACGCGAGCGCCGAGGAGTGCAGCAGGTAGCCGCCCGCTCCCGGCGGCGCGTCGCTCTTCGGCGTGCCGCCCGGTCCGAACAGCGGGTCGCCGACGATCGGCGCGCCGGCGGCCGCGAGATGGATGCGGATCTGATCGGGGCGTCCGGTGATCGGTTGCGCTGCGACCAGGCTGCGCGCGCCCGAGCGAGCGAGCACACGCACGCGGGTCAGCGAGGGCTTGCCGCGCGAGGCCGCGACGTGGATCTCGAGCGGTCCGTGCGCGACACGCGCGATCGGTTGGCGCGCGGCGAACGACGTCGGGAGCTCGCGACCCTCGACCCACGCGAGGTAGGTCTTGCGCGGCGCGAACTCGCGGAACTGGCGCGCGAGCGAGGAACGCGCGAGCGCGCTCTTGCCGAAGACGATCAAGCCGGACGTGCCGCGTCCGAGTCGGTGCGCGGGTGCTGCCTCCGCGCGCGACGGCGCGCTCGCGCGGACGAGCTCGAGCAACGTGCGTGCGAGGAACGGGCCGGCGGGGAGCACCTGCAGTCCCGCGGGCTTCGAGACGACGAGCACGTGCTCGTCCTCGAGCTCGACCGCGAACTCAGCGGGCGCGTCGGGCTCGTCCCACGGCGGGCGGTGGAACTCGAGCTCGTCGCCGGCGCGCAGGCGCGCGTCGACGGTGGTCGGTCGGCCGTTGACGAGCACGCGACCGAGCTCGATCGACTCGCGCCATGCGCCTTCGTTCGAATGGCGAAAGCGCGCGACGTGGTACGCGAGCACCTCGAGCCCGTGGGCTTCCGGGCCGACTTGGGCTCGGTAGATCCAACCTCGATTCGCCACGTCCATGCGGTGCGCACATCGTAGGCGACGGGCTCGATCGGGCGACGCCGCGCGGCGCGTGCGCCACCTGGAATTCCGTTCCGGCGCGAACCCTGGCGACCCCGCCGTGACTCTCCTCCGACACAGACGCGCCTCGCGCGCACCACGGAGAACGGAAATGCTGTCCAAGCTGCTGCCCACCAACGAACACCCGATCGAACGCCTGGTTCGTGTCGCCCTCGGCGCGACGCTGCTCGCGATGGTGTTCGTGGGCCCGAAGACGCCGTGGGGTTGGATCGGCGTCGTTCCGCTGCTCACCGGATTGATCGGGAGCTGCCCGCTTTACACGCTGTTCGGATGGCGCACCTGCCCGCTGAAGGCGCAGTGAACGGAGACGTCGAGTTGCTCTCGGCTGCGGCGCGCGGCGATCGCGCTGCGTTCGAGCGCTTCGTCGAACGCCACGAGTTCGCGGTCTGGCGCGTGATCAAGACGCTCGAGGTCGACGTCGCCCGGGCCGAGGATGCGCTCCAGGAGACGTTCCTCGCCGCGTGGCGCTCGGCGGCGGGCTTTCGCGGCGACGAATCCGCGCGAGCGTGGCTGCTCTCGATCGCGCGACACGCGGTCTATCGCCAACATCGCAAGCGCTCCGGCGAGCCTGCGGAGATGGGCTCGCTGGTCGAGCTCGGAAGAGCCGCCGGCCTCGGCGCGGAGCCGACCACCGATCCGATGAACACCTTCGAGCAACGCGACGAGATCCTGCGCGCGTTCGAGAGCCTCAGCGCCGCGGACCGCGAAGCGATCGTGCTGCGCGACGTCGCCGAGCTCTCCGCGGAGGAGGCCGCGCGCATCGCCGGCACCAGCGTGCCCGCGCACAAGAGCCGCTTGCACCGCGCGCGCCTGAAGTTCGCGGCCTTCGTGAGGGGAGTCGACCATGTTGCCTGATCGCGAAGTCGGCGGGATGCGCTGCAGTGAGGTGCTCACCGACCTCTCCAGCTACTTCGACGGCGAACTCGACGCGGCCCGTCGCGCGCAGATCGAGTCGCACGTCACCGGCTGCGACGTGTGCGCGCGCTTCGGCGGTCGTTTCGCGGAAGCGGTCAAGGCGCTGCAACGCGAGCTCAACTCGCGCGCGCCGGCGGACGCCGAGGTCCTCGCGCGGCTGCGCACTCGGTTGACGCGCGAGCTCTGAGCTCGTGTGAACGAATCGATCGCTCGGCCCCACGCGCGCAAGCGAGCTCGTGTGGCCGCGATCGGTGCCCAGCCGACCACGCGCAGCACGTTCCGCCGCCGCGGACCGCGTGGCGCCGGCTCGCGTCGGCTTCGTGTCGCCGCGCACGGCCGGCGTCCGTCGCTCGGGCGCATCTGGTAAGCTCGCTCGCCGAGGGAATCGCGCGCATGAGCCAGAAACGACCCGACGAGGCCGCCGCCGGCGCGTCCGTGAACCCGGCCTGGAGCTCCGAGAAGCCCGCCGGCATCCCGGTGCGCACGCCGAAGCCGGCGTGGTTGAAGGTGCCGCTGCCCGGCGGCGAGGGCTACGCGAAGCTGAAGGCGCTGACCGAGTCGCTGAAGCTGAACACCGTCTGCCAGGAGGCGCGCTGCCCGAACGTCGGCGAGTGTTGGAAGGGCGAGCACGCGACGATGACGCTGATGGTGCTCGGCGACGAGTGCACGCGGCGTTGTCGCTTCTGCGCGGTCAAGACCGTCGATCGCGCGGCGCCGCCGGATCCCGACGAGCCGTTGCACGTCGGGCAGGCGGTCGCGGCGATGAAGCTCGCCTACGTGGTGATCACCAGCGTCGATCGCGACGACCTCGCCGACGGCGGCTCCGCGCACTACGCGGAGTGCATCCGCCGTGTGCGCGAGCTCGCGCCCCAGACGATCGTCGAGACGCTGATCCCGGACTACCAGGGCGATTCGCTCGCGACGCTGATGGCCGCGGCGCCCGACGTGCTCGCGCACAACGTCGAAGTCGTCGATCGGCTCCAGCGCAAGATCCGCGATCCGCGTTGCTCGTTCGAGCGCTCGCTGTCGACGTTGCGCGGCGCGAAACGGCTCGACGGCAAGGTCTTCACGAAGTCGTCGCTGATGCTCGGCCTCGGCGAGACGCACGAGGAGGTCGTCGAGAGCCTCGAACGACTGCGCGCGGCGGAAGTCGACTTCCTGACGCTCGGCCAGTACCTGCGGCCGACCGAGAACCACGCGCCGGTGCGCGAGTACGTGCACCCCGATCGCTTCCTCGCGTACCAGAAGCTCGGCGAGCAACTGGGCTTCCGCTACGTCGCGTCCGGCCCGTTGGTGCGCTCGAGCTACAAGGCGGGCGAGTTCTTCGCCGCCCGCCTCGTGCGCGAGCGTCGCGCGGAACGCTGAACTCGTCCGGTCGCGTTGGCCATGACGCTCGGAGGCCTCCTCTCGGACGTGCCGCAGTGGGTGTACGACACGTCGGGCTCGGTGTGCGTCGTCGTCTCGCTCGTCCATCTGTTCGAGAAGCGCGTCACGTACTGGCACTGGTCGAACGCCAGCCTGATCCCGTACTTCCTGCTGTTCGCGGGCACGCGTCAGTACATGCTCGCCGGGCTCCAGGTCAGCTACCTGATCTTCGGCATCCACGGTTGGTGGTTGTGGAAGCTCGAAGCGCGGCGCGATCGTCACGGCACCCGTTTCGCCGAGGGCTTCTGGTACAACCTCGGTTGGGTCCTCACGCTCGCGATCTTCGCGTACACCGCGGCGATCACCGAGTTGGTGGGGGTGTGGGCGTGGCTGCAGTTCGCGATCACGAGCCTCGCGCTGATCGCCAACTGGGGCACGACGCGCAAGTGGCGCTGGAGCTGGTTCGTCTGGATGGCGGTCAACGTCGCGAGCGCGATCTACTTCGCACGCCAGGGCTTCTGGGCGCAGTTCGCGCTGCAGTTCGTCCTTTTCGCGATGTCGGTCCAAGGCGCCCGCGCTTGGCGTCGGAAGAGCTCGACGAGCACCTCACCGCATGCCGTCGTCATTTGAGCACGCGCTGATCGTCGGCAAGTTCGCGCCTCCGCACCGCGGACATCAGCTCCTGATCGAAACGGCGCTCGCGGAAGCCGCCCGAGTCACCGTGCTCGTGTGGTCGAACCCCGACTTCCCTTCGATGCCGAGCGCGCGCCGCGCCGAGTGGCTGCGCGAGCTGTACTCGAACGAAGGCCCGTCGCGCTTGACGGTCCACGTCCCGACGCAGCCGCCGCTCGACGACGCGCCGGACGAAGTCCAACAGTCCTTCACGCGCGCCTGGTTGCTGGAGCACGGGCTCCGTCCGGACGTCGTGTACACGAGCGAAGCGTACGGAGAGCCTCTCGCGGCTCGACTCGGAGCGCGCCACCGCGAAGTCGATCGCGCCCGGGTGCGCGTGCCGGTGTCCGGCACGCTGCTGCGCGAGGACGTTCACGCTCACCGGCGCTTCTTGGATCCGCGCGTGTATCGACACTTCGTCGAGCGCGTCGTGTTGCTGGGCGCGGAGTCGACGGGCAAGACGACGCTTGCGGCTCGACTCGCCGCCGACTTCGGGACCGTTTGGGTGCCCGAGTACGGTCGCGAGCACTACGAGCAGCGCGGTGGGCGGCTCGAGTTCGAGGACTACCTCGAGATCGCGCGCCGGCATCGGGAGCTCGAGGACGAAGCCGCGTTGCGCGCGACGCGCTACGTCTTCGTCGACACCAACGCGCTGACCACGCTCTTCTTCAGCCACTACTACGGCCGGGACAGCCTGCCGGCTCTGCGCGAGCTCGCCGACGAGTGCTCCAGCCGCTACTCGCGCACGTTCGTCTGCGGAGACGACATCCCCTTCGTGCAGGATGGTTGGCGCGACAACGCGGTGTGGCGCGCGCGGATGCAGGGCATGGTGCTCCACGACCTGATCGTGCGCGGGATCCGCTACGAGGTCGTCGAGGGCAGCCTCGACCAGCGGGTCGCGCGGGTCCGCGAGGCGCTCCTGCGACCGGTCGAGACGCCGCCGCCGTCGCGCCGCGGATGGAACCTCGGCCCGCGTCCCGGCGCGTGACCGAGGTCCCGGCGGACGGGTCACCGCGCGTCGCGCTCGAACGAGCGGTCGACCGAGAAGCGCCCGCCGCCGCGCAGCACGAGCACCGCGGCGAGGCCGATCACCAAGAGGTGGTACTCGAAGCCCTCGCCTTGCTGCGCGCCGAACCAGTTCATGAAGAAGCCGTGCTGGGCGTGCACGGTGGTGATCGCGCCGAGCATCAGTCCGACCACGCCGAGCGCGACCGGGCGGGTGAGGAACCCGAACAGCAGGAAGAGCGGTCCGAAGAACTCGAGCAGGATCAGACCGGCGGCCAGCGGAGTCGGCACGCCGATCGTGTCGGTGAAGTAGCCCATCGTTCCGCTCCAACCGTAGCCGCCGAACCACCCGAGCAGCTTCTGCGCGCCATGCGGCCACAGCACGACGGCGAGAGCGAGGCGCGCGACCGGCAGGCCGAGGTCGTCGTGGGTGGCGAAGACCTTCGAGAGCAGCGAGGTCGTCGGACGGGTTGCTTGTCGTGTCAGTGCTTGACTAGTCATGTGTTCTACCTGGGGTCGTGAGTCGGTCGTTTCGTCGATCGCGCGGACGACGTGCCCGCGCGGCGGTCTCAGGGGTACAGCGCGCGGAGCGCGTCGAGCATGCGGATCAGCTCGCGCAGCTCGGCGTCGTCGAACGCGCTGTCGGGCAAGTCGTCGAACTCGTCGACGACCGCGTCGAGCTTCGCGAGCAGCGCGAGGCCGGAACGGCTGACTTTGCAGCGCACCTGACGGCGGTCCTCCGCGGAGCGCTGGCGCTCGATCCAGCCCTTGAGCTCGAGCCGATCGAGCAAGCGGGTGACCCCCGGCGTGCGCTCGATCATGCGCTCCGCGATCTCCAGCGTCGGCAGTCCCTCCGCACCGGCGCCGCGCAGGATGCGCAGCACGTTGTACTGCTGGCGGGTGATGTCGCCGGCGGCGGCGAGCTCGCGATCGAGCCGCGAAGCCAGCCGATCGCTGGTGACCATCACCGCGAGCAGCGCCTCCTGCGCGAGCGACCGGAACGGTCTGGATTGCTTCAGCTCCTCGGCCACGCTGCGGGCGACGGGTGCGGCGGACTTGCGGCGGGAGCGAGCTTGGGCGGACATGCAGGGCAGTATCGGCGCGATTGCATGACTAGTCAACTATTTGTCCGAAAAACTCCCGGCTCCGACCGGCGGGGCGGTTCTGCGCCGGCGGGCGGCCTCCGCGCGGCTGGAGATCCCGGCCTGCGCCCGTATCGTGGAGCGATGCGCTCCTTCGCCGCGTGTCTCCTGCTCTGGATCGCGAGCTGCGCCGCCGTCGACGGGTCGGCCGCGCGCGCGACGGTCACCGATCGCGCCACGGCGCGCGGACCGCGCGTGCTCGTCGTGATCGCCCACCCCGACGACGAAACCGCGTTCGCCGGCGCGCTCTACAAGGTGACGACGCACCTCGACGGCGTGTGCGACGTGCTGGTGATCACCAATGGCGAAGGCGGCTTCAAGTACGCGACGCTCGCCGAGCGGATCTATGGCGTCGAGCTGACCGACGAGCGAGTCGGTCGCGCCGAGCTGCCCGCGATCCGGCGCCGAGAGCTGATCGAAGGCGCGCGCGTGCTCGGCGTGCGGCGGATCGAGTTCCTCGCGGAGCGCGATCATCGCTACACCACCGACCTCGCGGAGGTGCTCGGACCGGACGCTCGCGTGTGGGACCTCGCGCGGATCCGCGCGGCGCTCGCGCGCGCGCTCGCCGACGAGCCCTACGACTTCGTCTTCGCGCTGCGGCCGACCGCGACGACGCACGCGCACCACCAGGCGGCGACTCGGCTCGCCCGCGAGGCGGTGCTGGCGACGCCCGCGTCGCGGCGACCGGCGCTCCTGATCGGCTCGGTCAGCTCGCCGAGCCAGCCCAGCGAGTCGCCGACCTCACCCGATGGCGTCGATCTGCCCGCGCCGACGTTCCACTTCGATCGGCTGCAGAGCTTTGGCTTCCAATCCAAGCTCGACTACCGCGTCGTCGTCAACTGGGAGATCGCCGCGCACAAATCGCAGGGCACGATGCAGCTCGCGATGAACCGCGGCGAGCGCGAGGACTTCGCGTTGTGGGGGACCGAGAGCGAAGCGGACGTCGCCGCGGCGACCGAGCTCTTCCGACGCCTCGCCGAACCGCAGTTCGAGTCGAAGACGTACGGCGCGTCCGCCGGCACCAACGCGGAAGCGAAGCGATGAACGCGGCGAGCGGTCGCCTGCGCTCGCTCGACGCGTTGCGCGGCTTCGACATGCTCTGGATCATCGGCGGCGGCGCGATCGTCGGCGCGTGGGCGGATGCGAACGACTGGGCATGGCTCGACGCCGCGAAGGCGCAGACCGAGCACGTCGAGTGGCACGGCTTCCACCTCTGGGACCTGATCTTCCCGTTGTTCCTGTTCGTCGCCGGTGCGTCGCTGCCGCTTTCGTTCGCGAAGCGGCGGGAGCTCGGCGCGAGCGACCGGACATTGGCGCTGCACGCGCTGCGCCGCGGGCTGGTGCTCGTGCTACTCGGGCTCGTCTACAACGGGCTGTTGAAGTTCGACTTCGCGACGCTGCGCTGCGCGAGCGTGCTCGGACGGATCGGGCTCGCGTGGATGTGCGCCGCGTGGATCGTGCTCGGCACGCGCACGGTGCGCGCGAGGCTCGCTTGGGTCGGCGCGCTGCTGATCGGGTATTGGCTCGCGCTGAAGCTCGTGCCCGTGCCGGGGTTCGGCGCCGGGAACCTCGAGCCGGGCGCGACGTTGACCGACTGGCTCGATCGCGAGTTCCTGCCGGGGCGACTCCATCGCGAGGTGCGCGATCCCGAGGGGCTGCTGGCGACGCTGCCGGCGATCGGCACCGCGTTGCTCGGCACGGTCGCGGGGGAGGAGCTCCGCGACGGTGTGCGTTCGGGCACCGCGCGTGTCGGGCGGCTCGCGCTGTGGGCGGTCGCGTGCTTCGCCCTCGGTTGGCTATGGTCGCTCGACTTCCCGCTGAACAAGAACCTGTGGACGAGCTCGTTCACGTTGTGGTGCGCGGGTTGGAGCTTCGCGTTGGTCGCGGGATTCCATCTCGTGTTCGACGTGTGGCGCGTCGAGCGCGGCGCGTTCTTCCTCGAAGTGATCGGTGCGAACGCGATCACGATCTATCTGCTGCAGGCGTTCGTCGACTTCGACGCGCTGGCGAGCCTCCTGCTCGGCGGTCGCGGCGCGCTGAAGCTGCATCCCGCGCTGGTCGCGAGCGGCGGGCTCGCGCTGCGCTGGCTCTTGCTCTGGCTGCTGTACCGCGCGCGGATCTTCCTGCGCGTCTGAACCCGTTCACGCCTTCGTGCGGGCGTCGATGCGGCGTGTGACGACGACGAACACGGTCATCGCGACGAGCGACAACGCGCCGACTCCCGTGAACGCGTACCAGACCCAGTGCGCGTGCGCGTACGCCGTCGGCATGGCGCCTTGCCCCGCGATCCACGCGGCGTGTTGCGATCGCTCGGCTTCGGCGAGCGACGACGGATCCGGGCAGAACGCCTTCAGCAGGTAGCCCGCGAACACGAAGCCGAAGAGCCACGCGAAGAACGTGTTCATGTGCGCATAGCCGAGATACAGACCCTCGCGGCCCGGCGGCGCCTGCTTCGACGCGAACTCCAGGTACTTCGGGCTCAGGAAGCACTCTGCGATGCCCTGGATCGCGATGCCGATCACCATCATCAAGGTGATCGGGTGCACCACGGCGCCGAGGATGTCGAAGTTGCGAGTGAAGAGGCTCGAGCACGCCATCGTCAGCGCGGAGAACGGGATCAGCACCATCGCGACCGTGATCGCGTTCTCGGGCTTCCACTTGGCGACCAGCTGCGTGACCCACACGACGCACAGCACGACCACGAGCGGGTTGACGTTCGCGTACCACTCCGGCTTGTAGGTTTCGCCCGCCATGCGGATCACGTAGTCGGGCATCGAGGCGTAGAGCTGTCCCTGGATCGCCCAGAAGCCCGCCGTGATCAGGATCAGCGCAGTGAAACGCGCGTTGCGTATCACCGTCCACATCCCGGCGAACGTGTCGCCGATGCTCCGTGGTCGCGCGACCGCGTCCTCCTTCGGCCGGAAGAAGAGGGCGACGATCACCAGGGCGACGAGCGACGCGGCCGACGAGAAGTACGGCACGTTGTTCACGCCGAGCTCGATACGGATCGGAGCGACGATCGTCTTGCCGGTGAACGAGCCGATGTTCACCACCATGTAGAAGATGCTGAAGGCGCGCGCGCGGTTGGTGTCGTCGGAGCTCTTGCTCGCCGTTCCGGTGATCACCGGCTTGACGAACGACCCGCCGACGACGACCAGGAACAACGCGCCGAGCACCGGCACGAGGTCGTGGGAGAGCCCGAGTCCTCCGTAACCGAGCGTGAGCAACGCGAACGCGAGGATCAGCGAACCGCGGAACCCGAGTCGGTCGGCGATCGCGCCGGTGAAGAACGGGAAGAGGTAGATCAGCGCTCCGAACAGGCCTGCGATGAAACCCGCTTCGACGTCGTCGAGCCCGACGACCCGAAGGAGGTACGTGCGCAGCGCGATGAACGTGCCGTAGTACGCCGCCCGCTCGCAGAGTTCCGAGGCGTTGGCGACCCAGAACGCGCGCGGGAACTTCCAAGTGCTCTTGGTGTCGGCCATGGAGCGCGAGTCGAGCACCCGGGCTCGCGGAGCGCCAGCGCGAACTCGCCCGTGACCCGGCGCGAACGTCGGCCGCGGCGCGCGAGCAGCCGCGTCGAGAGCATCCGATGCTGCTGTTCGGTCTCGATCGCCTTCGCGGGCGGGGTGAACTCCTTGCGGACCGACTTCCAGTCGATCGACGTCGTCGCGAAGCGAGGAGCCGCACTGCTGCTCGAGCTCGCCGAGTGCGTACGCGACGTCGCGTTCGTAGGGCGACCGTGCGCGCGATCGGTGCGGCGAACGCCAGTGCAAGCGACAACCAGAACAGGATCAGCCGGCGCATCGCACGCCGAGCGAAGCGAGGTCACGCGAGCGCGCCAGAGCGGAAGCGCACGGCGTTCGCGTTCGCTCGATGTCGGCGCAGACACCGAAGTGGAACGAATTGCCGCGCGTGTCGCTCGACCCAGCGAGCGCGCTCGTCGCGTGACGCGTTCGATACGTACACGGCGCGTTCAAAGACATCGCATTTCGTCGAAGTCGGGCGCGGGTCCGGTAGGCTTCCGGACGAAGGCGGATACAAGCAGCGCTCGCGCGCACGATCGCCACCGAAAATGTCCGCCCTCGACCCAAGCAATCCGCGCGTGTCCGTGAACGCTCTGCATCCGCTCGCGCCTCGCGCGCTCCGACTCCGCCTCGCCGCTCTGGCGGCGGCGTGCTTCTGCTCGGTCGCGCTCGCGTTCGACGACGACTTGGTCGGCTACGGCGCGCTGCCCGAGCCCGAGGCGGTCGGCTTCTACGAACGCGCGACCGGCCGGTACCACGCCGACCTGCGTTCGGTCGACGAGACGCTGGCGTCGGTCTGCACGTTCGCGCGCGGCCGTAACGTCGACCTCGATTGGGAGCGCTCGCGCCACTTCGGTCGCCGCGGCCCGATCGCGAGCCTGCACCGTTCGGCCTCCGACGGACCGGCGCGCCGGCCGGCGGCCGTCGCGAACGCGTTCGCGCCGGGCGCCGAGGGCCTGGCCGCTGCCGAGCTCGAATGGCTGAACCTCGACGCCGCGCCGGAGGGCTCGCTCGGCTCGACGTGGGACGCGCCGCGCGCCGGCTGCCACTGGTTCGGCGGCTATCCGACCAACCCGTTCGCGGCGATGTGGATGCGCGCCGACGCGCTCGCGCCCGATCACGGCGACGCGCGCGGCAACTAGCGCCGGCGGCTCGCCGCCGAAACGCGCCCGCGAGCATCCGCGAGCTCGGTCGGAAGCGTCCCGGGTGGCTTGCCGCGCAACGGCGTCCAACGGTGCCACTCGCGCCACGGCGGCGGGAGGTCGGGGTGCTCGGCCTGCGCGATCGCGCAACGCAGCACGTCCTCGACGCACGGATCCTGGTTCGAGTGCGTCAGCTTGCAGAGTCGCGTGAAGAGCTCGCGCGGATCGCCGCCGACCAGGTCGTCGACGCGCCGGAACCCGAGCAGCACCAAGTCGCGCGCGGACTCGAGGCCGATCGAGCCGAGCCGTTGGAACCCGGCGAGCGCGACCAGCTCGGCGCAGCGCGCGAGCTCGATCGCCCCGCCGGTGCGCGCGGCCAGCTCGTCGGCGGACAGCGCCGCGAGCTCGGCGACGCGGACCTTCGCGCGCGCGAACGCGCGGCGCTCGGCGGCGCTCAGCGCGAGCTTCGGCGGCTTGACCGCGCGCGGAGTCGGATTCGTCGGCGCGCGATCCGCGGGCGGGGGCTCCTCGCTCGCCAAGCGCGCCAGGTAGTCCTCGAACGTTCGCCCGGGCTCGTCCTCGAAGCGCCGCGCGAGCGCGGTCGTCGCTCCGATGCGGTCGAGCCGGAAGCTGCGGAAGTCGCGGCGCAGCTCGCACCACGCGGTCAGCGTCCACGTGCGACCCCAGAACGAGAGCGCGAGCGGCCGCACCTCGCGCCGACTCGCGCGCGAATGCTCGTCGCGGTACTCGAGACGCAACACACGTTGCTCGTCGAGCGCGCCGCGGATCGTCGTCATCGCCGCGAGCGACTCCTTGGGCACGAAGAAGCCGGGCGCGTAGAGGCGGTTCTTCGCGCTCTGCGCGGCGAGCTTGGCCGGCAGCACGTGCTCGACCTTCGCGAGCGCGCTCCTCGCCGCGCGCGCCAGCCGTTCGTCCGACCAGCTCTCGACCATGCGCGCGCCGAGCACGAGCGCCTGGACCTCCTCGCGATCGAACATCAGCGGCGGCAGGTCGAACGAAGCCGGCAGCGCGTAGCCTACTCCGGCTTCGCCTTGGATCGGCACGCCGGAGAGCACGAGGTCCTGCACGTCGCGATAGATCGTGCGCTCGGAGACCTCGAGCTCGCGCGCGAGCGACGCCGCGGTGACCGCGCGCTCGCGCCGAAGGTACTGGACGATCTGGAACAGTCGATCGGCGCGGCGCACGGCACTCCTCCTACCGGATGCAGGCCTGGAACTCCACCGCGGCCGGGATCGGATGCGACACGAAGAGCACGATCCCGTTGGGATCGAGCGCGACGAAGCCGCGAGAGCCCCACGGCTGGTCCTTCGGCTCGGCGACGATCGGGACGCCGAGCGCGCGCAGTCGCTCGCACTCGCGATCCGCGTCCTCGACCTCGATCGAGAAGCTCGCGCCGCGGCCGTCGAACGCGTCGGGCCATTCCGCGTCGGGGCGCATGAACGCGATCTCGGGCGCGCCTTTCGCTCCGGCGCGCAGGCCGAGGTAGTGGTCGTGGTCGAAGGAGACTTGGAAGCCGAGCTTGTCCACCCAGAACTCGCGCGCCTCGCGAATGCGGTCGGTGGTGAAGATCGGGACGATCGATTGGACGTTCATGCGGTGCTTTCCGCTTCGAGCACCCTTGCCCGAGAGCTGTGCGCATCGTCCAGACCCCTCCTGACAACGTC
This sequence comes from Planctomycetota bacterium, assembly GCA_020847695.1. Taxonomy (GTDB): domain Bacteria; phylum Planctomycetota; class UBA1135; order UBA1135; genus JACRIN01. Next base: position 20,317 of record JADLBP010000323.1, read on the forward strand.
CTGTCAGCAGTCTCGCGCGAACTTCGCGAAACCGCGCGCGCCTCACGGCTTGCGGCCGGTGATCAGGCGCGCTCCGCGCTGGTACGTGAAGTACGCCCACGCCCATTCGAGGAGCACCACCACGCGATTGCGGAAGCCGATCAAGAAGTAGATGTGGATGAACAGCCACGCGATCCAGGCGGGCCAGCCGCTGAGCTCGAGTCGGCCGAGCTTCGCCACCGCGGCCGAGCGTCCGATCGTCGCCAGCGTGCCGCGGTCGGTGTAGCGAAACGGCGAGCTCGCACCACCCGCGAGGCGCGCGCGAATGCAGCGCGCGGCGTGTCGGCCCATCTGCATCGCCACTGGGCTGACGCCGGGCAGCGCGGTTCCACCTTGATGGAGGAAGGCCGCCATGTCGCCGATCGCGAAGACCTCCGGATGCCCGGGCAGCGAGAGGTCGGGCTCGACGAGCACGCGCCCCGCGCGGTCGAGCGGCACGCCGAGCGAGGCGGCGAGAGGACTGCCGCCGACACCCGCCGCCCAGATCACGGTGTCCGCGTCGATGCGATCGCTCGACGTCTGCACTCCGCTCGCATCGATCGACGTCACGCGCGTGTCGAGTCGGACCTTGACGCCGAGGCGGGCGAGCTGTCGTGCCGCGCGCTCCGACAACTTGGGCGAGAACGTCGGAAGGACGCGCGGCCCGCCCTCGAGCAACAGCACGCACGCCGCGCTCGGATCGATCGACCGGAAATCGCGCGCTAGCGCGAAGCGCGCCAGCTCGGCGATCGCGCCGGCGAGCTCCACGCCGGTCGGGCCGGCGCCGACCACGACGAACGTCAATTGAGCGCGTCGTCGCGCTGGATCGAGCTCCTTCTCGGCGCGCTCGAACCCCATCAACACGCGACGCCGGATGTCGAGCGCGTCGTCGAGGTCCTTGAGACCCGGCGCGACCGCCGCCCATTCGTCGTGTCCGAAGTAGCTCGTCCGTCCGCCGGCGGCGAGCACCAGGAAGTCGTACTCGAGCTCGGCGCCCGTGACGCGCAGCCGGCGCCGCTCGAAGTCGACACCGACGACCTCCGCCAACATCACCGACACGTTGGGCTGGCGTCGCAGGATCGAACGGATCGGCGCGGCGATCTCGGACGGCGAAAGGCCGGCGATCGCGACTTGGTACAGCAGCGGTTGGAAGAGGTGGTGATTCGTGCGATCGACGAGCGTGATGTCGACATCGGACCGCGCGAGCGTCCGCGCGGTCGCCAAGCCGCCGAAACCTCCGCCGACGATCACCACGCGCGGTCGACGGGGCGCATCCGAGCGCTTCGACGCGTCCGGGCTGCCGCGCGGGAGCTCGCGCTCGCCGACGGTGTCCGCGCGCGTCGAGAGCAGTCGATCCAAGCCGCGCGAGCCAGCAGCGGCCCGTGGACGCGTGGCCTCGAGCGCTTGGCCGGCCGGCGTGGTCGCGGCGCTCGTGTTCATCGAGTGCCAGGGTAGCGCGGCGACGATGTCCTCGGACGCGAGGATACGCTCGATCCGTGGGCGCTCGATCGCTGGGTCGAGCGCGCTCGTAACGATCACGCATCGCGCGTCCGCGGAGCGCTCGCGGCGCGGTCGGTTCGAGCGCGGCGCTACCTGGATCCGCTCGCGCGAATACGCAGTTTCGGACGCGCGGAGAGCGCTTGCCGCTACGCGCGAACGCCGCTCAACGGACGGATCGAAGCGCCCGAAACAGCCCCCGGTGCTCGACTCGCGGCGCGCGGACGCGAACACTCGCTCGGCGCACGCGCGTGCGAAGCACCGGTGAGCGTTCTCAGCGTTGAGCGGCGGTCTTCCAGCCCGGGAAGAGCTCGTCGAGGTCGTGTTTCTCGATCACCGGCTGACCGCGCTCGTCGCGTTCCGCGAGCGTGAACGTGCAGCCGCTCAAGACGACGCCGTTGGGAGGATCCGTGAAGAAACCCTCGGGTTCGCGCGTGCCTGGGAAGCTGCAACGATCGAACACGAGCGTCGCGCGCTCCTGCAGATGTCGACTGGGGACGTCCAGGTTCGCGAGGACACAGTTCTCGAAGCGCGCGAGCAGCGCCGAGGTCCGCACGTCGAAGAGCGAGCCGCTGCTCGGGTGCCTTCCGTAACCGACCTCGATCCGCGAGTCGCGAACGAGCCACGCGCTGCCGCGCGTGTCGAACGCGGACGAGCTGCCTGCGCCGCAGTCGAACCCGACGACGCGCACGCGCTCGAGCACGACGGTCGCCGGGTTGGTGCGCAGGTCGAAGACGTTGTCGGCGTAGATCGTCGCGTCGCTGATCTCGATGCGTTCGAGCACATCGCGCGCGTGCAGCGCTTCCCAGACGAGCAGTGTGCGATCCATTCCCGCGCCGCGCAGCGCGAGACAGCGCGGGAACCGTCTGCCGCCGTTCACGTTCGACAGCGCAACGCGATGGACGCCCGCGCCCCAGCGCAACTCGGCACCGTCCGGCACGGGCGTGTCGCGGTTGGCGGCGAGCGTCGCACCCTCGAGCACTTCGCCGCTGACGCCGCTCTTGCAATCGAAGAGCTTGGCGAAGCGCTCGGCGTCGCCGACGAGCTCGACGAACGGACCGACTTCGTCGCGCTCCATGCATTCGAGCAGCGTGAACGCATCCGCGGAGGCGAGCGCGTTCGCGAGCGCTTCCGCCTGAGTCGCCGCCTCGGCGAGGCGTGTGCCGATCGCGTCGGGCAGGGCGAGCACCTCGGCCCGGAATTGCTGCCAGCCCGCGTCGAGCGTCGCCTGGGGAATCGGCTGCGAGCGCAGCTTGCGCCACGCGGCTTCGATGCCGTCGCGCGCGTAGCGCTCGAGCGCTGCGGAGAAGAGCGGGTCGGCGCTCGACGACGCCGACGAGCCGCGAGCAGCGGGCGCATCCGCGGTTTCGCGCTGAGCTTCCGTCGTCGCGACGACCAGTTCGGTCGGCGGCGGGGTGCGCGCAACGGGAGCGCCGTCTGCGTCGAGCGAGCCCTCGTCCGACGAACTCGCCGGACCTGAGCGAAGCCCGAAGAACGCCGCGGCGGATCCGAAGCCCACGGCGAGTCCGACGACGAGTGCGAGCGGAGACTTCATTCGCCCAGCGTGCCGCGCCGCGCCGCGCCTGTCGAGTCTTCGAGGCCGGTCGAACGGATCGAACGCGCTTCGACCCTCGTTCGGCGAGTCGGCCGCGTCGTCGGGGACGCGAGTCCGCTCTGCCGAGCAGATGAATCGCACGTGCTCATGGTCGGACAACCGCTCGCGTCGACGTGCTCTCGACTCGGACCCGCGTCCTTTCGCGGCGACGGTTCGCAGCGGCCGACGGAGACGCGGCGCGCCGAGGATCCGCTCAGATCGAGCCGTCGGGCATCACGCGGCCGTCGGCGCCCCACTTGTCGCAGTCCGCGTCTTTGCCCGGAACTCGACCGCACAGAGAGTCCCCGTGGTACGTCGTGAAGCCGTCCTTCGATCCGGAGACCATGCCGCAGTCCGAATCGGTGTTGGACTTGCCCTCGGGAGTGAACGACGCGCAATCGTCGTCGGACGAGACCTCGAGCTGAGCGCTGAAGCTCAAGGGCATCGCGCAGTCGTAGTCGCCGGGCGATTGCTGGTAGTTGCACTCCGCGTCGATCAGCAGCACGCCGTTCTCGTTGTACTTGCCGCAGCCGTCGTGCGGCGGCGGGAAGTCGAGCCCGCAGTCGTACCATTCGCACGACTTGTCGTTGAAGGCCCTCGCCAGCCGAGTGCCGCCGAAGAGGAACACGAAGTTCGTCAGAGCGAGCCGGCGCAACAGTTCGCGTCGGTCGCGGGGCTCTCCGTCCTGAGCTGCTTCGTTCGGTTCGGGTCGCTGCTGTTCGTTGGGCTGTTCGGCGTTCATGGCTTGCTGTCTCCGTGTGCAGGGGGCGCACTCCGCTCGCCGGCCGGAGTCGACGTGGACTCAGCCTCGATCGCTGCGAGCCAGAGCAGTCGTTCGGTGCCGCGTCGGATCTCGTCGCAGCTCGCGTCGTCGGGAGTTCCCACATGACCGTCGGGGCGCGACAGGTACCACGGGCACTGGCCGCCGCAGATCGCGCGGGCCCAGCAGGCGGAGCAGTGCCGGTCGTATCCGTCGAAGATCTCGGCGAAGTAGCGGCCGAGGCGTTCGCGGTCGATACCGGTGCTCAGAGTCCCGATCCGGTAGCTCTCCTCGCCTGCGTAGCGGTGGCAGGGATACAGATCGCCGTGCTCGGTTACCGCGGTGGTGTTTCGACCCGTGCCGCACATCGGAGTGCGACGTACTTGCAGCCCCGACGCGAGACCGTCGCGCACGCGCTTCAGCCCTGCGCTGAAATCGAATCCGAGCGGAGGGCGAACCGTATCGTCTCTGCGCGACTCGAGATACTGGTCGAGCGCACGTTCGACATCGGCGTTCGCAGAGGCGGTCTCGCTGCCTCCGAAGTCGGTCCAGCGTTTCTCGTGCGCGCGGCCATCGCTCGAACCGATCATCGTGCGCTGGAAGTCATTCTCGGCGAAATACCCTGCGACGGCTTCGCGTGATGGATTCTGCTGTGTCAACGTCGCACGGATCATCGCTTCGCGCATTCCGGCTGCCCGCTGCGCGGCGATCAGCCTGCGAGCATTGGCGACCGCTTTGGCGGTCGTTCCCCGTCCGGCGTGATCGATACGTTGCCGATCGGCGAACTCAGGCGGCCCGTCGATGCTCACCATCACGGCAAATCGGTGCTCGACGAGGAAGGCAATCTTCTCGTCGTCGAGCAGCGTTCCGTTGGTGGTCATTCGGAAGCCCACCGTCTTGCCGAGCTCTTCGGCTCGCACGTACGCCCGAGCGACCAGCTGCCGCACGAGCGCGAAGTTGAGCAGTGGCTCGCCTCCGAAGAACGTGATGTCGAGGTGCTTGCGCTTGCCAAGACGCTGGAAGAGGAGCTCGAGCGACTGGAGCCCCGCGTCCAAGGACATCGACTTGCCGGTGTCGTGGAACTTGGCTGCGACTTCGTAGCAGTAGGTGCACTTCAGGTTGCAGGAGGTCTGGACGAGAACCTGTCCCGAGCGCGTCGGCAGCTCGATGTGTCGGCGGATCGAGTCGTCGCGTTCCTCGGGCGTTTCCAGTCGTTCGAGGACGAACAGGCCGAGATCGGCGAGCATCGTCACCTCCGCGAGGACGCTCTCGAGCGTCACGCCGCCGAAGTCACGCGTCAACCGGTCGGCGAGCAGCTCCGTCAGCTCGGCGTGCTCGAAGCCGCGGAGGAGCTCGAACGCCGCGGGGCTCGGTTGGAGCAACGAGCCGCTGTAGAGGTCGTACAGGATCCGGCGCCCGCGGTACTCGAAAGCATGGAACGTCGGTCGCTCGGGCGCGATCCGTTGGCGCAGTTCGTCGAGAGCGAGGCACAACGATTCCAGCGTGGCTTGCATGACGCTCCTTCGCGACGTCTCGGCCTCGTGCACGTGGAGCGCGGGATCGCTGTCGCGCACGACGACCTCGGGGAGTACGTCGGTGAGTGTCGGCTGCCCGCGAGTTGGTTTGCGGACCTCGAAAAATCGCTCGCGGTGCGGCCGAGAGAGCCGACTCAGCGCTTCGGCAGCGCGGTCGGGGCGGGGAGTTCCTCGCCCGGGTTGACGAAGCGCTCGTGCTCGAAGGCGTACTGACGGTCGTGCAGCTCTTTGTAGCGGCCGGCTTTTGCCAGCAGCTCGGCGTGCGTGCCGCGTTCGACGATCTTGCCGTGCTCGAGCACCAGGATCTGGTCGGCGGAACGGATCGTCGAGAGCCTGTGCGCGATCACGAACGTCGTCCGGCTGCGGCGCAGGTTCTGCAGCGCGTCCTGGATCTTGAACTCGCTCTCGGAGTCGAGGCTCGACGTCGCTTCGTCGAGGATCAGCACCCTCGGCCTCGCGAGCAACGCCCGCGCGATCGCGACGCGTTGGCGCTGGCCGCCGGAGAGCTTGATGCCGCGCTCGCCGACGATCGTGTCGTAGCCCTTCTCGAACTGCGCGACGAAGTCGTCGCAGTGCGCGAGGCGACACGCTTCCTCGATCTCCGCGCGCGTCGCGTCCGGGCGCGAGAACGCGACGTTCTCCGCGATGGTGCCGTCGAAGAGGAAGTTGTCCTGCAGCACGACGCCGAGGTGCGCGCGGAAGTCGGCGAGCTTGAGGCTCGCGAGGTCCTTGCCGTCGACGGTGATCCGGCCGGACTTCGGGCGATTGAACGCCATCACCAGGCTGACCAGCGTGCTCTTGCCGGAGCCGCTGGAGCCGACCAACGCCGTCGTCGAGCCCGCGGGCGCGGTCAGCGAAACGTGCTCGAGCACCGGCTTGCCTTCGTCGTACTCGAACGACACGTCCTCGAACGTGAAGTCGCCTCGCAAGTCGGGGCACGCCGCGCGTTCGGCGTCGTGCTCGTCCTCGCGCGCGACGCGCCGGATCTCGCGCAGGCGATCGAGACCGGCGAACGCCTCGCTGATCTGGGTGCTGATCGACGCGATCTGCACCAGCGGTCCGACGACGAGCCCGATGAACACCAGGTACATCACGAAATCGCCGAGCGACATCTCCCCGGCGAGGATCGCGCGGCCGCCGACCAACGTCAGGATCACGCCGACGACGCCGACGATCGCGGTCGACACCGACGTCGTCAGCGACACGCCCATCATCGAGCGCCGGATGTTGTCGAAGAGCTTGTCGACGCCCGCCGAGAACACGCGTTCCTCGTGCTCCTCCGCGACGTACGCCTTGACGACGCGCACGCCGCCGAGCGTCTGCGTCAACCGGCCGCTGATGTCCGCCTGGATCTTGCCGCGCTCGCGGAACAAGGGCCGCAGCGTCTTGAACGCCTGCGTCATCGCGAGCCCGAAGATCGACAGCACGACCAGGATGATCAGCGTCAGCTTCCAGTTCAGGTAGAACAGCACGCCGATGCCGAGCACCGCCGACAACACGCCGCCGACGAGCTGCACGATGCCCGTGCCGACGAGGTTCCGGATGCCTTCGGCGTCGTTCATGATCCGCGAGATCAGCACGCCGGTCTGCGTCGAGTCGAAGTAGCGCACCGGCAAGCGACCGATGTGCGCCTGCACCGTCTTGCGCATGTCGTTGATCGCGCGCTGCGCGGCGACGCCGAGCACTTGGCTGAGCCCGTACCCGGTGACCGCTTGCACCAACGTCGCGACGCCGCCTGCGATCGCGATCGGCCACAAGAGCTCGGCCTTGCCCTTGCCGACGACGTCGTCGATCAGGATCTTCGAAGTCGCGGGCAACACCAGGCCCGCGAGTCGGCTGATCAACATCAAGAACAGCCCGATCAGCAGACGCTGCTTGTGCGCCGCGACCAGCTCGCGCGTCTCGCGCCACGCGTCCGAGAGCTTCGGTTTCTTCTTCTCGCCCGCGATCTTCTGGGCGGCGGTCGACGGGGCGGCCATCAGACGCGCAGCCAATCCGCTTGCCAGCCCTGGATGCGCCGCTTGACGTCGTCGGGTCGCTCGAACTTGCCCGCGAGCACGTCGCCGAAGAGCCCGGGGAGCTCCGCGTCGCTCGCGAAGCGCAGCGCGACGAGCCACGGCACGCCGACGCGTTCGATGTCCGCGCGCCGCGCCGCACCGAGCACGCGCTCTAGCCTCAGCCGCATCTCGAGCCGGATCACGCGGTCCTGCACGATCTGCGCGCGACGACGGCTCGCCCACCACGTCACGATCAGCGCGATCGGCACCAGCACCTCGAAGCCGTTCCAGAAATCCGGCGCCTCTTTGAGCAGCCAGGCGCGACGGCCGAGCTCGATCACGAGCACCACCCCTGCGAGCGCGTAGCCGGTGCCCGGCCACGCTCGGTGATTCCCGAAGGACTGCGGACGCGCGGAAACGGTGCTCATGCGGGGCGGCTTTCTCGTGGGGGCGACGAGCGTGGACCCGAGCGAGCTCCCCTTCAAGGCCGGAAGCCCGTCCGCGGCCGTTCGGCGCGCCTCGGCGGCGTGCGCTGGGGCCTCGTTCGATCGCGCGCCCGACGCTAACATCTCCCGACTCTCAAACCCCCGCGACGGCGCCGTCAAAGCCCGGTTCGGGAGGAGCCCCCAACATGACCTCCCAGCAACTGCTTTCGGTGATCGAGCCCGATGGCTCGACCAACGGCCACGAGTCCGGGCTCTCGAAGGACGAGCTCCTCCACTGCTACCGCACGATGCTGCGGGTGCGGGCCTTCGACGACACGTGCATGAAGCTGCAGCGGTCCGGCCGCATCGGCTTCTCGATCCCGAACAAGGGGGTGGAAGCCTGCCAGGTCGGCGCCGCGAGCGCGCTTCAGAAGACCGACTGGATCTTCCCGAGCTACCGCGACTTCGGGATGGCCCTTTATCACGGCATCACGCCGCTGGACATGATGCACAACATGTTCGGCAACGCGAACGACAGCGCCCGCGGCCGGCAGATGCCGGTGCACTTCAGCTTCGTCAAGCCGATCCGTTTCGTCTCGATCAGCTCGCCGATCGGCACGCACCTGCCGCAGGCGGTCGGCGCGGCGTACGCGATGAAGTTGCGCGGCGAGAAGCACGCAGCTCTCGTGAGCTTCGGCGACGGCGGCACCTCGAGCCTCGGCTTCCACTCCGGCCTCAACTTCGCCGCGGTCTGGAAGGCGCCGGTGGTGTTCCTCTGCCAGAACAACGGCTGGGCGATCTCCTGCCCGTCGTCGGAGCAGACCGCGAGCGAGAGCTACGCGATCAAGGCGAAGGCGTACGGCATGCCCGGCGTCCGGGTCGACGGCAACGACGTGCTCGCGATGCGCAAGGCGATGCTCGACGCGCTCGACCATGCGCGCGCCGGCCACGGACCGACCCTGATCGAGGCGGTGACGTACCGGATGGGCGGCCACTCGACCTCCGACGATCCGACCCGCTACGTGCCGAAGCACGAAGTCGAGGAATGGACCAAGAAGGACCCGGTGGCGCGGTTCGAGCGCTTCCTCGCGACCCGCAAGCTCTGGACGAAGGAACTCGGCGAGAAGCTCTACGCCGAAGCGATGGAGGAGATCGGCGCCGCGGCGAAGCTCGCCGAAGCGACCGCACCGCCGCCGCTCGAGACGATCTTCAGCGACGTCTACGCGACCGTTCCGCAGCACATCCGCAAGCAAGGCGAGGCCTCGTTCGAGCTCGCGCGCCGCAAGGGCGACGCGTCCGCAGGCGACGGCAAGTTCCCGCTCTGATCCCACACGAGTTCACGAAGAGACACGACATGGCAACGCTCACTCTCGTCCAAGCGGTGAACGACGCGCTCAAGACCGCGATGCGCGACGATCCGTCGGTGGTGGTGCTCGGCGAGGACGTCGGCCCGAAGGGCGGCGTGTTCCTGGCGACCGAAGGGTTGACCAAGGCGTTCGGCAAGGGCCGCTGCTTCGACACGCCGCTGTCCGAGGACGGCATCATCGGCACCGGCATCGGGATGGCGCTCAACGGCTTGAAGCCGGTGTGCGAGATCCAGTTCCAAGACTTCATCTTCCCCGCGTTCGACCAGATCGTCAGCGAGGCCGCGAAGTTCCGGTATCGCTCCGGCGGTCAGTACACGTGCCCGATGGTGATCCGCACGCCGTACGGCGGCGGCATCCGCGGCGGGCTCTACCACTCGCAATCCGGCGAGGCGTACTTCTGCCACACGCCGGGCCTCAAGGTCGTGATCCCGTCGACGCCGCACGACGCGAAGGGCCTGTTGCTCGCCTCGATCGACGATCCCGATCCGGTGATCTTCCTCGAGCCGAAGGCGCTGTATCGCCAAGTGAAGGGCGAGGTGCCCGAAGGCAAGTACACCGTGCCGCTGTCGACCTTGCGCACCGTGCGCGAGGGCAAGGGCGTGACCGTCTTCTGCTACGGCGCGATGGTGCCCGTCTGCATGAAGGCCGCCGAGCAAGCCGCCGAGAAGGGCATCGAGTGCCTGGTGATCGACCTGCGCACGCTCTTGCCGCTCGACGAAGAGGGCGTGCTCGAAGCGGCGAAGCAAACCGGCCGCGTCGTCGTCGTCCACGAGGCGCCGCGCTTCTGCGGCTTCGGCGGCGAGATCAGCGCGCTGATCGCCGAGAACGCGATCGAGTACATGGAAGCGCCGATCGCGCGCGTCACCGGCTTCGACACGCCCTTCCCGAACACGCTCGAGCACCACTACATGCCCGATGCGCGTCGCGTGCTCGATGCGATCGAACACGTTCACGGCTACTAACCCGACTCTCTCCAAAGCTATGGCCCTGCAATTCAAGCTGCCCGACATCGGCGAAGGCGTCGCCGAGGGCGAGATCGTCAAGTGGCTCGTCAAGGAAGGCGACGTCGTCGCCGAGCACCAAGCGGTCGTCGAGGTGATGACCGACAAAGCGACCGTCGAGATCCCGTCGCCCGCCGCCGGCAAGATCCTGAAGCGGCTCGCGAAGGACGGCGACGTCGTTCCGGTCGGCACGGTGATCTTCGAGCTCGAAACCTCGGGCCCGGCGCCCGCGCAGAAGAGCCACGGCCACGTCGCGCCGGCCGCCGCGCCGGCCGCCGCGCCGGCCGCAGCGTCGGCCAAGCCCGCGGCACCCGCTCCCGCGAAGCCCGCTCCGACCGCCGCGCCCGCGCACGCGCCGGCCGCCGCGGTGCCCGCGACCGGCGGCGGACGCCTCGACTTCAAGCTCCCCGACATCGGCGAAGGCGTCGCGGAGGGCGAGATCGTCAAGTGGCTGGTCAAGGTCGGCGACGTCGTCGCCGAGCACCAAGCGGTCGTCGAGGTGATGACCGACAAGGCGACCGTCGAGATCCCGGCGCCCGCGCCGGGCAAGATCGTCGCGCTCGGCGCGCAGGCCGGCGAAGTCGTCGCGGTCGGCACGGTGATCTTCGTGCTCGAAACCGCGGGCGCGACGAACGTCAAGACCGGCCACGCGCCGGCTCACGCTCCGGCGCAGGCCGCCGGCGTCGCGGCCGCCGCTCCGGCGCGCGAACTCGTCACCGCGGGCGCCGCGGCGACGACCAGCGACAAGGTGCTCGCCGTGCCGAGCGCTCGCCGCCTCGCGCGCGAGCTGGGCGTCGACCTCGGCCGAGTGCGCGGCTCCGGCCGCAACGGCGTGGTGCGTCGCGCGGACGTCGAGACCTTCTCGCGCTCCGCGGCTCCGGCGACTCCGACTGCGCCCGCGCCGACGCGCGCGACTCCGGCCGCTCAAACGGCCGCCGCCGCTCCGGTTCGTCCGGCCGCCGCGCCGGTCAGCTTCGCCGCGGGCGAGCGCGAGACGCGCATCCCGTTCCGCGGCGTGCGCCGGAAGATCAGCGAGGCGATGGTGCGCTCGAAGTTCACCGCGCCGCACTTCACGGTCGTCGAGGAAGTCGACGTCACCGAGCTCGTCAAGCTCCGCGAGACCGCGAAGGGCTTCGGCGCCGAGCAGGGCGTCAAGGTCACCTTCATGCCGTTCATCATGAAGGCGGTCGCGATCGCGCTCGCCAAGCACCCGATGCTCAACGCGCACCTCGACGAGGCGGCGCAGGAGCTCGTGCGCTACGGCTATGTCAACCTCGGCATCGCGATGGACACCGACAACGGCCTGATCGTGCCTGTGGTCAAGGAGATCCAAGCGAAGGGGATCCTGCAGATCGCGGCGGAGCTCAACGAGCTCGCCGAGCGCACGCGCGCCGGGAAGGTCAAGCCGGACGAGCTCAAGGGCTCGACGTTCTCGATCACCAACGCGGGCAACATCGGCGGCATCCTCGCGACGCCGATCATCAACTTCCCCGACGTCGCGATCCTCGGCGTGCACCGGATCATGAAGCGCCCGGGCGTCGTCGAGACGCCGCAAGGCGACAAGATCGAAGTGCGCCAGTACATGAACTTCTCCTGCTCCGTCGACCACCGTCTCGCCGACGGCGCGGACGGCGCGCGCTTCCTCGTCTACCTGAAGAAGCTCCTGGAGAACCCGGGCTTGCTCGCGCTCTAGCGGATTCCTGCTCGTAGCCGAGTCGAGGCACCTCCCAACAGTTGCAGCAAGCGGGCACCAATCTCGACAACGCAGACTCATGAAGAACCTCCGAGCGGTCGGTTCCTTTGGTGGCATTGACGCAGACACGGATGCGCTTCTCGACGACTGCTTTCAGGACCACGAGGCGTACGCTGCGGCCATCAAGCACGAGCGACCGCTCGTGCTCGGACGGAAAGGCAGCGGGAAGACTGCAATCTATCGCCGCATCGTTGGCATCCACAGCCACAACGCTTTTGCGCTGGGCCACACCTTTCTCGAATATCCATGGCACCATCACAGACTGCAGGAGCTCGTGGGTGTGCCTGAGGAATCCCGATACATCCAGAGTTGGCAGTACCTGATTCTGCTCGGTCTCGCGCGCCTTCTCATCAATGATGACCAGAGTCAACCCTGGAGCACGTTCGCGCTGGAAGAGATTCAAACGCTTGAGCAGTTCGTCACCGACTCATACGGCACGAAACGTCCAGAGCTTGGCGCCCTTTTCACGCCGGAGCGGCGATTGCGCATTGAACCACACTTTCGGTTCGGCACCGAGTTGATCGGCGGAGGCCTCAACCTCGAGCGCCTGCCCGTGTCCGACCTACCCAAAGTGGTGCAAGAGGTCAATCGGCGTGTGCGCAACGCTGTGCTCGGCTGCCTGAACCCGGATATCGACTACTATGTGTGTTTTGACGAGCTGGACCGAGGATTCAGCCCGTCGGATTCGTCATACCATCATATGCTGACGGGCTTGCTGCTGGCGGCGAAACTGATGAACGACGAAGCAGCCCGAGTCGGAAAGCGCCTTTCGGTGATCGTCTTCCTTCGGGATGACATCTATCAGGTCTTGCGGTTCGAAGACAAGAACAAGATCACGGAGGCCCGCGCGTCGGTCATTGAGTGGGATTCGCCGCGCACCCAATGGACCCTGCGTCAGCTCATGGAGCGCCGGTTCTCTGCGTTGCTTGGGGAGGGTGTTGCCGTGAACTGGTCAGATGTGTTTGACGAAAGCAAGGAGATGAGTGGCCGTCAGCGGAAGTATAAGCACATTCTCGACCGCACGTTCCGCCGCCCGCGAGATATCATCAAGATGTGCAACGAAGTTCTACTGGCGTACAAGGCTGACGAGCATTGCGACTCGGAGCTATTTCTCAATGGTCACGTCATCGCGGCCCGCCGTGGGTACTCGGAGTACTTGTTGAGGGAGCTCGTTGACGAAGTCCAGAAACACATGCCACGGCATGACAAGTACTTCGAGATCCTGAGGTCGGTTGGATCTGGCGCGTTCACGCGAGAGCAATTCGATTCTGTCTGCTCTCTGAGGGCAGCGCTACTGGGCGATGGCGATACCGCCGAATCGATCCTCAGAGGCTTCTTCGACTTCTCTATCATCGGGTACCAGAAGACGGGTGGGGCGGGTGGTGGCTCAACGTTCGTCTGGCGGTACCTGGAGGCTGGTGCGCGTTTCGACGAGACGGCGAGCACGTTGCGCGTGCATCCAGGGCTTGTTGAAGCCTTAGGACTCAAGAAGTGGGAGCATCGAGACGACGTCGACGACACAGAAGGAACGTGAAGTGGTGCCACACCGCGCCGCGTGCGCGACGGCGGATAGCGAGCGTGTGTGGCTCGAAGCTCAGGGTCATTTGCTCTGGAATCGCGCGCAGATCGCGGAAAGCGTGCAGCTTCCATCCCTACACCGTTCAAGCCGCGACCGCCGCGATGCACGCGGAGGCGTCGAGCTCGGCAGCGACCGATTGGGAGGAGATCGTCGCGCTGTACGACGTGCTCCTGCGCCTGTCGCCATTACCCGTGATCGAGCTCAATCGCGCCGCCGCGGTCGCGTTTCACGCAGGCCCGGCCGTCGGCCTTGCGTCGATCGATGCGTTGTGGGCACGCGGCGAGCTCGTCAACTACCACCGCGCGCACGCCCCTCGCGCCGACCTGTGTCGCCGCTTGGGTCTCACCGCCGAAGCGCGCGATGCCTACCAAACGCGCGCGTGCTTTGGCTCGGCAGAAACCGGAGCGGCGATTCGTGGAGCGGCGGTTGCGCGAGCTCTCGCCGCTCCTCTAGCGCGATCGAGCCGCCTGGGCTGACGCGAGCTGAGTGGAATGCGAGCATTGGTGACCGGACATGAGACATGGTTCAGGGCAGCGCGGCGCCGACACTTCAGCCGCTGACACCGCTCGAGCGGAGCGGGTCGCGGTCGGCTCGACCGAGTTGCGGGTGCGGCTGACCGACGGCCGTTCGATCAGCGCGCCCCTCGAGTGGTTTCCGCGGTTGGCGAACGCGACGCGCGGCGAGCGCGCGGACTGGCGCCTGATCGGTGCAGGGGTCGGAATCCACTGGCCGCGCATCGACGAGGACATCAGCGTCGCAGGCTTGCTGGCCGGCGGACCGGCGCCGACTCGGAAGCGGCGCGCGACGAAGCGGAAACGCTGAGCGGGGCCGAGCAAGGAATCGGTCGCGAGCCGTCTCGCCCGTGCCGAGACGCGACTTCGACAGCGCCGGAAAGTGCAGCGTGAGGCTTCGGGGGCGACGATTCGGCGCCCGAGCTCCCGCGTGCGACTCCCGACGGCGCTACGCCGCGCTGCGCGTCGAGTCGGAGGCGGCGAGCAAGCGCTCGAGCTCCTCGATGCGGCCCTCGACGGTCGCGAGGTGCTCGGGGACGATGAGCGAACGTCTGGTGCGCGCCGGGATCGTCCGCGCCGGCGCGGTCTTCGCGCCGTGCTTGGCGATCAGCGACTCGACCAGCGCGCCGCGTGCGTCTCGGACCTCGACCAGCGAGAAGTCGTCGTTCGGGAACTTCGCCGACGCGTGGAAGTCGCGGCCGCAGACGAACACGATCCGGCGCTCGTCGACCTGGAACGCGAAACACGCGCCCTCGTCGTCGACTTCGGCGAGCTCGACGACCGCCGACGCGCGGATGTGGACGACGTGCGCTTCGTCGCGCGCGAGCACGTCCTCGAGCGCTCGGATGGTCACGCCGAGCTCGCGGCGCGTGCTGATGTTCGACCACGCGGCGATCACCACGGCGATCACGGCCCACGCGAGCACCACGATCGGTGCGCGCACGCCCGACGCCCAAGACGTCAACACGCAGAGACCACCGCACAGCACGCCCGTCGCCCCGAGGCTGCGCAGCAGCGCGCTCGAGAGCTGCTTGCGGCGCGCCGTAAGCGTCGCTCGCAGCACGCGACGCTCGGATTCGGACAGCCTGCGGGTGGAGTGCTCCAGCATGACCCGTCGAGTATCGGCCGTCGGTCGCGGTCGGCTCGAATCGACCCAGTGGCTGGGCACGTCGGCCGTCCGGCCGGTGTGAACGGCGGTCGTCCGGGCCGCGCGGCCGGGCGCTCCGGCGTGCGGTCGCCGCGCGCGCCGAAAGGCGGAAGCCTGCGCTCAGGATTCCGCGGATCGGCGGTCGATAGGGCCGTTTCTTCCATCGTGTCCAGGACGCGCAACAAGAGACGGAAGCAGCGAGTGCAGCGTCCCACCGAAAACCCCGACCCCGTCGCCGCGTCCGTCGTCGCTTCCGCCTCCGCTCCGGTGGCGACGCAGGCGTGTGACTCCGCGCCGACGCGGGCGCGTGAGCCCGATGCGGGCGGCGAACCGCTCGCCGCGCTGCCGAGCGAGCCCGCGGCATCCTCGGCGAGCTCGACCGAGCCGCAGGCGTTGCTCGAGATGCCGGTCGTCGCGACGCCGACCTCGAACGCGCCGAGCGAGACCGCCGACTCGAGTTCCGCAGCGCACGCCGAGCCGGGCGCGCGCGCGGCGCACGACGTGTCGTCGAGCGCCGCGGCCGCGTCGCGCGATGCGAACGCGACCGACGCGTCGAGTGCGTCGACGGACACGAGCGTTGCGAGCGTGTCGAGCTCGTCGAGCTCGCCTGGGGCGCCGCACGACTCCAACGCGCCCGCACCGGCGCACGACGCGCGCGGTCCCGGCCGCTGGAGCTTCGCTTCGCGCGCGTTGCGCGCAGCCAAGAAGCTGCTGATCGAAGACGACATCTTCGGCGGGCAGGCAGAAGCGACGCTGTTGGTCGACGCCGAGCCGTCGCACGCGTCGGGAACCGCGCCCGCGGACGGCTCCGTCGACGCTTCGAACGACGCGTCCGCCGCCGCCGACCCTGCTGCTTGCGGGGAAGCCGCTCCGGTCGCCGCCGCCGCGCCCGCGTTGTGCGGACACTCGTCGGTGCTCGCGGTGCCGGAGGTGCTCGGGTTGCTCGCGAACCTGCACAAGAGCGGCATGTTCACCGTGTGGAACGAGCACGACGCGTTCCGCATCCGATTGCTGCGCGGCACCGTCGTGTCCGCGCAGGCGACGTCCTCGGAGCACCGGCTGCTGCTCGGGCGCATCCTGGTCGACCACGGCGCGCTGACCGAGGAAGCTCTGCACGCGTTCGTCGAGCGCATGCCCGCGCCGAAAAGACGGCTCGGCGACGCGCTCGTCGAGGCAGGGCTGATCGAGCGCGCGACGCTCGAGAGCGCGATCCAGTTCCAAGCGCAGCGCGTGTTCCACTCCGCGTACGACCTGCGTGACGCGTGGTACCGGTTCGACGTCGAGCGCGACGAGCCGGCGCACGAGCGTGGGCTCTCGGTGACGCACCTCCTGCTCGAGAGCGCTCGCATGCGCGACGAGACCGAGCAGCGGCTCTCCGACGTGCTCGGCGATCCGTTCGACGAACCGCAGCGTTGACGCGGCGCGCACGGCGTTGCTGAGCCGAGCTCGGCGGCCGCCTACGTCGTCCGGCCGAGCCGCAGCGTGCTCGGGCGCCGCTACGATCGCGGCAGGCTTCGAATGAGCACGCCGAACCCGAGGCCGGTCGTCGAGCGCGAGCGACACGCGAACGTGCTCGTCGCCGCGGCGTTTTACTTCGGCGTCGTGTTCGCGACAGGGTTCGTGCTCGGCGCCGTGCGCGTGACGTGGATCGTGCCGCGGCTCGGCGAACGGTGGGCCGAGCTCCTCGAGCTGCCGCTGATGGCGGTCGCGAGTGCGCTCGGCGCGCACGAAACGGTGCGGCGGTTTCGTCTCGCCGGCGAGCGCGGCCGTGCGGTCGCGGTCGGGCTGCTCGCGCTCGCGTGCCTGATCGCGGCGGAGCTCGGCGTCGTGCTAGCGACCAGCGACCGCAGCCTCCCCGAGTACGTCGCGTCGCGCGATCCGGTGTCCGGGAGCGTGTACCTCGCGCTGTTGGTCGTGTTCGCCGGGTTGCCCGCGGCGTTCACGCGGCGGCGCGCGCCGCTCGACGGCTGAACGGCGCTTCGCTGCGCCGCGATGGACCGCCGACCGGCGCGCTCGGCGCGATCCGGCGAACGAGCGCGTCAGTCGCGCAGGAAGTGGCAGGTGTAGCCGCGCGGGTTCTTGACCAGGTAGTCCTGGTGGTAGTCCTCGGCGGGCCAGAACTTGGCGGCGGGCTCGAGCGTCGTGACGATCGGCTTCTTCCACTTGCCCGACGCGTCGACCTTGCGGATCACTTCCTCGGCGATGCGCTTCTGCTCCGCGTCGGCGAAGAAGATCGCGGAGCGATACTGCGTGCCGCGGTCGTTGCCTTGGCGATTCAGCGTCGTCGGGTCGTGCATGCGGAAGAACCAGTGCTCGAGCAGGTCCGCGTACGTGAGCTTCGCCGGGTCGAACACGATCCGCACGGCTTCGGCGTGACCGCTCTTGCTGTCGTGCGTGTCCTCGTACGTCGGGTTCTCGAGCGTGCCGCCGGTGTAGCCGACCTCGGTCTCCAGCACGCCCGGGATCTTGCGCAGCAAGTCCTCCATGCCCCAGAAGCAGCCGCCGGCGAGCACCGCGGTCTCGGTCGCCACGGGGTTCGAGCTCGCGGCCTGTTGGCCGAACAGCGGCGCGAACTCGCCGTAGCCTTCCTTGACGAGCTGGTCCGCCGGCACGAAGCGCAGCGACGCCGAATTCATGCAGTAGCGCAATCCGGTCGGCTCGGGGCCGTCGTCGAACACGTGCCCGAGGTGCGAGTCGGCGCGCTTCGAGCGCACTTCGACGCGCAGCATGCCGAGCGTCACGTCGCGCTTCTCGACCACCGCATCCGACTTCAGCGGGCGGGTGAAGCTCGGCCAGCCGGTGCCCGAGTCGAACTTGTCGAGCGACGAGAAGAGCGGCTCGCCCGAAACGACGTCGACGTAGATCCCCGGCGCGTGGTTGTCCCAGTACGCGTTGCGGAACGGACGCTCGGTCCCGTTCTCCTGCGTCACTTCGTACTGCTCCGCGGTCAGGCGCGCGCGCAGGTTGCTCTTGTCGATCGCGTCGGAGCTCGCGGAGCCGGCGTCGGGCTGTTTCGGCACGGGATCGGTCGAGCGCGCGCAACTGGTGACGGCGCACGAGCACGCGAGCAACGCGGCGAGCAGCGCGAGGGGGATCCAATCTTGCATGGCCACGGTTCCTTCTCGGAGGCGAAGCGACGAACGCGCCGGCGGTGCGCCGGCGCGGGAAGCACGCTCATAGGGCTCCGGCCCGTTGCGTGCAACTGCGAGCTTCGATGCCGGACTCCGCCGGCGATTTCTCACGTTGCTCGACCTTACACCGGGCGCATTCGGCCGGGGGCTGCCGAATTCACGACGGCGCTCCAGGGCTCGTGCGCGGCCTGCTCGGCGCGCCGGCTCCGACCGCGGAACGCGAGCGACGCCCGCGCGTCGGCCGCGGGCTCCTGCTCGACTAGAACGGGCTCGGCGGCGCCGCGCGCTCGTCGCGCGCGAGCGTCAGGCTCATCCGGAACACCGCACCCGGTTGGGTCCGCGGCAGCGCGACCAGGGTGCCGCCGTGCAGCTCGACGTTCTTGCGCGCGATCGGCAAGCCGAGGCCGGTGCCGCGGCTCTTTTGCGTCACGAAGGGCTCGAAGACGCGCTCGATGTCCGCCGCGGGGATGCCCGGACCGGTGTCGATCACGTCGACTTCGACCCCGCGCCCGATCGTTCGCGCCTCGACTCGCACCTTGCCCGGCCCGGACAGCGCTTGCACCGCGTTGATCAGCAAGTTGTCGAACGCCTCGGCCATCATCCGCGCGTCGAGCGCGACGACGAGCCCCTCCTCGATCGCGACCTCGAACAACACGCCTTGCGACCCGAAGCGGCGCTTCAACGGCTCGATCAGGTCCTGCACGAACGTGCGCAGGTCGGTTGGCTGCGTGCGCGGCGGCAGCGGGCGCGCGAAGTGGAGCAGGTCGAGCACCGTGTCGTCGAGCCGGTGGATCTCCTCGCCGACCTCCGCGAAGACCTCGCGGCGCGGATCGTCGGGCGCGAGCTCGCTCGCGAGCACTTGCACCGACGCATGGATGCCGGCGAGCGGATTCTTGATCGCGTGCGCGATCTTCGCGGCGAGCTCGCCGATCATCGCGAGCATGCGAGCCCGCTCCAGCGCGCTCTCGGTCTCGCGTTGCTCGGTGATGTCGCGCAGCTGCGCGGTCGAGCCGATGCTCGCGCCGTGGCTGTCGTGCAGCAGCGTGCGGGTCAGACTGACCCAGCGAACGGTGCCGTCCTTGCGCATGCGCCGCGTGATGTAGTTGCGGACGAGCTCTCCGGCGGCGAGCTTCTTCTGGAGCATCCCGAGCTCGTCGTTCGCGAGCAGGTCGGGCGGCAGGATGAAGCCCGCCTTCCGACCGACCGACTCCGCGCGGGTGAACTGGAACATCTGCTCCGCGCCGCGGTTCCAGTAACGGACCATGTTGTCGTTGTCGAGCAGGATGATCGCGTCGGACGTGTTCTCGAGCAGGTCGGCGAGCGACAGGTCGAAGTCGCCCATCGAGCGGCCGAGCGTGCCGAGGAAGAAGCGCGCGCTGCCGGACGGCGCGGCGGGCGGCGGCTCCTGATCGAGTCGGTAGGAGTGGGCGGGCACGATCTCGAAGCCCGCGTCCGGCCGCGCGGGATCGATCGGCGCCGAAACCAGGTCGAGCCCGGTCGCCGCGGCGACGAAACCGGTCAGGAAACCGCGCGCGGCCGGCGGGGCGGCGTCGGAGCCTCTCGCGCCGGACTCGCCGGGCTCGCCGACGATCCGCGCGCGGACGCGGCAGTCGCGCTGGCTGGGATCGTGGCGCACGTCGTCGAGGAGCGCGGTGCCGAGCCCGAGCTCCTTCAGCCGCGACGCGCCGAGCTCCAGCCTGCGCGCCAAGGGCCCGGCGGGCTCGAGCTCGCTCGCGGCGGCGCGTCCCCAGCTCTGGCCGACGCGGAAGAGCACCTCCTCGGCGAGCTCGCGCCCCGCGACCGAGGCCACGGCGTCGATCACCGCGCCCAGCGTCTCGAGCCTAGGGGTGTTCGGACGCATGGCGCCGCGGGTCGGCTCGTTGGAAGGTCGCTTCATGTCGCAAACCTAATGGGCACATTGCGGTCAGCGCACGGGCACGAGTCCGTAGAGTTCTGGAGCATCGAATGGCATACCCTGTGCCTGGTTGCGATCGCGGCGCCTGGAGGCGACCGGCGAGCCGCCGGGTCCGGGCATTTTCCCCGACGGTGGGGATTCTCGCGCGCGATCGCCTCCACGCCATGGAATCCGTGACTGCACGCATCCTAGTGGTCGACGACGAACGCATGGTCCGTTGGGGCCTGCGCCAGGCGCTCGAGAAGGCTGGTTATCTGGTCGAGGAAGCTTCGACCGGGGCGGAGGCGCTCGAGGTGTTCGGCCGTGAGACGCCGGACATGGTGCTGCTCGATTACAAGCTGCCGGATCGCACCGGGCTCGAAGTGATGCGCACGATGCGCAAGTCGGCACCGCGTGTCCCTGTCCTGATGATCACGGCCCACGCGAGCATCGGTGGGGCGGTCGAGGCGATGAAAGAGGGCGCCTACGACTACGTGAGCAAGCCGTTCGAGGTCGAGGACGTGATCCAGACCGTGTCGCGCGCGCTGGAGACCAGCCGGCTGCGCGAGGAGCTCGCTCGCCAGCGCGAGGAGGACATGCGGGTCTACCGCGTGCAGACCTTCGTCGCGGAGAGCGCGGCGATGAAGAACGTCGCGCACATCGTCGAACGCGTCGCGCGCAGCGAGGCGAGCACGATCCTGCTGCTCGGCGAGAGCGGCGTCGGCAAGGGCCTGATCGCTCGGGCGCTCCACTACGAAGGCGCGTCGTGCGAGAAGCCGTTCATGAACATCACGTGCACGGCGTTGCCGGAGACCTTGCTCGAATCCGAGCTCTTCGGCCACGAGAAGGGCGCGTTCACCGACGCCAAGCAGCAGAAGAAGGGTCTCTTCGAGCTCGCGGAGGGCGGAACCGTCTTCCTGGACGAGATCGGCGACATCTCGCTCTCGTTGCAGGGCAAGCTGCTGCGCTTCCTCGAGGAAAAGACGTTCCGCCGCGTCGGCGGGACCCGCGACATGCACGTCGGCGTGCGGATCATCGCGGCGACCAACAAGGACCTCGAGAAGGAAGTCGAAGCCGGCCGCTTCCGGCGCGACCTCTACTTCCGCCTGCGGGTGATCCCGATCCTGATCCCGCCGTTGCGCGAGCGCCGCGAGGACGTGTTGCCTCTCGCGCGCACGTTCATCCAGCACTTCAACGCCGAGTTCCACAAGAACGTGCGCGGGCTCGAGCCCGCCGCCGAGGAGCTCCTGGTCGCCTACGCGTGGCCCGGCAACGTCCGCGAGCTGCGCAACGCGATCGAGCGCGCCGTGCTGCTCAGCGAGGATGCTTGGCTCGGCGTCGACGACCTTCCGTCGGAGATCGGCTCGCGCTCGCGCAACGTCGAGACGATCCCGGCCGGGCCCGCTGCGACGTCGTCGACTCCGACCGGCGCATCGCCGTTCACGCTTCCTCCGAACGGCGTCGTGTTCGAGGACCTCGAGCGCGACTTGCTGCGTCAAGCGCTCGAGCGCTCCCGCGGCAACCGCACGCGCGCGGCGCGGTTGCTCGGGATGAACCGAGATCGCGTGCGCTATCGCATCCAGAAGTTCGGTCTCGATTCCGAACCTGAACCCGCGAACTGAACGACGCACTACTCGGAACTCCGAGCGGGGCGAAGTGCGTACCCGGTTGCGCGGGGGATTCGTTCGATAGACTGCGGCACCTCCGCGACGGCGCATGCTGCGCCGGCGAACGAGCGTGAGGCCATCCCCGATGTCGACCGCCGACAGATCCACCCCCCTCCGTCGAAACGAGAGAGCCCGCGTCTCCCGCTTCGCGGGTTTGTCGACGCTCGCGATCGCGGCGACGGCCGCGTGCGTCGCTCCTGCCACGCAAACGCCGCCACCGAAGTCCACCGACGCCGGGCTCGAGAACGATCGAGTCGCAGGGGACCAAGATGGGCCGAGCGCATCGACACAGACGTCGAACGCCGTCGCGGAACCCAAAACACCGACGAAGAGCGAGAAGCCGTTCGTCACCGGCAGCAGCACGACGCGCGTGATCGCGCGCTCGAGCGACGACGCCGACGACGTCGACCTGCGCGAGAGCTTGGTGCTCGACTTCGGCGATTCGAAGACCAGCCGCGTCACCGGCCACGTGTTCGGCGTGTTGACCGCCGATCTCGACGGCGGCAGCGACCGCGCCGATCAGTTCGCGTTCACCAGCCTCGCCGACACGTTCGACGGCGCGGTCGACGCCTGGCTCTACCAGGCCTACGTCGACGTCGAGCGCACCAGTGGCCTCGATCGCCTGCGGATCGGCCGTCAAATCGACTACGAGACGCCCGAGTTCGCGTTCTTCGACGGCGTCGCGGTCTCGACCGCCGAGCGCGGCGAGAAGCGCGCGCGGTTCGGGCTCTACGGCGGTATCCCGGTGCACCTCTACGAGTCGTCGCGCTCTGGCGACGTGCTCTTCGGCGCGTTCGGCGAGTGCGTGCCCTGGACCAAAGGGCGCGCGCGGGTCGACTGGATGCACCTCGAGGACGAGACGCGGCTCGCGCAGCACGAGGACGACCTGCTCGGCCTCAGCCTCTGGCAGCGCGTCGGCGAGAAGCTCCGCTTCGACGGCCGCTACTCGCGCCTCGAAGGCGAGGATCGCGACGTCGAGCTCGGCACGTCGTGGAACGACTCGCGCCGTGACTTCGTCGTGCGCGCGACGTGGCGGCGCTTGCTGTCGACGCAGAAGGACCTGGTGCTCGAGCTCGATCCGTTCTACGGCTCGCTCCAGAGTCTCTACCCGTACGATCAACTCGGCCTTTCTCTCGAGAAGGGCCTCGGCGAGCGAGCGACGCTGCGCGGTGGTTTCGACCTGCGCCGCGTCGAGGACGACGGCGACATCGGCACGTTCAACCGCGATTACGATCGCGCGTACGCCGGTGCGACGCTGCACGATCTGTTCGTCCACGGGCTGGAGCTCGAGCTCGACGCCGACGCGTGGGACGCCGACGGCCGTGAAGTCAACGGCTGGGGCGTGTCGCTGTCACGCGCGTTCGCGTCGGGGCTCCAGGCCTCGCTCGGCACCTACTACTCGCTCTACAAGTTCGACTTGCTCTCCAGCAACGAACGTGAAGACGTGCGCACGTGGTTCGTCAAGGTGTCGCGCACGTGGAGCAAGTCGCTGCGCGGTGAGATCGGCTACGATCTCGACGACGAGGAGGACGACACGTTTCACACTTTGCGCGTGGGGTTCACATGGCGCTTCTGAGTCGCTTCCCCGGCAAGCTCGCGCTCGCCGCGCTGATCTCCGCGCTCGCGGGCTGCGCGATCTTCGAGGCCTGGGGTGACGGCGCGCGCGAGTGGGGGTTCAACCACCGCGTGCACGTCGTCGACGAAGGGCTCGACTGCAGCGACTGCCACGCGATCCCCGAAGGCGAATCGGCCTCCGGAGTCTCCGACGTGCCGGGCCTGCCCGCGCAAGCCGCGTGCAATCTCTGCCACGCCGAGCTCGACGCCGAGAAACCGGCCGAAAAGCAGGTTTCCGCGCTGTTCCAGAACGGTTCGTTCCGCGCGGCGCACGTGAGTGCGCTGTCGGACGAGCTGCGCTTTCCACACGGCCGCCACGTGGCGTCCGGCGTGGAGTGCGCCGCGTGCCACGTCGGCATCGACACCAACGAGCGCGTGAGCGAGCTCCCGCCGCCGTCGATGTCCGCGTGCACGAACTGCCACGACGAACGCAACGTGGCGAACGAGTGCTCGACCTGCCACACGCAGCTCTCGCCGGAGAAGGCGCCGAGCTCGCACGAAGGCAACTGGTTGCGTGGCCACGGCGGGTGCGTGCGCGCGAAGAGCGGTGCGACCGCGGACCGCTGCGACCTCTGCCACACGGAATCGAGCTGCAGCTCGTGCCACTTCGAGCAAGCACCGGAGAACCACGGCGGACACTGGCGACTGCGCGGCCACGGCATCGTCGCCAGCATGGATCGTCAGAGCTGCGCGACGTGTCACGACAGCGACTCCTGCGACAGCTGTCACGCGACGATGCAGCCGAAGAATCACTCCGCGACGTGGGGTGCGCCGCTCGATCGGCACTGCACGACTTGCCACTTCCCGTTGCGTGACGAAGGTTGCGCGACGTGTCACGGCGGGACGCCGAGCCATGCGCTCGCAACCCCAAAACCACCTACGCACAATTCCGCGATGAACTGTCGGATGTGCCACGGAAACGGTCAGCCGCTGCCGCACGTCGACAACGGCGACGACTGCAACTACTGCCACCAGTGAGCGCTCGGCGCGCGCGCGCCGAGGAGATTCCAAAGCGCCGCGCGTCGCGTACGCGGTTCCGGGAACGGTCGGCCGCGGAGTCTCGAAGTCGTTTCCCGGGAAGAAGAGCGTATTGGTCGCGCGCGCGCGAACGTCGACAAACGGGCACGGCTCTGTTCAGCGCTTGGATAGGCTGCCGCATCCAGAGGAAGCTCCCCACATGAAATCCATCGCCACCACTTCGTTCGCGTCGCTCCGCTCGTTCGCATCGGCACTCTGCCTCTCTTCGTTGCTCGTGATCGTCGGTTGCGACGGGAGCGACGGCGACACCGGACCCGCCGGGCCCCCGGGGGATTCCGGCGATACGGTGACCGACAACGAGCTCGAGCCCTCGGAGGATTCTCCGGGCGTCGTGCTCGAGATCCTCGGGCTGAGCGGCGGCAGTGGCGCGGGCGGCGCGTTCGAGCCGGGCGACACGGTGTCGGTGCACTTCACCGTCGAGAAGGACGATGGCAGCACGTGGAATCTCTCCGAGCTCGGGCTCGGACGCACGCTGATCAGCGGCCCGACGTTCAACTACCAACGCGTGTTGCCGGAAGTCACCGACGTGCTGACGCGCGCGACGCAGAACGACGACGACTCGTACACGTACGTCTACGCTTCGCCGATCCCGGCGACGTACGCGGCTCCGTACAACGACACTGCGTCGTTCGACGAGGACGACGGCGAGCTGACCGGCCAAGCGCTGCTCTCCGGGACCTACACGGTCGGCATGTACGTGCGCTGGAACTACACCGTCGACGGTGAGACGTTCCGCGACGTCGACAACGCGACGTACGACTTCGCGCTCGGCACGGTCGGATCGCTACAGCCGCGCGAGGTCGTCACCGACGCGAACTGCAACGCGTGTCACGACGAGCTCCAAGCGCACGGCGGTAGCCGGCGTGACGTGGTGCTCTGCTTGATGTGCCACACCTCGGGTTCGGAAGACCGGAACACCAACACCGTGGCGAACGGCACGCCCGGCGTGTCGATCGACTTCAAGGTGATGATCCACAAGATCCACAGCGCCGCCCACCTGCCCTCGGTGCTCGGCGTGTCGACCAACGTCGACGGCACGCGCAACTACGCCGCGACGCCGCAGCCGTACGAGATGATCGGGTTCCAGGACTCCCTGATCGACTTCTCGGCGTTCACGTTCCCGGTGTGGCCGGGCCTGAACATCGCGATGCCGCGCGACCAGGGCTACACGGCGCTCTCGTCGGGCAACCAGACGCTCGAGAACACGATGCGCACCACCGGCATCGTCGCATGCGACAAGTGCCACGGCGACCCCGATGGCGCGGGCCCGCTGGCGGCGCCGGCGCAAGGCGACCTGATCAACACCCAGCCGACCGAGCGCGCGTGCGGCTCCTGTCACGACGACATCGTGTGGGGCGAGCTCTACACCTCGAACGGCCAGACGATGCCCGAGACCGCGGACGACTCGAACTGCACGCTCTGCCACGCGGCGTCCGGCGATTCGCTCGCCGTGGTCGACGCGCACACGCACCCGCTGCTCGATCCGACGTTCAACGGCGGCATCAACATCGCGGTCACGTCGGTCGACGAAGGCACGGGCGCGGACGACGACGGCACGATCGATCCGGGCGAGAAGGTCGAGCTGACCTTCACGATCCAGGACGACGCGGGCACCGATGTCGCCGCGAGCGCGCTGGCGTCGATGAGCATCGTGCTCGCCGGCCCGACCAGCAACCAACAGATCCTGCTGAACACCAGCGTCCCGGTCGCGGCCGTCACCGGCGCGCAGCCGTACACGATCGCGGTGCCGCAGCCGGTCACTTGGGAAGTCGTCGGCGAGTCGACGGGCTCGAACGGCGACGTGTTCACGACCTCGCGCACGCCTCACTGGAACGTGTCGGGCGGGACCACCTCGGTCTTCGTGCGCACGGGCTTCGGCGTCGGCAACACGACGCTCGCCGAGGACGCGGCGGCGGTGCAGAACTACATCGACGTCGCCGACGCGACGGGCTTCGCGCGCGACGACTACGTCGTGATCGACGACGACGTCGCGAACACCGAGGAGTACCTCAAGATCCAATACGTCGACGGCACGCGCTTGTGGTTCGGCTCGCTCGCGAGCACGAGCTACCAACCGAGCCTGCGCGTCGCCCACTCCGCCGGAGCGGCCGTGCGGGAAGTGACGCTTTCGAGCGCGAAGACGGTCAACACCGACTACGCGCTCGACGCGGCGGCCGGTGAGATCACCGAGCTCGTCGAGTTCGGCTCGGGCAACGACATCCTCGTGTCGTACACGAGCGACTACGTGATGCCGAGCGTGTTCCCGAACGCGATCAACGACTCGCCGGACCTCGACGAGACCGACGGTGACTGGTCGGGCAAGCCGATCGCCGACGGCACGTACGTCGCGACGCTCTGGGGCTACAAGTCGCTGTCGCTGGTCGCGTACGGCGAGACCAACAGCTATCGCGCGGTGTCCGACGAACCGGGCGCGGAGTTCCTGGTCGGCGACGCGAGCTCGCTCGAGTCGTGGAGCCTGATCGACGATGCGTCGAGTTGCTACGCGTGCCACAACGATCTGTACCTGCACGGCGCCGGTCGTCGCGGCTTCGATCAGTGCATCGCTTGCCACGGCGCCGCGGGCGCAGAAGATCGTCCGCCGTACGTCGCGGGCAACGCTCCGGACACGTCGCGCACTTCGGTGTCGTTCCGCGAGATGCTGCACAAGATCCACATGGGCAAGGAGCTCGCGAACGCTTCTTCCTACGAGGTCGTGGGCTTCAGCTCGACGGCGTGGCCGAACAACTACAGCGTCGCGCTCTACGACGAGGTCGGCTTCCCGACGATGCCGCGCGGCGTGCAGAAGTGCTCGACCTGCCACGGTGCCGACGACGAGTCGTGGTTCACTCCGAGTGACCGCGATCACCCGACGACGCAGACGCTGCCGGCGCGCGAGTGGCGCACGGTCTGCAGTGCGTGTCACGACGCCGACTACGCGCTCGCCCACATCGACGTGCAGACGTCGCTCGGCGGCGCCGAGTCGTGTGAAACGTGTCACGGCCCGGACGACGAGCTCTCGATCGAGCTCGTCCACAAGGTGCGCTGAACCGCATCGGCCGGATGGTGCAGCGACGCACCTCTGAAGGGCACGCGGGGACGTGGATCGTCCTCGCGTGCTTCGTTGTCGGCGCGGTCGCGGCGACGTGGTACGTCCGTGGGTCCGAGCCGGAGGCGGTCGAGCCCGCGGCGAGAGCCGCGAGCGACGCGGCGCGGCCGGCGAGCGCGGAGCCCGGTTCGCCCGGCCCGTCCGAGGCGCGCGCGGCGCGCTCCGGCGCCGCCGCGGGGTCGGGGAGCCTCGAGCCAGACGAGCTGGAGCTCTCTCCCACCGATCCACGCCCCGGCGACCGCGCCGCCACGCACGAGCGCGCGGCGTACCTCGCCTTCCTCGCCGACGAGGCGCGCGCTCCGGGCAGCCTCGACGCGCGCGCCGCGGAGCTCCTGAGCGGTCCCGAGCCCGCGGCGGTCAAGCTCGCGTTCCTGCGCGCTCGCCTCGAACGTCGGACGCCCGGCCGTCTGGACGGTTTCCTCGACGTCGTGCGCTCGAAGACCCAGCTGACTACGCCCATGGGCGAATCGCTTGCGGAGGCCGCCGTGCGTTTCCTGGGGGAGACCGCGAAAGAAGACCCAGGGGCCCGCGACATGATCCGCCGAATCGCCTTCGAAGAGCAACCGATCGCCAGCCAAGTGCGTGTGCGCGCCGCGCAGGCGTTCGCTCGCTGCGCGACCGGTTCCGATCTCTCGGCGCTCGAGCGACACCTCGCTTCGGAGACCGATTCGCGACTGCTCGCGGGTGCGCTGCACGGTCTCGCGGAGAACCCGGACGCGGACCAAGCGCGCCGCGTCGCCGAGCAGCTCGGCCTCTCGCTCTCCGACTTCGCCCCGGCCGCCGACGAGGATCGCGAACCGTGATCTCGCTAGGGTCGGGAGCTCGTGTAGCAGACACTGACGCGGGCGCGGAGCCTGCGACCGCGGTGCTCGAGCCACACGGCTGTCGGCGCTGCGGCCGGAGCCCGAATGCGGGAAACGCGAGCGGACGGTCGCTGCGTTGCCTGCGCTGCAAGTTCAAGATGTTCACTCGTTCGGCGGCGGGAGCGGAGAGACTTCGCGTTCCCGGCCGTGTCCAACCAGGATCGGAGTCTCCAGGAGACGTTCAGCGATGAAACTGCATTCGAAGAAGGGCGCCATTGCCACGGCGTTCGCGTTGGGTCTGGCTCTCGCGGCGATGGCCGCGCTTCCGTTCACGACCTCGAGCTCGAGCTCTTCCGCCGCCGATGCCAAGTACATCGGCTCCGGCAAGTGCAAGAACTGCCACAAGGTCGACGAGAACGGCAATCAGTTCGCGCACTGGGAGAAGAGCGGTCACGCGAAGGCATTCGCGACGCTTGCCTCCGACGAAGCCAAGCGCATCGCGAAGGAAAAGGGCATCGAGGACCCGCAGAAGGCCGACGCGTGCATCAAGTGCCACACGACGGCCTTCGGCGTCGCCGCCGATCAGATCAAGAAGGGCTTCGAGCAGAAGGACGGCGTGCAGTGCGAGACGTGCCACGGCCCGGGCGAGAACCACATGAAGACTCGCATGGCCGAAGCCGCCAAGAACGAAGGCAAGAAGGAACGCGTTCAGATCCCTGAAGGCGAGATGATCATGAAGGTGGAGGCGAAGGTCTGCACCGCTTGCCACAACAGCGAGAGCCCGACGTTCAAGCCGTTCTGCGCGCACGAGCGCGGCGCCAAGATCCGCCACCTCGATCCGCGCTACGACCATGCCGGCAAGACGCTGGTGTGCGGCTGCGACGCCAAGGAAGGCTGCAAGCACAAGTGCGACGACAAGTGCGGCGGAACGCCCGCGAAGTAGCCTGAACGCGAGCCCTCGCCGATCCGTAGGGCTCGAAACCAAGTCCGCTCGCACCGGACGCGTCGCCTACGCGACGCTCGTGATCCGGAGCGAGCGGACGATCGCTTCTCCCCGTCCCACTGGAATCACCCCGAACCTGCGCGGTCCTGCCGATGCTGCTGATCCTCGCGAGCGACACCCCTGACGCGAAGCTGGACGAGATCGTCGCCGAGGTCGTCAAGCGCGGCTGGCGCTGTGAGGTCTCGCGCGGCGCCGAGCAGATCGTGCTGGGCCTGACGGGCACCGGCGACGTCGCCGCGCTCGAGACCGCGCTCTCCGCGCGCGCCGACATCGACGTGCTGCCGCTGCTCTCGCACCGCGAGTACTCGCTGTTGCGTTCACGGCGGCGCATGCTGACCGGGCTGGTCGCGGGCTTCGGCGCGCTGACCGCCGCGGCGGCTTCGCTGCCGGTCGTCGGCTTCCTGCTGCCGCCGAAAGGCACGCTCTCCGATCGCAGCCTGGTGCGCGCCGCCGCGAAGTCCGAGCTCGCGGAGCGCACCGCGAAGAAGGTGACGGTGATCGGCAAGCCGATCTTGCTCGTACGCCTCGAAGGCGAGCGCTTCTTCGCGCTGAGCGCCGTGTGCACGCACATGGACATCTGCCACCTCGACTGGAACGAAGCGCGCCGCGAGTTCGTGTGCCCGTGCCACGGCGGCGCGTTCGACGTGTACGGCAACGTGGTGAAGGGGCCGCCTTCCGTGCCGCTGAAGTCGTACGACATCGAGCAGCTCGGCGACGAGCTCTACATCCGCCGCGAGGGCTGAGCGATGCAGAGCGGCGAGCAAGGCGTGCTGAAGGCGATCTGGAGCGCATTGCGCACTCCGGTCGCTCCCGAGCACCGAGGCGACCTCGCATTCGGTTGGCTGATCCTCGGGCTGTTCTTCCTGCAGGTGTTCACGGGCATCCTGCTCTCGCTCTACTACCAACCGTCGCCGCCGATGGTCGCGGAGAGCGTTCAGTACATCATGCGCGACGTCGATTGGGGCTGGCTGGTGCGCGGCGTGCACCACTGGACCTCGCACGCGATGATCGTCGTCTGCGCGTTGCACCTCTTGCGCGCGGTGATCACCGGCTCGTACCGCGGCGCGGGCACGCCGAACTGGTACGCGGGGACGTTGGTGATGGCGGTCGTGCTGGTCGCGACGTACACCGGCGACCTGCTGACCTGGGACCAGTCCTCGTACTGGCGCCTGACCGGCGCGCTCGCGCGCATCGAGTCCTTCGGCAGCGTCGGTGCGTTCTTCGCGGACGTCGCGCGCGGCGGGAGCGAGGTCAACGCGACGACGCTGAGCCGCACGTACTCCGCGCACAGCTTGCTGTTGCCCTGGATGATCTGGGTGCTGCTGGTCGCCAACCTCTGGTTCCTCGGACGTCGGCTCGGCATGCGCCGCGGAGGTACGCGATGATCGTCGTCTTGCGTCTCGGCGCGACGCCGCCCGAGGTCGAGGAAGTCGAGCGCGAGCTCGCTCGCCGCGGGCTCGAGACCCGTAAGGTCGAATCCGGCGGCCGGATGCTGCTGCACATCATCGCGGGCCCGACGCGCCGCGCCCGGCCGGTCGTCAAGCTCGAGCAAGTCGAAGCGCTGGTGCCGACGTCCGGTCCGCGCGTGCGACGCGAGGGGCGGCGCTTCTACCCGTACCACTTCGTGAATTGGAGCGCGTTCAGCGTCGCCCTGCTCGGCGTGCTCGTGTTCCTCGCCGGCATGTTCCCGACCGGGATCGGCCAGGAGATCGATCCGCGTTCGGCGCCCGCCGAGCTGCCGACTCCGTGGTACCTGCGCGCGCCGCTGATGTTCGTCGCGCTGTTCCCCGAGTCGCTCGCGTGGCTCGGCTGGTCGATCTTCGCGTTGGGCGGCGTGTTCCTGTTCGCGCTGCCGTTCATCGATCGCAGCACCGGCGCGAACGCTCGCGTGTTCCGCGTGATCGTGGCGTTGCTGCTCGCGATCTTCTTGCTCGCCTCGCTGAAGGGAGCGTTCGCATGAGCGCCTGGCTTTTCGCAGCGTGGCTCGCGCTCGCCCCCCTCGTCAGCGGTCAGGACGAGCCCGCGCCCGCCTCGAACTGCGCGACTTGCCACGGCAAGGAAGCGCGCGTGTTCTCCGAGAGCATCCACCGCGTCGCCGGCGTGACGTGCATCACGTGTCACGGCGGTTCGCCGGACTCGGTCGACGTCGCGGGAGCTCACGGAGCCGATCTCAAGAGCCTGCGCGATCCTCGCGCGGCGGTCGAGTCGTGCGGCGGTTGCCACTCCGACGTCGAACGGATGCGCGCGTTCGGGCTGCGCACCGATCAGCTCTCGCTCTACTGGACGAGCGGCCACGGCCAACAGCTCGCGAAGGGCGAGAACGCCGACGTCGCGACGTGTGTCAGTTGCCACTCGAGCCACGCGGTGCTCTCGGTCAAGGATCCGCTCTCGCCGGCCCACCCGACGAAGCAAGTCGAGACCTGCGGGGGCTGTCACTCCGACGCCCAGCGCATGGGCAAGTACGGATTGCCCGCGGACCAGGCCGACGAGTACCGCAAGTCGGTGCACGGACGCGCGCTGCTCGAACTCGGCCACCGCGCCGCGCCCGCGTGCGCCGATTGCCACGGTTCGCACGGTGCGTTGCCGCCGCGGGTCGATCAGGTCGAGTTCGTCTGCGGCAATTGCCACTCGACGGTCGACGGCTTCTTCAAGCAGAGCCCGCACGCGAAGCGCTCCGGCTCGCCCGCGACGATCGAGTGCGTGTCGTGCCACGACAACCATGGCGTGCAGAAGCCGAGCCCGCAGATGTTCCTCGGCGACGACGCCGGCCACTGCGGTGCGTGCCACGCCGACGCGGCCGATCCGGCGCGGGCGGTCGGGCAGAAGCTCTTCGACGACGTCGAGCAACTCGCCGCGACGATCGAAGCGGCGACGCTCGAAGTGCGCACCGCCGGCGAGCGCGGCCTCTTCCTCGGCGAAGAGCGCGGGTACCTCGACGACGCACGCGGACTGCTGGTGCGCGCTCGTGCGATGACCCATGCGCTGTCGCCCGCGTTGCTCGACGACGTGCTCGAGCGCGGCAAGGGCATGGTCGCGCAGACGCGCGACAGCCTCGCGACCAAGAACCGGATGTTCCGCGACCGGCGGATCTTCACCGGGATCTTCTTCGGACTCGCGCTGCTGTTCGCCGTCATGCTCTGGATGTACGGCCTCGAGGTACGCGGTCGGGCGCGGCAGGCGTCCGCGGCGCGTGGGGGCGGTGCCTGATGCTCCCCGGCTTCGGCAGGCGGCTCGTCGATCGCAGCAGGAACCTGCTCGGTCTCGTTTTCGTGGTCGGGCTCTTCAGCGCGGCCGCGTTCGGCATCGTGATGTACGCGACGGTGCACCACACCGCGCAGCCGGAGTTCTGCAACTCCTGCCACATCATGGAGCCCTACTACGAGTCGTGGCAGAACTCCGAGCACAAGAACGTCGCGTGCATCGAGTGCCACTACGAACCGGGCTCGCTCGAGACGCTCGAAGGCAAGTTCAAGGCGCTCTCGCAGCTCGCCAAGTACGTCACGCGCACGCAGGGCACCAAGCCGTGGGCGGAGGTCAGCGATGCGAGCTGCATGCGCTCGGGCTGCCACTCGGTGCGCATGCTCGACGGCCCGGTGATGTTCGGCAACATCAGCTTCGATCACCGCCAGCACCTGCTCGAGACGCGTCGCGGCCGGCGACTGCGCTGCACGTCGTGCCACTCGCAGATCGTCCAAGGCCAGCACGTCGCCGTGACGCCGACGGTCTGCGTCACCTGCCACTTCATGCCCGGCGACGACGGCCATCCGCCGGCGGAGACCAGCGACTGCCTGCTCTGCCACGGACCTCCCACGCAGCCCGTCGAAGTCGAAGGTCGGCCGTTCGTGCACGCCGACTACGTCGAGCGCGGCGTCGGTTGCCGCGAATGCCACAACCCGGTCGTCGAGGGCGACGGCGTCGTCCGCAAGGATCGCTGCCACGCCTGCCACGCCGAGCAAGGCCACGTCGAACGCATCGGCGAGACCGCGTTCCTCCACGAGAAGCACGTCACCGATCACAAGGTCGAGTGCTTCGAGTGCCACGACGAGATCCGCCACGGGCTGCTGCCCCTGAAGAAGCCCGAAGCGACCAAGCGCGAGGGCTGTGGCGTCTGCCACGAGAGCGCGCACGATGCGGCGAGTCTCGTCTACTCCGGCACCGGCGCCGTCGGCGTGCCCGACGATCCGAGTCGGATGTACCAGACGCGCGTGGTGTGCGAGGCGTGTCACACCGGCCGTTCGGGGCAGACCGTGATCGACGACGGCGACATGGGCGAGCTCGTGATCGCGCCCGACGATTCGACCGGCGCGAGCTCGAACCCCGCGCATCACTCCTCGCACGCGTCGATGGTCGCGGCGGCCGGCAACGTCGATTGCATCCATTGCCACGGTCCGGAGTTCAACGGCATGCTCGACCAGTGGCAGTCCGCGGTCGGCGAGCAGCTCGATCGCCTGAAGCCGATGCTCGCCGACCTCGAGAAGCGCATGCCGAAGGCGAGCCCGGCGGCCGCGCCGCTCGCGGACGCGCAGCGCAACCTCTCGCTCGTCGCGCTCGACGGCTCACGCGGCGTCCACAATCCGACGTACGCGCTCGCGGCGCTCAAGGTCAGCGCGGAGCGTCTCGATCAAGCCGCGGCGACGCTGGGCGTCGAGCTCGGCACTCGCGCCGCCGACGGCTTCCCGTTCGTGTCGAAGGACGGTTGCAGCGAATGCCACCCCGGCGCGGGTCGTCCCGCGAGCGTCTGGAAGGGCGAAGCGGCGTTCCCGCACGCGAAGCACCTCGGCCAGGGCTTCGAATGCTCGCAATGCCACAGCACCACCGAGCACGGCAAGCCCGCCTTCCCGCGCAGCGACTGCGCGAGCTGCCACCACCAGGAGACGGACAAGTTCGACGTCTCCGATTGCTCGCGCTGTCACGGCGCGCAGCTCGGGATGCTCGGCGGCGCGCTTAGCGGCTTCGCGGAGCTCAAGGGACCGATGTCCGAGATGGATTGCGGCGATTGCCACGGCGAGGCGCCGGACATCCTGCGCCCGAAGCCGTCGAGCTGCGTGATCTGCCACTCCGAGGGCTTCGATCAGAAGGCGATCGACTGGAAGAAGGAGCTCGACGGCCTGACCGCGGAGCTCGAGCGCGAGCTCGGCGCCTCCAAGGCCGACGCGACCGTTCGCGAAGCCGCTCGCGCAGCGCTCGACGCCGTCCTCCGCGACGGCAGCAACGGCGCGCACAACTTCGAGTACGCGAAGAAGCTGCTGGTCGACGCCCTGGCCGCCCTGCGCGGCTGATCGCCATGGCGTTCCTGCTGCTCGCACCGACGGTGCTGAGCTTCTTGATCTTCAGCGCGCACCTCTTCCGAGCCGGCGCGTTGATCTTCATCCCGCCGCTGATCTTCTCGCTCGCGCTGCTCGCGGTGCGACGGCCATGGGTCGCGCGCTTCTTCCAGCTGCTGCTCGTCGGCATCGCGTTCCTGTGGATCCTGCAAGCGTTGCTGACCGCGGGCTCGCGGATCGCGGACGGCCAGCCGTGGGTCCGCATGGCGGTGATCTTGACCGGCGTGGCGGTGTTCGCGCTGATCTCGGCGCTGTTGTTCGAGGCGCGCCCGCTGCGCCGCCGCTATCCGCGTCGCTCGTTGATGTGAGCGCGCGATCGCCGGGGCTCTTGGGCGTAGCCCAGGCGTAGCCGCGATGGTCGTTGTTGCAGAGCGATCGGTCGAAGTTGCTCGCGCGCTTCGGCGACTCGCGCGCCCGCGACGCACAGCAGCGGTTCGGCCGCGTCGGAACGGGCTTTGCCAAGCGCGGGGCTCCGCCGCTCTTCACACGCATGGCCGCTCGCTTCATCGGACTCCGAATCCTGCCGTCGGCGGCGATCTTCGTCGCGCTGGTCGCGAGCGCGGTCGCCGTCGACTTCGGGCTCCACGCGGCGGAGCTCGCGGAGATCGGCCGTTGGCTCGGCCCGGTGGGCGCGGGGCTGCTGCTGGTCTCGTTCGTCTATTCGCTGCGCAAGCGCAAGTGGATCTCGAGCGGCTCGCCCAAGCGCCTGCTCCAGTTCCACGAGACGCTCGGTTGGCTCGGAGCGTTGGTGCTGCTCGTCCACGGCGGCATCCACCTGAACGCGTGGGTGCCGTGGCTCGCGCTCGCGGTGCTGTTGGTCGTCGTGATCAGCGGCTTGACGGGCAAGTACCTGCTCGCGCAGGCGAAGGAGACGCTCGCGGGCAAACGCGCCGAGCTCGCGCAGCGCGGAGTCGTCGGCGACGAGCTCGAGCGCGAGCTACTCGGTCTCGCGTTGCTCGTCGGCACGATGCAGAAGTGGCGGAGCGTCCACATGCCGTTGACGATGGTTTTCCTCGGGCTGTCGTTGGTCCACGTGGTCGTCACGTTGGTGCTGTGGTGAGCGCATGAACCGCTCGGTCGCCTTCCTGCTCGCGACCCTCGCGGTCACAGGTGTGCTCGCATGGCTCGCGCCGTCCGCCGCGGTGCAGCCCGGCCGCGTCCAGACCGCGCACATGGGCTTCGCGGACGACTGCCTGGCGTGCCACACCGCCTTTTCCGGCGTCCGCGAGCAGAAATGCGCCGCGTGTCACCACGTCGACGACATCGGCAAGCTGCGCGTCGACGGCACCGCGCTCGCGACGCCGCGGCCGGCGCTCGAGCGGCTGCACGCCGGCGCGCGCAGCGCGGGCGCGGAGTGCAGCGCTTGCCACGCCGAACACGCCGGGCGACTCGGCGCCGGCAAGGCGACGCGTTTCGAGCACGCGGCGCTGCCCGCGGACCTGCGCGCGAGCTGTCACGCGTGCCACGCCGATCGCGTGCCCGCGGACGAGCTCCACCGACAAGTCGAGGTCGCCGCGGACGGTGCGTGCGCGGCGTGTCACGGCACCGAGGGCTGGAAGCCCGCGACATTCGCTCACGAGCGTTTGCCCGCCGATCGCCGCGCCGCGTGCGCCGCGTGCCACCGGGAGAGCGCGCCGAAGGACGAGCTGCACGGCGCGTCCGCCGACGATTGCGCCGCGTGCCACGGCACGACCGCGTGGAAGCCGTCGACCTTCGATCACTCGCGCTTCTTCCGCTTCGACGCCGATCACCCAGCGCGCTGCGCCGACTGCCACCTGCCCGGCAAGCCGCTGTCGGAGTACACGTGCTACGGCTGCCACGAGCACACGCCCGCGAACCTCGCCGAGGAACACCGCGAGGAGGGCATCCGCGACTTCACGAACTGCGTCGAGTGCCACCGCAGCGCCGACGAGCACGGCGGCGAAGGCCGGGGCGATCGCGGGCGCAACGGAGGCAACGAGGGAGACGGGGGCGGCGAGCACGGCGGCAGCGAGCGCGACGACGACTGACCGAGCTCGGGCGCCCTGCCGCCGCGATCACGCGACTCCGGAGTCGACGCGGAGCTCCACGGCTCGACCGGTGCAGCGCGATCCGCCGCCGCGTGCCGCTACGATTCGGCGCGATGGCGAGCGAACGGTCGATTCGGCTCCTCGTGTTCGGCAACTCGGGGTCGGGGAAGAGCACCTTCGCGCGGGCGGCGGCGGCGAAGCATGCGCTCGCGCACCTCGATCTCGACTCGATCGTCTGGGAAGCGGGTCAGTTTGCGGTCGAGCAGGCGCGTGCGGACGTCCTGCGCTCGCTCGCCGGCGTGCGTGCGCAACTCCGCGGGCGAGGCGTGGATCCGCTTGGCCGTGATCCTGGCGAGCATTGCCTCGTTCGCGATCGTCGCAGCGCTGCGGTTCGAAGCGGGCCCGCTGCGCCGTCGCAATCCGCGTAGCGCGTTGGCGTGAGATTGCCCGGGCCACGGAGCTCGGCGCGTCGGCGTCGATCCCCGGTTGCCAGCGTGCGCCGCCGCCGCTTACAGTTGCCGCATGGACGCGCACGTGTTGGCCGAAGCCCGGAGTCTCGCGCTCCATCGCGAAGTTCTCGCGCGCATCCAGCACCAGCCCGCGTTGCTCGATCGCGTGCGCGATCGGCTGCGTCGATGGCGAGAGGATCCCTCCAAGCCGCAAGCGTATGTGATCGCCTGGTGCGAGCTCATCGATGGTCCATTCGAGGTGCTGAGCAGCACGATGACCTCCGATGACGAGCGCGCGAAGTCCTTGCGGCAAGCGACACCGTTCGCCGGAATCGTCGATGCACGTACACGCTGGCGCATCTGGGCGGCGGTGCGCGAGCAACTCCTTCGTTCCGCATGAACCGCCGTCAGCTAGAACACCTGATCCGTGCCGCGACCACGATCGCCGCCGACGACGAACTGATCGTGATCGGCAGCCAGGCGATCCTCGGGCAGTACCCGAATGCCCCGAGCGAGCTGCTGCGATCCATGGAGGCCGATGTCTATCCCCGCAACAAGCCCGAGCGAGCAGACCTGATCGACGGAAGCATCGGCGAAGGCTCGCCATTCCACGAGATGTTCGGCTACTACGCGCAAGGTGTTGGGCCCGAAACGGCTGTCCTCGCGCCAGGGTGGCGCGATCGACTGGTGCCGATTCGAAGTGAAGCCACGCGCGGCGCGACGGGCTGGTGTCTCGAAGCCCACGATCTCGTGCTCTCCAAACTCGTGGCGGGGCGAGCGAAGGACCTCGACTTCGCCGCGTGCGCGGCGCGCGCGGGGATGGTCGACGCGGAGGAGCTGCGGCGTCGTCTCCACGAGCTCGAGATCGACCCTCGCTTGCGCGACGCGGCCGCGGCGAGAATCGAACGCACCGTCGCTCGCTCGCGCGACGGCTGACGCGGCCGCTCCACTGCACACGTGGGTCGGGTTCGTCCGATGAAGCTCCTCGTGTTCGGCAACTCGGGGTCGGGGAAGAGCACCTTCGCGCGGGCTGCGGCGGCGAAGCATGCGCTCGCGCACCTCGATCTCGACTCGATCGTCTGGGAGCCCGGCAAGATCGCGGTCGAACGGCCGCGCGACGAGGTCTTGCGCTCGCTCGGCGAGTTCCTCGACGCGCACGAGCGCTGGGTGATCGAAGGCTGCTATGGCGAGCTCGTCGAAGCGGCGGCTCCGCGTTGCACCGAGCTCGTGTTCCTCGACCCCGGGCTCGACGCGTGCCTCGCGAACAACCGCCGGCGCCCGTGGGAGCCTCACAAGTACGCGTCGCTCGAAGCGCAGAACGCGATGCTCGCGAACTTGCAGGCGTGGGTGACCAGCTACTACACCCGCGACGATGCCTGGTCGCACCGCGCGCATCGCCGCATCTTCGACGCGCACCGCGGCGCGAAGAGCGTGCACCGCGGCCCGCCGCCGATGCCATGAACCGGCAGGATCGGACTCCGGACTCGCGGCGCCACCCGTCCTCGGAGCCGGCGGCCGGCCGTGGAAACGCGAACGGCGCCGAGTCGAGCTCGGCGCCGTCGCTTCGGGAGAACTTCGAGAGAGTGTGCGAGGCTCAGATCGCGGCGATCATCGCCCACGCGATCAGCACCGCGAGCGACAGGCCGACGACCAACGCCGTCAGACCGAACACGCGCGCGGCCTTCGACAGCGCGGCGGTCGGCGGCGGAACCAGGTGCTGCTCGAGCTCGCCGGTCGCCACCAGGCGGTCGTAGAGCGCCGGGCGGTCGTGCTGCAGCTCGGAGAGGCCCATCGAGCCGGTGAAGATCACCGGGTCCATCGGGAACTTCTCGGGGCGGAAGTGCGTGTTGAAGAAGTGGATCGTGAAGATGAAGCCGGTCGCGAGCAGGGCCTCGTCGCTGTGGATGATCGTCGCGACGTTGATCGACCAGCCCGGCAGGAAGAGCGTGAAGAACTCGGGGAACCACAGGCTCAGGCCGGTGGTGCCGATCACGACGACGCCCCAGAACACCGCGAGGTAGTCGAACTTCTCCCAGTACGTCCAACGGCCGTAGCGCGGCGCCGGACCGCGGCCCAGGAACCACTTGATCGTCGCGACGAGCTCCTTCGCGTCGCTCCACTTCGGCATCAGCGAGTCTTCGCCAAAGAAGAACTCCTTGACGCTCTTCTTCGTCTTGCGGAAGCGCGTGAAGACGTCCCAGACGTGCGCGCCCATGTAGCCGAACGTCGCGATCGCGCACACCCGGTGCACCCAGCCCGCGCCGTCGATGCCTCCGAAGATGTTCGAGACCGCGTGCGCCCACTGCGTGTTCGAGAACTTCAGCATCATCCCCGTGATCGCGAGCCCGAAGAAGCTCAGGATCACGGTCAGGTGCAGCGCACGCTGGTAGGGAGTGAAGCGAGCGAAGTGCTTCTCTCCCTCGGCCTTCGCGACGTGCTGGCGATAGACGTCGCGCAGCTTCCAAGAGCGCGGCAACCAGATCGCGGTGTGCAGCCAGAAGAACGCGAACGTGCCCACCAGCAGCACCGTCATCGAGACGAACACCCAGTAGAGCGTCGGGTAGCGCTCTTTGTCGCGGTGGGTCGCGTGGGTGAGGAAGCCCGCGAACTGCTCGTGCGAGTCCTCGTGGCACTTGCCGCACGTCCCGACGATGTTCGCCTTGGACAGGTGCGACTTCGGATCGTCGCGGCCGCGGATGTCGTGCGCGCCGTGACAGTCGTAGCACTTGGCGCGCGTGGTGTCGCCGAGCGCCGTCGCCTTGCCGTGGTAGGTCTCGAAGTATGACTCGGTGATGTCGTCGTGGCACTTGCCGCACTGCTCCATCACGCCGAGCTTGAACGCGGCGCCGTCGGTGCGGGTCATCGTGTGAGACGAGTGGCAGTCGTTGCACTCGGGCAGCGGCGGCATGTCGCGCAGCTGCACGTAGTCGGGGTTGCCGGTCTTCGAGTGGACGCTCTGCTGGAACTGCTCGTAGATGCCGTCGTGGCATTGGCCGCACGTCTTCGCGATGTTGCCCGGGTGCACCGTCGACTCGGGATCGTTGGACGGGAGCTCCTTGTGCGGCGTGTGGCAATCGGTGCAGACCGCGGTCACGACCAGGCCCGACTGGATCAGACCTTGCCCGTGGATCGACACCGAGTACTTCTCGATGATGCCGGTCTCGGGGCCCATGTAGCGTTGCGCGGCCGGCGCACCGTCGCGGTGGCAGCGAGCGCAGAGCTCGGGCACGTTGCGGCTGTACGTCGGCGACGTGCGGACGAGGTCCTTGAGCTCGCTGGTCGCGTCCTCGGCGATCGAGCTCTCGAGGATGCCGTGCTTGCCGTGGCAGTCGATGCACATCGGCGCGTTCGCGTCGCCCGCGGCGTGCAGCGCGCCGTGACGGCCTCGCTTGTAGTCGACCGACGGTGCTTCGTGGCAGACGGAGCAGTCGACCTTCGACGTGATCGTCGCGCACGAGCGTTCCAGCGACGGCGTCGCGCCCGTGTGGCACTGCGCGCAGGAGACGCTCTTGCGGCCGTGGATCGAGCGCTCGTGCTCCGCGGTGTCGACGAAGAGCGAACGTCCGTCCGACGTCGCCTTGATGTCCTGCGCGGAGTGGCAACGCAGGCAATCCGCGTTCGCCATGTTGGTGTTGTAGAAGACCTTGCGGACCTCGTGCGGCGAGTGGCACTCGACGCACAGCGGCACCATGCCCTCCTTCTCCCAGAGCTCGCCGCCGATCACCTTGCGGTGCACTTGCTCGATCTGGCCGTGGCACTTCTCGCAGGTCGCGACGACGTTGTCCTTGTGGATCGTCGACTTCGGATCGCCGTGGGGGAGCACGTTGTGGCCGGTGTGGCAGCTCGTGCAGACCGCGGTGACGCTCAGGCCTTGCTTGTAGAGGCCTTCGCCGTGGATCGAGTCCTTGTAGCGTTGGAAGACCTGCTCTTCCGGGATGTCGTACGCGCGCTCGACCGCGGCGCCTTCGGCGTGGCACTGCGCGCACATGCCGGGCACGTTGAACGGCGAGATCGACGAGTTCGGGTCCTTGAGCTTCAGGACGTAGTGGTTGCCGTGGCAGTCCTGGCAGAGCGGCGCGAGCGCGTTCCCCTCCGCCGCCTTCTTGCCGTGCGTGCTCTCGCGGTACGCCGTGATCGGGCCTTCCTCGTCGTCGTGGCACTCGGTGCAGTCGACGCGAGCGAGCCCCTTCGCATGCGGGTAATCCTCGACGCCGTCGAGGTCGGTGTGGCACGCGATGCAGTCGAACGCCTTGTGCACGCTCGTGCCGAAGCGCTCGGCGTCGACGTGCAGCGAGACCGTCCGTCCGTCGCGCTCCATCGACAGCTTCGTGACGCCGTGACACTCGAGGCACTTCGCGTTGTCCTGCGCGCTCGCTTCGGCCGCCCACAGCACGAGGACGACCACCAGGAAGATGACGACGCGCATGACCTTTTGGGACTCGCGCGCGGGATTGCGGTAGTTCGACATCTCGACGTTGCCTCTACAGGGGCTCGTGTTCCGACGAACGTCGGCGCTCGAGGATCCGAAGGTACTCCTCCGGATGGTGGTGACGCAGCTCCTTGCGCGAGATGCGTCCGTTCAGCCACACCCAGCTCATCGGGAAGTTCCCGGGGCGCAGGTGGACGTGATACATGTGCCAGATGATGATCGCGAGGAAGGCGAGCGTCGCTTCGAAGCCGTGCACCACGCGGCACACGTCGAACGTCCAGCTCGGCATCCAATCGAGGAACCAATCGGGGCGCCAGAGGATCGCGCCGCTCGCGATCATCACGAAGTTGCCCCACACGACCGCGCCGTACTCGAGCTTCTCGACCAGCCCGTAGCGGCCGAGCGCAGGACGCTCGTCGAACTTCAGCCAAGGCCAGCGCTCGAAGAGCTTCTTGAACCAGCCGCGCCGCGCCATCCACGCGGTTAGGCCGAGATTGAACATCACCTCGCCGATGAAGTCGGTGATGTCGCGCGGCGTGAAGATCATCAGCTTGAGCCACTTGCGCATGCGGCTCGAGATCAGGATCGCGGCGACGTGCCAGAGCGAGAGCCCGATCAGCCCGTACGCGGCGATGCGGTGCAGCTGGCTGCGCAGCTTGAAGCCACCCTCGAGGTCGATGATGCGCTGCATCCACTCGGAGTCGTGCAGGAACACCGGCAGTCCGGTCAGCACGAGCAGCGAGAACGAGGTGACGAGGATCGCGTGCTGGATCCGGCCGTGGAACGTCATCCGCTCGAACGCTTCGTGCGGCGACACCAGACGATCCTCGTCCGGCCACGCGCGCGGGTCGACGTGCTCGGTCTCCTTCGGGCCCCAACCCATCCGCAAGCGTAGGCGACCGAAAAGGTCGATGACGACCAGCAGGATGAACGCGCCGATCACGCCGCCGAGCAGCACCGCGTAGATCCGCTTGACCCACCACGGCACCGGGTTCTCCTTCTCGCCTTCGACGGAGTGCACCGGGACCTGCGAGAACGCCGCGCCCGCGTTCGGGTGGCAGTTGCCGCAGGTTTGATCGAGGTTCGCCGCGTGGACCGACGAGCGCGGATCGGTCGACGGGAAGATGTCGTGGAAGCCGTGGCACGACGCGCAGTTCGCGGCGCCTTGCTCGCCGAACGCGGCGGCGATGCCGTGGTAGGAGCTGCCCCACGAGCTGCGCGCGCTCTGCTTGAAGCCGTAGCGAGTCGCGAGCTCGCTGTCGTTGTGGCAACGCGCGCAGGTGTCGGCGACCAGGCTCGGCGAAACGCTCGAGTTCGCTTGAGATGGACCCTGGACGGCGTGCTCGCGGTGGCAGTCGGTGCACACCGGCACGTCCTTGCCGCCCTTCTCGAAGTCCTCTCCGTGCACACCGGCGAGGTAGCTCTTCAAGATCCCCATGTGGCACGACCCGCAGGTGTGCGGGATCTGCATCCGCGAGGTCGGCGCGGTCGGATCCGCGACCTTCTTGACGTCGTGGCCGCCGTGGCACGACGCGCAGGTCGCGGTGACGATCAAGCCGTCGTTGCGCAGCGCGAGCCCGTGCGCGCTGGTCTCGTACTGCGAGACCTTCGCGCCGCCAGGAGCCGGGTGTTCCGCGCTCGGGTTCGGCTTGTGGCACGACTCGCAGGTGTCGGGCAGGTTGAGCGGATGGGTCCGCGAATCCGGGTTCTTCGCGCTCTGCGCCTCGTGCGCGCCGTGGCAGTTCACGCAGGTCGCCGCGGGACTGCCGTTGCCCGGATCGCCGGCGTGCACGCTCTGTTGCCAGTGCTTCGCCGAGTCGCCGTGGCAGGTCGCGCAACCGACCGGCTTCGCGTCAGCGAGCCCGATGTCGTGCGGCGTGTGGCAGTTCGCGCACCGATCGGAATTCTCCGCGTGGGCGCTCTTCGCGAACGCGAGCTCCTGGTCGGCGTGACATGCGACACAGGACGCGGGCGGCACCGGACGCGCGTGCTCGTCTTCGGTCGGATCGTAGGTCGCGAGCGCGGTGTGGCACTGCACGCACGTGACGTCGCTGTGAGGTGATTTCTTCTCGGCCTTCGGGTTGCGCGCGGTCTCCACCTCGTGACAGAGGCGACACGCCGCGTCGGAAGGTGGCTCTTGCGCGAACCCCGTCGCGCCGGTGCACATCGCGATCGCGAGCGCCAACAACGGCTTCGAGAGGAGGGGCAGGAACCGGTTCCGATCGAGCATCTTCATCGCACGCTCCAGGAGCTCTAGGCTCGTCGCGTGAAGGCGCGAAATCCCGCGCAAAGTGCGGGATTCCTCGCGGCGCACCGCGGCGCGTTGCCGCACCGACGGTGCACCCTCGTTCGGAGCGAATCGTGTTCCCTTGTCGGTGGGTCGCAATGCGTAGCCGTTGTTTCAGACGACGCGCGCGCGCATGTCGACCGCGCACGCTCCGTTCGGGGAGACGATCAACGGGTTGAGCTCGAGCTCTTGGATCTCGGGCAGATCGATCGCGATCTGGGAGATGCGCTGGATCGCTTCGACGAGCGCGCGTTCGTCGATGCCGGCGCGCCCGCGGACGCCGGCGAGGATCGGCCAGCCCTTGATCTCGCGCACGAGCTCCTTCGCGCGCACCTCGCTGACCGGGCAGAGCGCGAACGAGACGTCCTTCAGGACCTCCACGTACACGCCGCCGAGCCCGAACATCAGGATCGGGCCGTACTGCGGGTCCGCGTGGAAGCCGACGACGACTTCGTGGCCGCCCTTCAGCATCTTCTGCACGTTGACGCCTTCCGCCTCGGAGCTCATCAAGCGCACGAACGCCTTGCGCACCGCTGCTTCGTCGCCGAGGTCGAGCAGCACGCCGCCGACGTCGCTCTTGTGCGTCACGTCGGGCACGGACATCTTCATCACGACCGGATAGCCGACGCGCTTCGCGATCGCGACCGCTTCGTTCTGGCTGCGCGCGAGCCCGCCCGGCACGACATCGAGCCCGTACGCCGCGGAGAGCGCGCGCCGCGCTTCGACGCCGAGCCAACCGGGCTTCAGCAGCGCGCGCAGCTCTTCCTTGTCGACGCGCCGACGCTTCACGCGTCCTTCCGGGCGCTCGAGGATGCGCCGA
The DNA here is from genome assembly GCA_020847695.1 of Planctomycetota bacterium. Lineage (GTDB taxonomy): Bacteria > Planctomycetota > UBA1135 > UBA1135 > JACRIN01. The sequence goes on from JADLBP010000323.1 coordinate 65,076, forward strand.
CGCTCGTCGAGCGCTGCGAGCGCGCGCACCGCGGACTCCGGATAGAGGTAGACGGGCACCCAATCCTGCTCGGCTTCGCGCGAGATCGAGCGCATCACCTCGTCGCGCGACATGAAGCAGCCGACCACCGGCTTCTTCGAGCCCTTCGCGACCTCGAACACCGTGCGCGCGACCAACACCGGATCGTGCGTGATCGGCGGCACGAACGTGACGAGCACCATGTCGACCGTCGGATCGCGCAGCAGCAGCTGCAGCGAGCGGCGATAGTTCTCCGCGGTCGCGCCGGCGACCATGTCGATCGGATTCTGCACGCTCGCTTCGGGGACCAGGATCTCGCGCAACGCCGCGCGCGTCGTCTCCTCGAGAGGCGCCATCTCCAGACCCCAACGCACCAACGCGTCGGTCGCGAGGATCGCCGGCCCGCCCGCGTTGGTCAGCACGGCGACCCGCCGGCCCTTCGGCAGCGGCAGCTTCGAGAGCGCGAGCCCGACGTCGAAGAGCTCCTCGACCGAGTCGACGCGCTGCACTCCGCAGTCCTTCAGCAGCGCGTCGGCGGCGACGTCGGCGCCCGCGAGCGCTCCGGTGTGGCTCGACGCCGCCAACGCTCCGGCGCGCGAACGCCCCGCCTTGACGGTCACCAGCGCGATCTTGCGGCTGATGCGCCGCGCGGTCGGAACGAAGTTGCGCGGGTTGCCGAACGATTCGAGATAGAGCAGCACGCAGCGGATCGCCGGGTCCTTGCCCCAGTACTCGAGCAAGTCGTTGGCGCTGACGTCCGCGCGATTGCCCATCGACACGAACATCGACACGCCGAGGTTGATCTGATCCGCCTGCGCGAGCAGCGCTTCGCCCATCGCGCCCGACTGCGACACGAACGCGACCGGCCCGGGCTTCGGGAAGCTGCGCCCGAACGTCGCGTTCAATCGCACGTCGGACTGCGCGTTCTGGATGCCCATGCAGTTCGGGCCGACCAGCCGCATCCCGACGCGCCGCGCGGTGCGCAGGATGCGCGCTTCCGCTTGCGCGCCGACCACTCCGGTCTCCTTGAAGCCCGCGGTGATCACGATCACGGCGCCGACGCGCTTCTTCGCGCACTGCTCGATCGCCGCGGGCACGCCGTCCTTCGGCACGACGACCACCGCGAGGTCGACCGGGTCCGTGATCGCGGTCACGGTGCGATGGCACTTGATCGAGTGCAGCACGTCGGCCTTCGGGTTGACCGGGAACACCTTTCCGACGAAGCCGCCGGTGATCAGGTTGTGCAGGATCTCGTAGCCGATGCTGCCCGGCCGTCGCGACGCGCCGATGACGGCGACGGAACGAGGACGGAAGAGCGCATCGAGACCGGTGGGGCGGGTGGAACTGGCCATGGTGGTGCGTGTGGGAAGCGAGCGAGCGAGCGCGAGAGCATCGCGTTCGCTCGCGGATTCGCCAAATACGGATCAGGTCGGTCGGTCGCGCCTCAAGCAGCCGCGGTTTTCGCGTGGCCGTGCTCCTCGTCCGCGACGCGGAACTCGCCGAGCATGATCGGCGTCGCGACCTTGACCATCAACGTGAAGAGCAGGAAGCCGACGGCGAAGACGCCGGCGGCGACCATGAGCTCGGTGCTCGACGGCTGGTACTCGTAGATCTCGCCGAGCGTGTCCGGAGTCATCCCCGGGATCACGAGGCCCATGCCCTTCTCGATGTAGACGCCGGAGTAGATCAGCAGGCAGCCGATGTTGAGCGTGATCGGGTTCTTGCGTGTCTTCGGCACGAGGAACAACAGGAACGCGATGATCGAGCACGCGACCGCGATCCACATGAACGGAACGATCGCGCTGTGACCGTTCACGCCGGTGAACATGTACTGCATGTGGATGACGTGCTCGGTGCCCGAGTAGAACTCCTTGAACACCTCGGCGCCGAGCAGGAAGAGGTTGACCGCCATCGCGTAGGCCATCAGCTCGGCGATCTTCCAGATCGCGGCGTCCTGGATCTCGAACCGCGTGAAGCGTCGCAAGAGCTGCATCAGCACCAGCAGCACCGCCGGCCCCGAGCAGAGCGCCGACGCGATGAAGCGCGGAGCGAGGATCGCGGAGTTCCAGAACGGACGCGCGGCGAGGCCGTTGTAGAGGAACGCGGTCACCGTGTGGATGCCGATCGCCCACGGGATCGAGAGCAGCACGAGCGGCGTGAAGATCGCGTAGTTCGGGTGCTTGCCGCGCACCAACATGAACAGCAGGTACGTGACGATCGTGAAGTTCAGCAGCAGGTAGCCGTTGAGCACCACGACGTCCCACGCGAGCAGCGAGCTCGGCAGATTGAGCTTGCCGATGCCGGGCATCAGGTGCTGCAGGCGGTCGGGGTGGCCGACGTCGACCAGAACGAACAGCGCGCACATCGTGATCGCGGCGATCGCCAGCAGCTCGCCGAGGATCACGACCTCCTTGATCGGCTTCCAGTTGTAGACGTACGCGGGGATCACCAGCAGCACCGCGGCCGCCGCGACGCCGACCAGGAACGTGAAGTTTCCGATGTAGAACGCCCACGAGACCTGATCGCGCATGCTGGTCGAGATCAGGCCGGTCTGCATCTGGTGCACGTACGCGAAGACGCCGACGGCGATCGTCACCAGCAGCGCCGAGATCCACGTCCAGTACAGCGCGTTGCCGCGCAGCACGATGCGGACGCTGCCGGTGACGAAGCGGAGGAACTGAGCAGGCAGGTTCATCGGGGCTCCTCCTATCACAGGCCGTAGAAGTAGTAGAAGCGCGGGTGGGTCGCGAGCTCGTTCTTCAGCACGAACACGCGCTTCTTGTCGAGCACGTAGCGGATCTCGCTCGACGGATCGAGCAGGTTGCCGAACTTGCGCGCTCCGACCGGACAGACCTCGACGCACGCGGGATAGCGGCCGTCGCGCACGCGCTGGACGCACCACGTGCACTTCTCGACGACGCCCTTCGGCCGCGGCCGATTGCCGAGGATGTGCATGTTCGCGTTCACCTGGTCCGCCGGCAGCGACGGGTCCTTCCAGTTGAAGCGCCGCGCGCCGTACGGGCACGCCGACATGCAGCAGCGACAGCCGATGCACCAGTCGTAGTCGATGACGACGATGCCGTCGGGCTCCTTCCAAGTCGCGCCGACCGGGCACGACTTCACGCATGCGGGATCGGCGCAGTGTTGGCACGCGACCGGCAGGTAGAAGTGCCCCGGACGCGGCACGGTCTCGGCGTCGTAGTAGGGATTGGCATGCTCGAAGTCGATGCCCTTCTCCTTGTCCATCTCGAGCACGCGGATCCACTGCACGACGGGATCGCGGCTCTGGTTGTTCTCCGCGACGCACGCGTAGACGCAGCGACGGCAACCGACGCAGCGCGAGATGTCGAGCGCGTACGCGAACTGCACGCCCTCACGGGCGGGCGTGTTCGAGACGGTGACGTCCTTGTCGTACTTCGTCTTGCACTCGGCCTCGATCTTCTCGCGGATCGCGGTGAGCTCGTCCTCGCTGAGCTCCTTGAAGTGGCTGCGGAAGAACTCGGTGTGGGTGAAGTCGCTGCAGCCGCCCGCGACGGCGGCGGCGGCGCACCCGGCGAGGGTGCAGAGCAGGTCGCGACGGGTCGTTTCGGGGGCGTTCACGGCGTGCGCTCCGGTTTCGGGGGCGGGGGCTCGGGCTTGATCGGGGCGAAGTGCGGCGAGTGCGCGTTGTGGCAGTTGACGCAGAGCAGGTACGACTTCTCGCCGTCCCAGTTCCCGCTGCGCCGGCCGTGCACGCCCGCGCGCCAGTCGCGGTACTTGTCGCCGTGGCACTGACCGCAGAGTCGGTACGACTCCTCGAACGGCACCTTCTCGCCGCTGGCGAGGTGCAGCGAGTCGCGGTCGGCCGCGTCGTGGCAGTCGAGGCACCAGCGGTGTTCCGCGTCGTGCTTCAGCACGATGTCGGTGTGCGCCATCGAGAGCTCGCGCCGCTTGGTATTGACCGGCATGTCGGCTTCGTGGCACTCCGAGCACGGGAAGATGCCTTCGCTGAAGGGCGGAGGCGGCGTGTGGAGCTTGCTGTCGCTCGTCGGGGCGTCCGGACCGGGCACCCAGCCGGCGGAGAGATCGAGCTCGCTCGATTCGTGGCGACCGCACGCGCCGGCGACGAGCGCCAGCCCGGCGAGCAGGGCCGCGAGTCGGAGCCTTCGGGCGATGTCGAACTTCAACGCGCCGCTTCCTTTCTTCGGTCGCGAGCCGTCGTCCGGGGCGGCGCGGATTTCTCCCCGGATGCCCGGTAGAAAACACGTCCGACTCGGCGGCGAGGAACTCGCTGCCTCGGTGAGACGAGCATCGCGTCGACCCGCCCCCGACCGCGCCCGGCCGCTGTGCGTAGTTCGGCGGTGCCTTCTGCGCACCGCGCTGGGGCGCTGCTGCGCCGTGCTCGGTACCCTCGCGCGATGGAACCGCGCCCCACATCCGGGTCTCGCTCGTCCGCCTCGCGCTCCGCGGGACTCGCGTTGGTCGCCGCGCTCTCGCTCAGCGCGTGTCGCGCCGCCGAATCCCACGCGTCGGCGCCGCGTCGCCCGCCGAACGTCGTGCTGATCCTCGCGGACGACCTCGGTTGGGGCGAGCTCGGTTGCTACGGCCAGTCGAAGATCGCGACGCCGAACCTCGATCGACTCGCGAGCGAAGGCGTGCGCTTCACGAGCTACTACGCGGGAGCTCCGGTCTGCGCGCCGTCGCGCTGCACGCTGCTCACCGGTCAACACACCGGCCACGCTCCGGTGCGCGACAACGTCGAGCTCCAACCGGAGGGGCAGATGGCCTTGCCCGCCGAGTCGATCACCCTCGCCGAGCTCCTGCGCTCGCGCGGCTACGCGACCGCGTGCATCGGCAAGTGGGGCCTCGGCGCACCGGAGAGCGAGGGCGAGCCGCTTGCCCAGGGCTTCGATCACTTCTTCGGCTACCTGTGCCAGCGCCACGCGCACGCGCACACGACGAACTACCTCTGGCGCGACGGCGAGCGCGTCGAGTTCGCGACGCCGCAGTACTCGCACGACCTGTTCACCGCCGACGCGCTCGCGTTCATCGAGGCCGAGCGCGAGCGGCCGTTCTTCCTCTATCTCGCCTACACGATCCCGCACCTCGCGCTCGACGTGCCCGAGGATTCGCTCAGCCGTTACCGCGGTCGCTGGGACGATCCGCCGTACGACGGCAAGAAGGGCTACACCGCGCATCCGACGCCGCGCGCGGCCTACGCGGCGATGGTGTCGCGCCTCGATCGCGACGTCGGACGGCTGGTGGCGCGGCTCGACGAGCTCGGGCTCGGCCGCGACACGCTGATCCTCTTCACCAGCGACAACGGACCGACCTACGACCGCATCGGCGGCTCCGACTCCGCGTTCTTCGACAGCGCGCACGGCCTGCGCGGACTGAAAGGGAGCGTGTTCGAGGGCGGCTTGCGCGTCCCGCTGATCGCGAGATTGCCCGGCCGCATCGCCGCCGACGGCACGAGCGAGCAAGTTGCCGCGTCGTGGGACGTGCTGCCGACCGTGTGCGAGCTCGCCGGCGTCGCGCCGCCGGCGGGAATCGACGGCGTCAGCTTCCTTCCGACGCTGCTAGGCCGCGGGGACCAGCGGGTCCACGACCACCTCTATTGGGAGATCTCGAGCTACGGCGGCCAGCAGGCGGTCCGCTTCGGCCGCTGGAAGGCGGTGCGGCGCCGGATGCAGGAGGGACGCCTCGCGATCGAGCTCTTCGACCTCGAGCGCGACCCCGCGGAGTCGCGGGACCTCGCCGCGGAGCGCCCCGAGCTCGTCGCGGTCGCCGTGGATCTGCTCGAACGCGCTCGCACGCCGTCGGAGACGTTCCCGTTGGGCCCGAAACGCTGACGCAGCTCGCCGCGGCTCCCTAGAATGGCCGCCCCCTTCCCCGCGAGGCCGAACCGACGTGACCACCAGCCAGCAACGCATCCTGGAGCCCGACGGCCGCTTGGTCGGCGAGGCGCCCGCGCTTTCCGACGAGCAGCAGAAGACGCTCTTCGTCCACATGTCGCGCGTGCGCGTGCTCGACGAACGCATGCTCAAGCTCCAACGCGCCGGCCGCGTCGGCTTCGTCGGCACCGCGAAAGGCCTCGAGGCGGCGATCATCGGCTCGGCGTTCGCGCTCGAGCGCCGTGATTGGCTGTGGTCGGGCCTGCGCGAAGGCGGCGCCGCGGTGATGCGCGGCCTGCCGCTCGGCGAGTACATCGCGCAGATGTACTGCAACGCGAACGACACGGCCAAGGGCCGGCAGATGTGCAATCACTTCCAGCACAAGGGGTCGAACTACCCCTCGTGGTCGAGCGTGATCGGCACGCAAATCCCGCACGGCGTCGGCGCGGCGTACGCGGCGAAGCTGCGCGGCTCCGGCGAAGTGCACGCTATCTACTTCGGCGACGGCGCGACCAGCTCGAACGGCTTCCACTCCGGGATGAACTTCGCCGGCGTGTGGAAGGCCCCGTGCATCTTCGTGTGCGTCGACAACGGCTGGGCGATCTCGGTGTGCAACCGCGAGCAGACCGCCGCCGAGTCGTTCGCTGACAAAGCGGCGGCGTACGGGTTCCCCGGCGTCGAGGTCGACGGCAACGACGTGCTCGCGTGCTATCGCGAGTGCAAGCGAGCGCTCGACCGCGCGCGCGCCGGCGACGGGCCGACGTTGGTCGTGTTGAAGACGTATCGCATGCTCGGCCACTCGAGCTCCGACGATCCGACCAAGTACCGCGACCAGACCGAGGTCGACGCGTGGGCCGCGCGCGATCCGATGGATCGCTACGAGCGCTACCTGCTCGCGAAGAAGGTGCTCCAGCCGGGCGAGCGCGAGCGGATCGAGCAGGCGCTCACCGCCGAGATCGACGCCGAGATCCACCGCCAGGAAGCGGCGCCGCCGATGGCGTTGAAGACGCTGGTCGAGGACGTCTACGCCGACGTCCCGCGCCACCTGCGCCGCCAATACAACGCCTTCATCACCGTGGCCGAGCGTCTCGGTCACGCGCAAAAGGGCGACGGCGCGTTCCCGCTGTAGCTTTCGCGCGGCGCGCGCACTCGCACGCGAGCGGCGTGCGCGTCGCAGCGTCGACGCAACGAGACGATCAGTAGCTCGGCCGTCCGCTTCGGGAGTTCGTCGCTTCCCCACACGCCATCGCGACGCCTCGTTAGAGTGCGCATCGGAGATTCGAAACCCATGGGCATGAAGAAGTGGTTCCACGACAGCCGGCCGGAGATCTGGAAGCAGCTCAGCGCCGAGCTCGGCGGGCGCTACACGCACGGCAAGTGGATGAAGGGCGATCGCATCGACGTCAGCCACGGCGAGTGGATGGTGACGTTCGACACGTACGTGATCATCGTCAACAAGGTCCCAGTCCCGTTCACGCGGTTGCGCGCGCCGTTCCTGAACAGCGAGAAGATGCGCCTGAAGGTCTATCGCGCGTCGATCTTCACCGAGCTCGGCAAGTTCTTCGGGATGCAGGACCTGACGATCGGCGACGCGCAGTTCGACAAGGACTTCGTGCTCAAGGGCAACGACGAGCGGCGCGTGCGCGAGTTCCTCGCCAACGAGAAGCTCCGCGCGCTGCTCTCCGCGCAGAAGGACGTCACGCTCTCCGTCGAGGACGACGAGGGCTGGTTCGGAGCCAAGTTCCCGGAGAACACGGACGAGCTCCGCGTCGTCATCCACGGTCACGAGAAGAACCCGGAGCGGTTGCGCGAGCTCTTCACCCTCTTCGCCGAAGGCTTGGACCAGCTCTGCCGCATCGGCTCGGCGTACGAAGACGCGCCGACGTTGAAGCTGTAGTCGCAGGCTTGCCGGCGCGGTCGGGTTCGAGCGGACCCGCGCGCGGAGCAGCGACGTGGCGACGCGTCGAGCATGGATACCGGCGGGGCTGACGAGCTCCGGCGCTCTGCACGGACACGGAGGCGGACGGTAGAGTCGGGCCACATGACGATCCGCGCGTTCTGCACGGCTGGCGCGTGGGCGCGCGGTCGGCGCGCATCGTGCCTCGGACTCATCTTCGCGTTCGCGGTGAGTGTGGCGGCCTGCAAGGCTCCCGACCGCGCGGCTCCGACCCCGAACGTCGTCCTGTTCGTCGTCGACGATCTCGGTGCGCAGGATCTGGCGGCGGCGTTGCAGGTGCCCGGGGCGTTCCATTCGCGTTTTCGCACGCCGAATCTCGAGCGACTCGCCGCGCGCTCGACCCGCTTCGTCGATGCGTACGCCGCGGCGCCGGTGTGCACTCCTTCGCGCGTCGCGTTGCTCGCAGGGAAGAGCCCCGCGGAGACGCACATCACCTACTGGATCCTGCACGGCGACCGCGACACTTCGGCGCCGTTCGGCGAGCTCGTCCCGCCCGCGTGGAATCTGCGCGGGCTGCAGCCGGGCGACGTCACGCTCGCGACGCTCGCGCGCGACGCGGGCCTCGCGACGATCCAGGTCGGCAAATGGCACCTCGGCGCGGTCGGGACACCGGGCGCGGATCCGCAGGCGATGGGCTTCGACGTTTCGATCGGTGGTCATGGTGCGGGCGCGCCGGGCAGCCATCGAGGACGCGACGGCTTCCGAGGCTCGGATGCTGTTTGGGACGTCCCGGGCCTCGAACGGTGGCGGGGGAAAGACGTTTTCCTCGACGAGGCGCTCGCGGAGGAGGCGGTCGACGCGCTGCGCGCGAGCGCGGCGGCGGGCCGCGGCTTCTTCCTCTACTTCTGCACCTATGGTGTGCACGCGCCGATCCAGGCCAACGAGCGATACCTCGAGCACTATCCCGACCTCGATCCGACCGAAGCCAAGTACGCGACGATGGTGGAGACGGTCGACGCGGCGCTCGGGCGCGTGCTCGACACGCTCGAAGAGCTCGGGCTCGCCGACGACACGTGGATCGTCTTCACGTCCGACAACGGCGCGCTCTCCGCGCACGGCCGTGGAGGCGAGCGCCATCGCCACAACACGCCCTATCGCAGCGGCAAGGGCTCGGCCTACGACGGTGGAACCCGCGTGCCGCTGTTCGTGCACCGCCCCGGCCAGACTCGCGCGCGCTCGGTCGGCGGCCTCGCGACCGGCGGCGACGTCTTCGCGACGATCGCCGCGGCGCTGGGCCGAGCCCACGACGCACCGACGACTTGCGAGCGCTGGCGGATCCTCGACGAGGACGGCTTCGAAGCGAGCGAGCCGCGGTCCCTTGTCTGGCATCAACCTCATTATTGGGGCGTCGCCGGTCCGGGGATCGAGCCGTACAGCGCGATCCGCAGCGGCGCGTGGAAGCTGATCCATCGCCACGCCGACGGCGGGTTCGAGCTCTACGACCTCGAGAGCGATCCCGGCGAGACCCGCGATCTCGCGGGCGAGCAGCCCGAGCGCGTCGCGGGGCTCGCGCGCGAGCTCGGCAGCCGGCTGCGCGCGGCAGGAGCGCAACGCTCGCGCGTCCTCGCGACCGGCGCACCCGTGCCGTGGCCCGACGAGGCGTTCGGCTCGCGCTGAAGCTCGCGCGGAGCGCGTGGCGTCGCCTCACGGCGTCGCGGGAAATCGCGTGCCCGCCAGCCGCGGGCGGTTGCCGCGGCATGCACGACGGATAACAGCGAGCAGTCGCTGCGCCGTCGCGCGCGTTCGAGCTCGAGACGCGCGCTCTTTCGCGCGAGCACGAATCCCTCACGACGCCGCGCGAGTCGATCGAGTTCCGCGTGCGCTGAGAATTCTCGCGAGCGGAGTGCAACTTCGGATCGGTGGGGAGGTCTGAGTTTCGGATGCGCGCGTTCGAGCTGCGCGTTCTCCGCTTCCGAAGCGCTCGCGGTTCACGCTCGAACCACGCTCGGTTCGTTCTCGATCCGAACTCGGCCCGCGCGCGACCTGCTCTCGACCACTCTCGTTTCGAGGAAGCGCACGCGGATCGCGCTCGCAGCACTTTCGCACTTTTTCGGCCGTGACTACGCTCAACGCCCAACCTCAACCCCCCCAAGGAGGCTTCGATGGAAAGTGCCCGCTTCGTTCGGGTCGCGTCATCCGCGTTGTCCGGTTTGCTTGCTTTGACCGCGGCTGCGTTCGCGCAGTCGCTCGGGAGCGCCGGAGAGGACCTCGGACAGTCGAGTCCCACCCCGACCACGTCCCTTTCGATTCCCGAGGACTTCGTCGCGCGCGGTGCGGTGCACCGCGTGCTCGTGCCGGCGAACAGCACGGCGCTCGACTCGCTCGCCGCGCAGGGCGCGATCCTGCGTTTGGAGGACTACGGCTCGTTCTCGGTCGCGACGGTGAACGCCGCGACGATCGGCGGCGTGAAGGCGCTGCTCGCGCTCGGTCTCGAGGTGCGCGACGAGTTCACGTTGGTCAACTTCAACGGGTACATGCTCGACGGTGCGGACGTGCTCGGCACCGCGCAACGCCTCGCGTCGATTCCCGCCGAACTGCGCGCGCCGGCCGGCGCCGCGACGGGCGCGGAGCAACGCCTGCGCGTCGTCCAGTTCCAGGGTCCGGTGCGCGACGCGTGGCTCGGCGGCATCGAGGCCACCGGCGCGTCGCTGGTCACGTACGTCCCGAACAACGCGTACGTCGTCAAGACCGACGCGGGTTCCGACGCAGCGGTGCTCGCGTTGGCGCAGCAAGCGCACGTGCTCTCGGTCGCGAGCTACGAGCCCGCGTTCAAGCTGCGCGCCGAGCTGCGGCCGCCCGCGATCGTCGATTCGCAGTTCTACGACGTGATCGTGCAGGTGATCGCGGATGCGGACGGCCAGTCGATGGTGAACGAGCTCTTCCAGCGCTCGGTCGCGGTCCTCGAGGAGCCGAATCAGGTCCTCAACTACCTCAACGTCGGGCTGCGCATGGACGGCGCGAACGTGCTCGACGTCGCGCGCGATCCGCGCATCTTCGCGATCGAGCCCAAGCTCGTGCCGCAGAAGTTCGACGAAGCCCAAGGCCAGATCATGGCGGGCAACCTGAACGTCGCCGGAACCCAGCCGACCGGACCGGGCTACCTCGCGTGGCTCCAATCGAAGGGCTTCCCGGGCCAGAACCCGTTCCCGTTCGTCGTCGACGTCACCGACGATGGTGTCGATCGCGGGTCGCTGACCGACGTCAACGTCGAGTTCAAGGTCGACGGCCTCGCGGGCGGCGCGAGCCGGGTCGCGTTCAACAACAACTACTCCGGTGACGCGCTCGCCGACGGACGCGCCGGACACGGCAACATCAACGCGTCGATCATCGGCGGCTACAACAACACCGCGGGCTCCGCGTTCGAGGATGCGAGCGGGTACCAGTACGGCCTCGGCATCGCGCCGTGGGTCAAGATCGGCAACTCGAAGGTCTTCTCGAACGCCGGCGCCGGCGTGTTCAACCAACCGACGTCGACTCGGATGGCCAATGCGTACAACGGCGGCGCGCGCATCAGCTCGAACTCGTGGGGCTACACCTCGGGCACGACCTACAACGCCGACACGCAGGCGCACGACACGTCGGTGCGCGACGCGCTGAGCGGCACCGCGGGCAACCAAGAGCTCGCGATCGTGTTCGCCGCCGGCAACTCCGGCTCGGCGGCCGGGACGATCCACCCGCCGGGCACCGGCAAGAACATCTTCTGTGTCGGTGCGTCGGAGAACTTCCGGCAGACGGGCACCGACGGTTGCGCGATCGGCAACACCGGCGCGGACAACGCGAAGGACATCATCTCGTTCTCCGGCCGTGGCCCGACTTCGGACTCGCGGAAGAAGCCCGACATCATGGCGCCGGGCACGCACATCGAAGGCGCGGCGAGCCGCGCGACCGGGTACGACGGCACCGGCGTGTGCAACCAGTACTGGCCGACCGGTCAGACGCTGTACGCGTGGTCGAGCGGCACGAGCCACTCGACGCCGGCGATCTCCGGCGCGTGCGCGCTGCTGCGCCAGTACTTCGTCAACAACGGCCTGACACCGCCGAGCCCGGCGATGCTCAAGGCGTACCTGACCAACGGTACGACGCACATGACCGGTGTCGGCGCGAACGATGCGCTGCCGTCGAACAACCAGGGCTACGGCCTGATCAATCTCGCGCAGTCGTTCGACACGGCGTCGCGCGTGCTGATCGACCAGACTCAGGTGCTCGGCGCGACCGGCGGCACGTACACGGCCACCGGCACGATCGTGAACTCCGGGCTGCCGTTCCGCGTCAACCTCGCTTGGACCGACGTTCCGGGGCCGACCACCGGCAACGCGTACGTCAACAACCTCGATCTCGAGGTGACGGTCAACGGCACGCTCTACCGCGGCAACGTCTTCTCGCTCGGCACGTCGATCACCGGCGGCACCGCGGACGTGCGCAACAACCTGGAGGCGGTCTACCTGCCCGCGGGCACGACCGGCAGCTACTCGATCACCGTCCGCGCGACCAACATCGCGGGCGACGGTGTCCCGGGCAACGCCGACACGACCGACCAGGACTTCGCGCTCGTCGTCTACAACGGTTCGGCCGGCGCTCCGGTGCCCGACTTCAGTCTGTCGGCGACTCCGGCGTCGCAGTCGGTGACCGCGGGCGGCTCGACGACCTTCACGGTGTCGAACAGCGCGCTCAACGGCTTCGCCAGCAACATCACGCTGTCGGCGACGCCCGCGATCAGCGGCGTCACCTACGGCTTCTCGCCGAACCCGATGGCGCCGAACGGCTCGTCGACGTTGACGGTCAACACGACCGGCGCGGCGACGACCGGGACGCAAACGCTGACGATCACGGGCACGAGCGGCTCGCTCGTTCACACGACCACGGTGTCGTTGACGATCAACGCCGCGCCGGTGCCCGACTTCACGATCGCCGCGAGCCCGAGCTCGCGCACGATCACGGTCGGCACGTCGACGACGTACACCGTCACGACGGCGGCGGTCAACGGGTTCACGGGCAACGTGACACTGTCGGCGACGCCCGCGATCAGCGGCGTGACCTACGCGTTCTCACCGAACCCGGTCGCGGCGGGCGGCAGCTCGACGCTGACCGTGACGACGACCACCGGCGCGTCGACGGGCACGTTCAACCTGGCGATCACGGGCACGAGCGGCTCGCTCGTTCACTCGACGAACGTCGGGCTGACGCT
>JADLBP010000324.1 GCA_020847695.1 Planctomycetota bacterium
CGCGCTGACGGTCGGGGTGCGCGTCTCGTCGCTCGCCGCGCTCGCTGCGTTGGTCGCCGAGTTCGGGTTCCATCTCGACCTGCGCTCGCTGGAGCTGTTGCACCGCGTCGAGTTCGCCGTCACCGCGCTGCTCGCGATCGCGACGATCGCGCGCGTCTGGACGGCGAGCGATCGTCGCCGCTACTTCGTCGAGCACCGCCTCGAATGCGTGCTGGTCGCGCTCTTCCTGCTCGGCGTCGGCGCGAGCCTCGCCCTCGGCGGCCCGGTGCTCGGATACCGTTGGAGCCTGCTCGCCGCGCAGGTTTACCTGGTGGTCGTCGGCGCGCTCGGGCTCGCGCGCGCGAACGAGCACCTGTTGCAGCGCCACTTCCGGCCCGAGCTCGCGCTGGTCGGCAGCTTCTTGCTCCTGATCGCGCTCGGCACCGCGCTGCTCTTGCTCCCGGCGATGCGCGCCGACGGCGCGCGCCCCTGGAGTTGGTCGGACGCGCTCTTCACCGCGACCAGCGCCGTTTGCGTCACCGGTCTCTCCGTGCGCGACGTCGCCCTCGATCTCTCGTTCCGCGGGCAGGCCCTGCTGCTCGCGTTGATCCAACTCGGCGGGCTCGGGTTGGTCGCGCTCGCCGCGACGGTGTCGGTCTTCCAGCGGCGCTCGCTGCGGCTCGAGGAAGCCGGCTCGTTGCAAGCGTTGCTCGGCGTCGACGACCTGGGCTCGCTGCGGCGCTTCTTGAAGTACATGTTCGCGATCACACTCGCCGCGGAGATCGTCGGCACCGCGCTGCTGCTCCAAGCGAGCGAGCCGGCGCTGCACTTCGAGGGCGGCCAGCTCTGGTGGGCGGTCTTCCATTCGGTGTCCGCGTTCTGCAACGCGGGCTTCAGCCTGCATTCCGACAGCCTGGTCGGACGCATGCACGATCCCTACGTGCTCACCGTGATCGCCGGCTTGATCGTCGTCGGCGGACTCGGCTATCCCGTGTGGACCGATCTGCTGCGCTATCGACTCGGCAGCATGCCGTTGATCCGGCGCGCCGCGTGGCGGATCGTGCACGAGCTCGGCGGAGCGCGCTCGCGGCTCGCGCTGCACACCAAGCTGACGCTGTGGACCGTCGGTGTGCTGCTCGTCGGCGGAACGCTCGTGTTCTGGTTGTCGGAGCGCGTCGGCGCGCTCGCCGGGCTCAGCGCGGTCGACCAGTGGACGAACTCCTTCTTCCAGGCGGTCACCGTGCGCACCGCGGGCTTCAACTCGCTCGACCTCACCGCGCTCGCGATGCCGACGTTGCTGGCGATGATGGTGCTGATGGCGATCGGAGCTTCTCCGCTGTCGACCGGCGGCGGGATCAAGACCTCGGCGGTCGCGATCGTGTTCCACATGTTCCGCGCGATGGTCAAGAACCGCGAGCAAGTCGACGCGTTCGGCCGCTCGGTGCCGCGCGGGATCGTCAACGCCGCGGTCAGCGTCGTCGTGCTCTACGTGATCGCGATGCTCGCACTGACGACCGCGTTGATGGCGACGCAGGACGGGCTCGACTTCGGCAAGGCGCTGTTCGAGACGATCAGCGCGCTGTCGACGGTCGGGTTGTCGCTCGGCGTCACCGCCCAAGTGGACGACGTCGGGCGCGTGATCCTTTGCCTCACGATGCTGATCGGTCGCGTCGGGCCGCTCGCGCTGTTGTGGTCGCTGTTCTCGCGCGGCCCGACGGCGAGGTACGAGTATCCGAGCGAGAAGCTGGTGGTCGCGTGACGTTCGAGGAGCCGGAAGCATGAAGGTCGCCGTCGTCGGGATGAGTCTCTTCGGTCGTTCGCTCGCCGTCGGACTCGCGCGCTGCGGCGCGGAGGTGATCGCGATCGACACCAAGCTCGAGCGCGTCGAGTCGGTCCGTGACGAAGTGACGCTCGCCGTGTGTCTCGACGCTACCGACGAGCGCGCGCTGCGTTCCCAGGGCGTCCACGAGGTCGACGTGCTGGTCGCCAGCATCGGCAACGACTTCGAGGCCAATCAGCTCCTGGTGATGCTCGCCAAGGAGTTCGGGATCGCCCGCGTCGTCGCGCGCGCTCCGTCGCTGCGCCACGCGCAGATCCTGCGCAAGCTCGGCGCCGACGACGTGATCCTGCCCGAGGTCGAGGCCGCGGAGCGCGCGGCGAAGGAGCTGCTCGAACGCCGCGGACCGTGAACGCTCGAGGCGCATCACCGCGCCCCGCCACGCCGGCTCCGGATCCGCGGACGCACGCGACGACTCCACGCACCGCGAGCAGACCGACTCCACTCCGAACGCGGCGGTTGCCGATGGTGCCGGCGTGCCGCGCGCCTCGACCTCGATTCCGCCTCGTCATCCGCGCGAAGGCGATCCCTCGTTCCGAAGACTGCCTGACGAGGTGAAGCGCGAGGTGCGCGCCGGCTGGGCGGCGGAGGCGGCGCAAGACCTCGGCATCGCGGAGCTCGAGCAGCGGCGACGGCACCGAGCGTGGCTCGAGGGTGTGCTCTTGATCGCGGGGACCGAACTCCTGCTCAAGGCGTTCGCGCCGCTGCATCTCGGCGTCGCGCTGATCGTCGGATGGGGTGTCGGCGAAGCCTGGTGGCGTACGGGTGCGGGTCAGATGCTCACGCCGTTGATCGCAACCGTGCCCTACCTCGTCCTGCAGCTCGCTTGGCTCGCGCTCGGGATCGGTCAGCCGACGGCGCTGCTCTTCGGCGGAGCGTTCATCGCGTTCACGAGCTCGTACCTCGGCGTGCGCCGCGAGCAACGCCTCGGCGAGTGAACGACGTCGCTCAGTCGTAGACTGCGAGCCACGTCGACGGCGTACCGAGCTGCGCCGCCCACTGCGCACCGTCGAGTGAGTACGGGTGATCGAGCCGGCCGTCGCGGTCCTCGTCCGTGAACACCAACAGTCGATCGCTGGTGCGGCGCGCGTCCTGATCGATCCCGTACACGTACACGAAGCCTTTGGTCGCGTGCGAACCGGACCAAACGTAGCGCCAGTCGTCGCTGGCGAGCTCGGGCACGCCCGACGGGTCGTAGAGCTGCGTGAACGCGCGGGTCGCGATGTCGAACTCGTGCAGTGTGTCGTTGCCGGCGAACTGGACGAGCGCCTTGGTGGCCGCGCCCGAGTCCGTTTGCACGCGATGCAGGAAGCGAACGGTGTCCTTCGCCGAATCGGCCTCGGAATACAGCGACTCCTTCGCGAAGGTCGGCAGCGTCGTCGATGGCAACGCCGTCAGCGAATACGTCCAGCGCTCGATTTCGGTGTGCCCATTCGCCCGGCGCTTCCCGGCGACCAGCAACGCACCACCGACTTCGGCGGCGGCGGTCGGCCAGAACTCGAGGTCGAAGCGTTGACGCACGCTCTTGCGTTCACCGGCGTCGGTGAACCACCAGTCGATCGCGAGCTGCTTGTCCTTCGTCGCGATCACGACCTTGCCGCGCACCTTCGCCGCGGGGAACTCGATCGGCCGCAGCGTCGTCTGGCTTGGCCACGCCGAATCCGGCTGCGTGGCGACCGGCTGCGGAGCCTGCGGCGGGATCACCGCGCCTCCGTTCTGCGATCCGCCGGATTGGAGCAGCAACCAACAGCAAGCGAGGAGCATCGTCTTCATGGCTTACCTCGCACAGCAGTCGTCGAAGGTGTCGGTCGCCGCGGCGCGCGCGCCGCTCATCGCGAAGTGACCCGCCGGACAGAGCGTCGGGCTGCAGCCCGAATCCCCTTGGTACGCGTGGCTCGCGCCGATGATCAGGTCGAGCTCGACCATCTCGCACGGTCCCTTCGATTCGGACACCGGGTATCCGCAAATCATCTCGAGGATCGCGCTCGCTTGCGCGAAGTGCATCGATGCGTGATTGCACGGACCGCAAAGTGGGTCGCCGGTCGTCGGATCCTCGTGGCCCCCGCCCTGTGTACGCCGATTCTGGACGTGCTCGTACTCGTGCGCGACGATCATCGCAGCTTCGAATTCCGAGAGTTGTTGCTCACCGTCGACGTCCTTGGTGTTGACCAGGATCGTATCGAAGTCGCTGACGCCATGCGCGTCGGGCGGCGTGAAGAGCTCGCCGTAACCAATCGAGCCTCCCGGGCCGAGGTCCGCGACGATCGCGTCGGCGTGCGCGTCGCCGTAGACCGACGCGATCTCGTCGTGGAGCGCCGCGATGTCGAATTGCGGCGGACAAGCCTGTTCACCGATCTGAAAACCCATCGGGCCGCCGATCTTCAGATCCCCAGCGGATTGGGTCGGCCGAGACGCAGATGAGGTAGCCAACAACATGACCATCGCAGGCCAGCGTGCGAGCGCGAGCATCTTTGAAGCTTCACCGAGCAGCCGGGGCAAGTCGACTGCTGGGGTTTTCGACGGACGCTAGCCGCGGTCTGGAGTGCCGTCAATTCGACCGGCGGTGGCAAGCGCGCGCACGGGACGGACCCCCCGTTTTCACCGCTTCGCACGACGGCGAGCTCCCCGATTCCCAATGACGAGCGCCCCTGCCCCTCCGCCGGGTGGGCCGCGCATGCAAACTACGAGTCGAGGCGCGTCAACGTGAACGTGCGCAGCATGTCGCGGCCCTTGAGCACACGACCGTCGCGCTCGGTGACCTGGATCGTCAGCGTGTCGCCCGATTGGATGCCGAACGTGTTCTGCATCATGTGC
>JADLBP010000325.1 GCA_020847695.1 Planctomycetota bacterium
CATCGTGTGGGCGGTCAGCGCGATCACCGGCAGCGTGCAGCCCTTCTCCCGCAGGCGATGCGTCGCGTCGTAGCCGTCGAGCTCCGGCATCTGCATGTCCATCAGGACGAGGTCGAACCTCGCGCGACCGGGCTCGTCGGCGAGCAGCGTCTCCACCGCACGGAGACCGTCGTCGACGATGACGACCTCGGCGCCGGCGCGGCGCAGGTGGAGCGCGATCAAGCGCTGGTTGTCGCGGCCGTCCTCCGCGAGCAGGATGCGGGCGCCGGCGAGCGGCCGTTCCGCATCGCGCGCGTTCGGCGCCGGCGCGGCGCCGGTCGAAGTCGCGGCCGCTTCCGGGGTCGCGGCGACGGCGGGAATCGAAGCGGACGTCGGCAGCGCGCCCGCGACGGTGCCGAGCGCGGGCTCGTTCGAGCTGAAGTCGACCTGCGCGATCGGACCGAGCGGCAGCGTCAACGTGAACACGCTGCCGCGGCCGGCCTCGCTCGCCGCGACGAGCTCGCCTCCGATGCACCGCGCGAGGTGCTTCGAGATCGTCAGGCCGAGCCCGGTGCCGCCGAAGCGCCGGGCCATCGTCTCGTCGGCTTGCGCGAACGGTCGGAATACGCGCGCGAGCTGCTCGGGGGTCATGCCGATGCCGGTGTCCTCGACGGCGAAGACCAACGACGCGTCCGAGGCATTCGCGTCGAGCCGCAGCCGCAGCGTGACCGAGCCCGTGTCGGTGAACTTGATCGCGTTGCCGACCAGGTTGATCAGGATCTGCCGCAGTCGCAACGGATCGCAGCGGATCGAGCTCGGCAGCGCGGTCTCGACGATGCGCTCGAACAGGATGCCCTTCGCCCGCGCACGAACGTCCATCAGGCAACCGAGATCGTCGACGACGCGACGCGGATCGACGTCGATCCGCTCGACGGTCATCGCGCCTGCCTCGATCTTCGAGACGTCGAGGATGTCGTTGATGATCGCGAGCAGGTGCTCGCCGTTGCGGTGGATCGTCTCGACCGCAGCGGCGCGCTCTTCCGCGCTCTCGGCGCCGCCGTCGCGCAGGACCTCCGCGTAGCCGAGGATCGCGGTCATCGGCGTGCGCAGTTCGTGGCTCATGTGAGCGACGAACTGGCTCTTCGCGCGATTGGAGGCTTGCTCCGCGAGCGAGCGCGCGCGCTCCTGCTCGAGCGCGGCGATCGTCCGACGGTCGCGCTCGCCGAGCGCGAAGACGATCCACGCGATCGACGTGACGACCCCGAGGCCGAGCGACAGGATCGCGAGCATCGCGAGCCTGCGATCCACCTTCTCGTTCTCGCGCGTCGCCCATTCGATCAACGCGTCCTGCGCGCGCTGGTTGCCCGCGGCGTAGAGCGCCTTGTCGCGAGCGTACGCCTCGCCGTCGAGCACCGCGCGCGCTTCGGCTCCACGGCCGGCGGCGACGAGCTCGAACGCTTCGGTTTCCATCGCGACCAGCCGCACGTTGGCCGCATCGGTGTCCTCGCCGACCTCGCGATCGAAGAGCAGCGGCGCGAGCTCGCGCAGCCGCACGATCGCGTCGTCGAGGTGCGCGACGTGTGCGTCGTAGCGCGCCTGCCAGCGAGGCTCGCCGGTCGCGGCCGACATGCTCGCCGACATCGTCAGCACCTCGTCGAGGTAGCGGATCTGCGCGGTCAGCGCGTGCACCTGGCGTTCGCGCGTCGCGAGCTCGCCGGTGCGTTCGTACGCGAGCTGGATCGTCAACCCCGCGCTCGCCGCGAGCAGCAACGACGCGCACAGCGCGACCACGAGAGCGAGCTTCGGTAGCACGTGGCGCGCACCTTCGGTCGGCTGACCGTCGCTCGGAGGGAAACGCGGAGCGAATTCGGTAGCAGGGCTTTCCATGGGGAACGGCGCGCGACTCCGCGGCGATGCGCGGGCACGCTATCGGCGCCGTCGACGCCGCGAATGGATCCGCACTCCGTTTCAGCGCGTCGCCGACGCGGAAGGCTTTTCCGGTCCGGCGCCGGGCGCTCTCGCGCGAACGACGATCAGCAGCGCGACGCACGCGAGCGCCGCCGCCGCCGCGCCGAACCAGAACGGCGCCGCGTGACCGACCTCGTCCCAGAGATAGCCCGCCGCGACGCTCGCGATCAGCGTCGCGAAGCCGATCCCCATCCGATACGCGCCGATCGCAGTCGCCTTGAGCTCGCTCGGCGCCGCGTCGGCGATCAACGCGCTCGCGACGCCTTGCAGCAGCCCCATGTGCACTCCGTAGAGAGCGAACAACCACCACAAGTGCGCGCCGCCGAGCGCCGCGAACCCCGCGTAGACGCCGACGAACAGCACGAGCCCGAGCGCGATCATCCGCTTGCGCCCGACGCGATCGCTCCAGGCGCCCGCCGGGTACGCAGCGAGCGAGTACACGAGGTTGTAGAGCGCGTAGGCGAGCACGACCGTGGTCGCGCCGAAGCCTTGGTCCTTGGCACGCAAGAGCAGGAACGTGTCGCTCGAGTTGCCGAGCGCGAAGAGCCACAGCACGCCCGCGGTCGTCCAGAAGCGCGCGGGCAGGTCGCGAAAGCGCGCGCGGGCCCGATCCGCACTCACCGTTGCCTGCGCGCTCGCCGCGGGCTCGCGCAACGTGAACGTGATCGCGACCGCGATCAGCGCGGGCACCGCGGCGAGCGCGAAGATCAGTCGGTACCGATCGCCGAGCCACGCGAGCAACCCGAGCGCGCAGAGCACCCCGACGAACGCGCCCGCCGTGTCCATCGAACGATGGAATCCGTAGGCGCGGCCGCGATGCTCCTTCGCGACGACGTCTGCGATCAGCGCATCGCGCGGCGCGGTGCGCACGCCCTTGCCGATGCGATCGAACACCCGCAGCGCGAGCACCGCCGGCCACGCGTACGCGAGCGCGAGCAACGGCTTCGACAACGCCGAGAGCGCGTACCCGAGCCGGACGAACGGCACGCGCTTCCTCAGGCGATCGGATCGGACGCCGGCGACGCCGGAGGTGAAAGCCACGGTGCCCTCGGCGGCGCCCTCGATCCAACCGAGCGCCTTGCCGGGCGCGCCGAGCGTCTCGCTGACGAACACCGGGATCAGCGGATAGAGCATCTCGCTCGCGACGTCGACGAGGAAGCTGATCCACCCGAGCCGCCGCACGGTCGGCGGCAGCGGCGACGCGTCCTTCGGCGGCTCCGCGGGCTCGTTCACGCGCGCATCGTACGCTCGGCGACCGCTTCGCGATCGCGGGCGGATCGGAGACCGACGGTCGGTCACGATCGGCGATCGAACGCGCGAAGCCGGCGCTCGACGCACGACGCGACCGCGCGACGGGCATAGAATCGCGGGCTCTCTCCAAGGAGGTCCCCGTGATGCCCGCCCTGTCCACCGCCCTGTTCGCGCTCTCTCTCGTCGCTTGCCAGGCGGAGAAGAAGCCCGCGCCGCTGCCCAAGGTGCTCTTCCTGACGCACTCCGCCGGCTTCGTGCACGACGTCGTCAAGCGTCCGAGCCCGAACGAGCTCGCGATCGCCGAGCGCGCGTTGATCGAAGCCGCGCGCGGCCGCTACGACGTGCGCTGCACGCAGGATTGCTCGGAGATCACCGCGGAGACGCTCGCCGGGGTGCAGGCGGTGTGCTTCTACACCACCGGTGAGCTTCCGATCAGCGAAGCGGGCAAGAGCGCGTTGATGACCTGGCTCCAGAACGGCGGCGCGTTCGTCGGGCTGCACTGCGCGACCGACACCTTCTACCAGTACCAGCCGTACGTCGACATGATCGGCGGGCTCTTCAACGGTCACCCGTGGCACCAGCCGGTGCGCGTGCTCGTCGAAGCGAACGATCACCCGGCGACCGCGAAGCTGCCCAATCCGATCGAGATCACCGACGAGATCTATCAGTTCAAGGATTGGCAACGCCATCCGCTCGAGGTGCTGCTCACGCTCGATCCCTCGTCGGTCGAGATCGTCAAGGGCGCGCGCGCCGACGGCGACTACGCGGTGTCGTGGTGCAAGCCGTGGGGCCGCGGTCGCGTGTTCTACACGTCGCTCGGTCACCGCGAGGAAGTGTGGGCGAACCCGGTGTATCGCGAGCACGTGCTCGGCGGTCTCGAATGGGCGCTGCGCGGACCGGACTACTCCGCGCACGCGCCGAAGCGCGCGACCGTGCTCTTCGACGGCAAGGATCTCGGCGCGTTCGCAACGCGCGACGGCGCGGCGGCGACGTGGAAGCTCGCCGACGGCTACGCGGAGGTCAACGGAGGAGGCGACGTCGTGTCCAAGGCGACGTTCGGCGACGCGCTCTTCCACGTCGAGTTCCGCTCGCCCGACATGGGCGCGCAAGCGAAGGGCCAGGAGCGCGGCAACAGCGGCGTCTACCTGCAAGGCCGCTACGAACTCCAGGTGCTCGATTCGTTCGGCCTGAAGCCCGAGCTCGGCGACTGCGGCGCGATCTACGGCAAGAAGGTGCCGGACGTCAACGCGTGCAAGCCGGCGGGGGAGTGGCAGAGCTACGACATCCGCTTCACGGCGCCGCGCTTCGACGCGAGCGGCGCGAAGACCGCGAACGCGAGGGTGTCGGTGTGGCAGAACGGCATCCCGATCCACAGGGACGTCGAGATCGACGGCCCGACCGGCGGCGCGATCGGCCAAGCGGAAGCCGCGACCGGCCCGCTGCTCTTGCAGGACCACGGCAATCCGGTGCGCTACCGCAACGTCTGGGTGCTGCCGATCGGGGGCTGAGCACGGCCGCTCAGCGCGCGGGCGGTCCGAGCCTCGCGATTGCGGCGGCGACGATCGCGGGATCGAGCGCGAGCTCGAAGCGTTGTTCGCCGCTCGTGTCGAGCACGCGCAGCGCGAGTCTCGGTGCGTCCAACGTCGTCCGCGCGCCGCGGTCTTCGGCGGCAGTCGACGCGATCCGCCACCAGACGACGTAATCGCCGGGGCTTCCGAGCGTCGCGCGCGCGACGCCGTCGTTTTCGAACACCGCGATCGGCCGGCTTTCGACGCGCTCGAGCTGCGCGGACTCGGCGCCGCGGCGAAGCACCGCTTCGAGTCGGAAGTCGCCGGTCGGGAGCGATGCCGAGCTCGTGAGTGCGAGCCGCACGTCGAGTCCAGGCGCGAGCCGCAACATGGTCTCCCGCGTCGTGGTGGTCAGTTCCTGCGTACGTCGGCCGGGTGCACCGACGACCAAATCCACGCTCTCGGAGGTCGTCAGCACGCGCGCGACGCCATCGACGATCGTGCTTTCACGCCATTCGTCGGAGCTGCCTGTCGCGCGCGACACGACGGTGCCGCGCGCGATCGGCGCGTCGCCGTCGCCGAACACGCGGCACGTGAACTCATCGATCCGACCGCGCAGATCGACCACGAGCAGCCGCGGATCGGGCTCGCGCGCCGCGACGCGCGCGCCCGCAATCGTCATCAGTGCCCCCGGACCGCGCAGCCGGTACTCGAAGTCGTAGGTACCGGGTCGCAGGTCGCTGAAGTAGTACCGGAGTCCGCGGGGTGGCTCGAACGAGGTGACGACTTCCGCGGTGACTTCCGAGCCGTCCGCGCGGCGGGCGACGACCGCGAGCTCGCGATCGGTCAGTCCGGGATCGACGAGCAGTGCGCCGGTGAAGTTCGCCCCGCGGTCGAGCACGAGCTCCAGGCCCTCCGTGCCGACGTCGACGCGCACCGGCGCGAGCGGGAGGTAGCGATCATCCTGGACGTACACGCCGGTGAAGTCGCGCGTGAGCCGACCGCGGAGCTCGAACGCGCCCTCGGTGTCCGTCCGCGTGCCGCCGGTCTCCGGCGAGCCGATGAATGGATCGGAACCCGGGTCGTCGGAGCTCCGCCACGCGACCACGCTCGCGCCTCCGACGGGTTCGCCGGCATCGTCGATCACTCGACCGCCCGCGATCAACGGTGGGCGCGTCAGCGTCACATCGCCTAGATCGTGGCGGCCGGGCGCGAGTTCGCCGTCGAGCTCGACGTCCGCGTCCGGCACGTCCGGGCCGAACGGCAAGTCGAGCGCGAACGTGATCCGCCGCTTGCCTGCGCCGGTCCACGACGCGGGAAGCGCCACGGCGAGCGTGGCGTCGGAATCGCTCTTCACGACGAGCATGTATCCGTAGCTTCGTCCATCGGCCTCGAAGCGTGGCGTGACGCGGATGCGTCGCTCGGCGAGCGCGAGCCCGGCAGCGTCGAAGAGACGTGCGGCGACGATCGGCGCTTCGCTCGACGGCGCGAGCTCGAGGTACGCGCGCTCGCCCGGCTTGGTCGGGCCGACGCCGTGCGCCTCGGGGACCGTCTCGCCGGAATTGGAACGGAGGCGCGCGCGGAGCTCGGCGCCGAGCGCGACCAACGGGAACTCCACCACGCCTGCAATCGTCGCCGCTTGCAGGGCGCGCGTGTAGTCGCTCGCGAGCGCGAGCTCGACCTCGCGCGCGAGCGGTTCGAGCTCGCCTCGGGCGTCGCGCACCGTGACGGACACGGAGCCGGTCGGCGGCAGGTCGAAGCGCAGCGGCTCGCCGCCGAGTTCTGCGCTCGTCACCGCGCGTTCGAGCGGCGGGTCGAGCAGCGCCTCGACGCGGAGCACGCACTCGCTGTCCGGGTCGCTCGCGAACAACCCGGATGCGTGGGGGATGACCGCGACACCGTCCTCCGAGCGCGTGACTCCGCTGAGCGCTCTCGACGGGCCGCCGGCGCCACCGCGCGCATCGATCGCATGCAGTCGAACGACCACACCGCCGCGCGGTCTCCCGTCGACGCCGAAGACCTGCGCGCGGAGCTCGGAGTCGCGCGCGAGCTCGATCACCAACGCGTCTTGGTCGCGGAGTCTGCTCTCCCCGCTGGCGGAGCCGTCGCTCGCGAGGACCCACGCGCCCGGCTGCACGGAGGGCTCCGGTCTCGGCACGCGCACCTCGCCGTGCTCGTCGGTGCGGAACGCTCGCCCGAGCTCGTCGGCGACGCGTTCGCGCAGTGCGCGATCGTGCCAGATCCACGGCGTCCAGCACTCCGTGACGCCGTCGTCGAGCCAGAGCACTCGCGCGTTCACGACCGGCGATCGCGTTCCGTCCTGGACGACGCGTACGAGCACGCCGTCTTCGACGGTCGGTCGCACATCGACCCCGATCCGTTGCGCAGCCTCGGTCTCCGCCGCCGACGGCTCGATCGCGACGGCGCGCGCGGCTGCGGAGTCACCTGCGACCTCGGTCGGTCTTGCAGCGGCCCCAGGCGCCACCGAGCGGAACACGTACACCGACGCCGTCGCGAGCGCGAGCAGGAGCGCGACGAGGAGGGACTGTCGACGGCCAGGCATGGAGCACCGCCGGGATGCGGCGCATCGGCGATCCTACCCCGGCACGACGATGGCCCCCGAGTTCCGTCGACCGTCGAATCGGAACTCGAGCTCGGCGACTGCGGCGCGATCGGCCAAGCGGAAGCCGCGACCGGCCCGCTGCTCTTGCAGGACCACGGCAACCCGGTGCGCTACCGCAACGTCTGGGTGCTGCCGATTGGGGGCTGACGCTCAGACGTACTTGTCGCCGCGCACGACGTGGACTTCGTCGACGTACGCGACGACGGCGAAGTGCTCGAAGTAGTCGCGCGCGAGCACCGCGAGGATCGCGTCCGCGACCGCGGGAGAGACCAGCGACTCGAGCTTGACGTTCGCGCCTTCCCAGTCGCTCGCGCGCACGCCGCGCGAGCCTTCGCCGCTGCACGCGATGCGGGTGAAGCCCTTCGCGCCGGCCGCGCGGATCAGCGCGACCAAGCGCGATTCGAGCACCGCTTCGCCGACGATGGTGACGCGCTTCAACGCGACGGTGCGCACGGGATCAGGCGTGGAGCCAGCGGGCGATCGCATGGTAGACGGGGATTCCGACGGTCAGGTTGAACGGGAACGTGATCGCGAGCGACGAAGTCAGGTAGAGCGCGGGATTCGCTTCGGGCAACGCGATGCGCACCGCCACCGGCGCGGCGATGTACGAAGCGCTCGCGACCATCGTCGCGAAGATCGTCGTGCCGCCGAGCGAGAGCCCCGCGAACTCGCCGAGCCATGCTCCGATCGCGCCGTTGACGAGCGGCATGACCAACGCGAAGACGGCCAAGAAGCCGCCCGCCGCGCGCAGGTCGGAGAGCCTTCTCGCGGCGAGCGCGCCCATGTCGATCAGGAACAGCGTCAACACGCCCTTGAACGGGTCGACGAAGAACGGCTTCACTTGCTCGAGCGACGGACCCGCCAGCGCACCGATCGCCACGCCGCCGCAGAGCAAGAGGTTGCTCTTGCCGCCGAGGACCTCGCGCAATGTCTCGCCCCACGGCGCGGCACTCGTCGACGCGCGACGCGCGAGCAGGATCGCCACGACGATCGCCGGCACTTCGAGGAACGCGACCAGCGCGCTCATGAAGCCTTCGTACCCGACTCCCGCCCCGTCGAGGAACGTGCCGCAGGCGGTGAACGTCACGACCGACACCGAACCGTAGTGCGCCGCGATCGCCGCCGCGTCGACGACGCCGAGCTTGCCGAAGGTCCGCAGCGCCGCGAAGCACCAGATCGGGCTCGTGATGCCGATCGCGAGCGTCGCGAGGAGCGGACCGGAGAGTTGGTCGAGCGGCGCTTGCGCGAGCTCGCCGCCGCCCTTGAGCCCGATCGCGAGCAACAGGTACGACGAAAGGCCGGAGTGCAAAGCCTCCGGCAGCTTGAGATCGCTCTTGACGAGCGTCGCGACGATCCCGAGCACGAAGCCCAGGACCATCGGCGACGCGAGGTTCAGACGAACGAGGTCGAGCGAGTCCATTCGTCGAGCTTCAACCGTCGCTGCAGGCCGACGCCGCGGTCGACGATGCGCAACGCGTGGTCGAGCCGCTCGGCGAGCGCGCGCCGATCCGGCGCGCACACGGTGAGGTGGCCGAGCTTGCGGCCAGGCGCCTCCGACTTGTCGTACACGTGCAGGTGCGCGTCGGGGATCGCGAGCAGCGCGTCGCGCGGCGGCAAGGAACCGAGCAGGTTCAACATCGCGCTCGTACCTCGGGCGCGCGTCGAGCCGAGCGGCAGGCCGCAGACGGCTCGCACGTGGTTCTCGAACTGGCTCGTCTCGGCGCCTTCGATCGTCCAATGTCCGCTGTTGTGCACACGAGGCGCGAGCTCGTTGACCAGCAGCTCGTCGCCGCACTCGAAGAGCTCGATCGCGAGCACGCCGACATAGTCGAGCGCTTCGACGATCCGTCGCGCGTAGTCCTCCGCGAGTCGCTCGCTGCGCGGATCGACGGCCGCCGCGGGCGCGAGCGTCGCGCGCAGGATGCCGTCGACGTGGACGTTCTCGACGAGCGGATAGCAGCGGACTTCGCCCGCGCGGTCGCGGACGACGACCGACGACAGCTCGCGGTCGAACGAGACGAGCTGTTCCAGCACCAGCGGGCGTCCGCCGAGGCGCGACCACGCGAGCGAGAGGTCGAAGTCGTCGCGCAGCACGTGCTGACCGCGACCGTCGTAGCCGCCGCGCCGGGTCTTCAAGACGCTCGGGAGGCCGAGCGTCGCCACGGCGCATTCGAGCTCGTCGCGCGAATCGATCGGCGCGAACGCGGCGACCGGGATGCCGAGCCCGCGCAAGAAGCGCTTTTCGAGCAGGCGATCCTGCGACAGCTCGAGCGCGCGCACCGGCGGCCCGATCGGCGTCGATCCACACGCGGAGCGCAGGTCGTGCGGATCGAGGTTCTCGTGCTCGTACGTCACGACGTCCGACGCCGCCGCGAGCGAGCGCAGGTCTCGCAGCCGATCGCCGCTCTCGAACAACGCCGTCGTCACGCGGCCCGCGGAGTCCTCCGGACGTGCGCACAGAGCTTGCACGCGCACACCGAGCGGATGCGCCGCGAGCGCGAGCATGCGCGCGAGCTGTCCACCGCCGACGATCCCGAGCTTCATCGCACGACCTCCCGCGGATCGGTGTGGGAGAGCACGGCGTCGGTCTGCGCGGAACGCCACCGCTCGAGCGCCGCGCGGATCCCGGCGTCGGAGCGAGCGAGGATCGCGGCGGCGAGCAGCGCTGCGTTGATCGCACCGCTCTTGCCGATCGCGAGCGTGCCGACGGGGATGCCCGCCGGCATCTGCACGATCGACAACAGCGAGTCCATGCCTCGCAGCGCGTGCGATTCGACGGGGACGCCGAGCACCGGCAGCAACGTCTTCGCGGCCGCCATCCCCGGTAGGTGCGCGGCGCCGCCCGCGCCGGCGATCAGCACCTCGATGCCGCGGGACTCGGCGCTCCCGACGTACTCGAACAGTCGGTCGGGCGTGCGGTGGGCGGAGACGACCTGCACCTCGTGCTCGATGCCGAGCGACGTCAGCGCCCGCGACGCGTGCTCGAGCGTCTCCCAATCGGAGCGCGATCCCATGATCACGCCGACCCGCGCGCGTTGGCTGGGCTCGCTCACGGCGCCGAACCCTCCGTCAACCGCGCGGCGTCGTCCCGTCGCTTGATCACCAGCGACGCGAGCACCGACAGTCCGAGGATGCCGCCGATCACCGCGAGCGACGCGCCGACCGGGACCTTGTAGAAGTCCGCCGCGAGCATCTTGCCGCCGACGAAGACCAGCACGAACGCGAGGCCGAGCTTCAGGTACCGGAACTTGTCGATCACGCCGGCGAGCAGGAAGTAGAGCGAGCGCAGGCCGAGGATCGCGAAGATGTTCGACGTGAAGACGATGAACGGATCCTGCGTGATCGCGAAGATCGCCGGGATCGAGTCGACCGCGAAGACGACGTCGGTCGCCTCGACGACCAAGAGCGCGAGGAAGAGCGGCGTCGCGACCAGCTTGGCGCCCTGACGCGTGAAGAAGCGCTGGCCATCGAAGCCGTCGCTGACCGGAAAGAAGCGCTTGAAGAGCTTGACGACCGGATTGGACGCCGGGTCGTAGTGCGCGTTGCGCTGCAACAGGAGCTTGATGCCGGTCAGGACGAGGATCGCGCCGAAGACGTAGATCGCCCAGTGGAACTTCGCGAGGAACGCGCCGCCGACGACGATGAAGATCGCGCGCATCACCAGCGCGCCGAGGATGCCCCAGAAGAGCACGCGGTGCTGGAGCGCGTTCGGGATCGCGAAGTACGAGAAGATGACGACGAAGACGAAGATGTTGTCGACCGACAACGCCTTCTCGATCACGTACCCGGTGGTGAACTCGAGCGCGCGCTCGGGGCCGTACCACACGTGCACGCCCGCCGCGAACACCGCGGCGAGCGAGATCCACACCGCGCTCCAGATCGCGGCCTCCTTGAGCGAGACCGAGTGCGCCTTGCGATGGAACACGCCCAGGTCGAGCGCGAGCATCGCGAGCACGAAGACGAGGAAGCCGCCCCAGAGGAGCGGCGAGCCGATGGATTCGACGACGGCGAGGGGCATGGTGTGGATCTCGGGCTGCGATCAGCGGCGGCGCGGAGTGCGCGCGCGTTCGGGGAGGAGTTGGTGGTGTTCGCGGCCGTGACCGCGGGTCTTGTCGAGCGCGCGCGCGATCGCGCGCGCAATGCGGTCCGACGCGCGATCGATCGCCGCGCAGAGATTCGAGTCGGAGTCGGTGACCATCAGCGTCTTCAGGCGGCGGCCGCGGACGCGCAGGCTGACCAGCTTGTCGACGCCGCCTTTCGGGCCGTTGAGGTCGGCGAGGCGGGCCCAGACGTGGCCGACTTCCTCGCCGAAGCGGCCGAGCGCAAAGCTCAGCCGCCGTTCGAGGTGCTCGCGGAGCGTCGGGGTGGCGATCAGTCCGTTCCAGTGCACTTGCAGCTTCATGGTGGATCTCCGTGGAGGGGGTCAGTGGACGGGGGACATCATCGGCGCTTTCTTGCCCGTCGACAATTTGATTGTTTCGCTCGTATCATTCGGGAAAACCGACACGAGGAACGCGATGGAATGGCTCAACTACCACCACCTGCTCTACTTCTGGACCGTCGCCCGCGAGGGCGGCGTCGCGCGCGCGGCCGAACGGCTCCACCTGACGCACCCGACGATCAGCGGACAGATCCGCGAGCTCGAGCGCGCGCTCGGCGAGAAACTTTTCGCGCGCGCCGGGCGGGGACTCGAGCTGACCGAGATGGGGTGCGTGGTCTTCCGCTACGCCGACGAGATCTTCTCGCTCGGCCGAGAGCTGGTCGACACGGTCAAGGGTCGCCCGACCGGTCGGCCGGTGCAGCTCGTCGTCGGCGTCGACGACGTGTTGCCGAAGCTGCTCGTGCTGCGCTTGCTCGAGCCCGCGCTGCGCGGACCGGAGCCGGTGCGCATCGTCGTGCACGAAGCGCCGGTGCGCGACCTCTTCGCGCGCCTGTCGCAACACTCGTTGGACGTCGTGCTCAGCGACTCGCCGTTGCCGCCGGGCTCGCGGGTCAAGGCGTACGCGCACTTGCTCGGCGAGTGCGGCGTCACGTGGTTCGGCGTCGAGCGACTGCAGAAGCGCGCGAAGCGCGACTTCCCGGCATCGCTCGGTGTCGAGCCGCTGATCTTGCCGACCGAGGACACCGCGCTGCGTCGCGCGCTCGATCCGTGGTTCGAGCGCCAGGGCTTGCGACCGCAGATCGTCGCGGAGATCGCCGACAGCGCGCTCGTGAAGGCGTTCGGCCAGAACGGGCTCGGCTTGTTCCCCGCGCCGACTGCGGTCGAACGCGACGTGCTCGAGCAGTTCGACGTGCGCGTCGTCGGGCGCAGCACCGACCTGCGCGAACGCTTCTGGGCGATCTCGGTCGAGCGCCGCATCAAGAACCCGGCGGTCGCGGCGATCACCGACGCGGCGCGCGAGAGTCTGTTCGCCGAGCAGTGACCGCGTCCGTGGAGTCGGGTCACGGCGGCAACCTCCTCGACCGCGCGCCGCGCGAGAGCTCGCGAGCCGGTCGACCGCGGCGCGGCGTCGCCGCGCGGACTCGACCCAGGATGTGAGCGCGCGAGCGGGCCTCGATCGGCCCGCTGCGCGCCGGTTGCGCTCTCGGCGAGCGCTCAGTGATCCGCAGGTGCGATGCCGGGCTTGACGCGGTTGGGCGACGCGGGCCGCTTCGGGGCCTCGGGCTTCGCCTTCGCGAGCTCGGCTTGCATCTCGCGGATCGCCGCGAGCAACTGCGGATCGCCGCCGTCGACCATCAGGCTCGGATCGTCGACCACGTCGAGGTCGGGATCGACGCCGTGGCCTTCGACGCCCCACGTGCCGTCCTTCTCGTAGAAGCCGAACGTCGGCACGGTGATCGACGAGCCGTCGACGAAGCCCGGATTGCCGGACAGGCCGACCAGTCCGCCCCACGTGCGCGTGCCGATCAGCTTGCCGAGCCCGGCTTGGCGGAAGAAGTAGGGGAAGCAGTCGCCGCCCGAGCCCGACGACTCGTTGATCAACATGCACTTCGGTCCGCGATGGCCGACCGACGGCCACGTCCAGTCCTCGCCGTGGCGCACCGCCCAATAGTTGGTCACCGGACGGTCGAGCAGCTCGATGAAGCGCGTCGGGATCTGGCCGCCTCCGTTCCAACGCTCGTCGACGATCAGCGCGGGCTTCGCGAACTCGCCCATGAACTGGCGCACGAGCTCGTTCTGGCCGTGGATGCCCGTGTCGGGCACGTGCACGTAGCCGACGCGGCCGTCGGTGAGCTTCGCGACCAACGCGCGGTTCTGCGCGACCCAGTCGCGGTAGCGGAGCTCGCCCTCGGACGCGATCGGCTCGACGAGCACGCGGCGTTCCTTGCCGTCGCGCGTGGGCTCGGCGTTCAGCGTGATCCACGTCGGACGGCCGACCGTGCCCTCGAACGCCGCGTACACGTCGCGGGTCGCGTCGACCGGCACGTCGTTGACCGCGAGCAGGAAGTCTCCGGCCTTCGCGTCGATGCCCGGGATCGCGAGCGGCGAGCGTGCGTCGAGATCGCTCGCGTCGCCGCCGACGAGGCGCGCGATGCGGTACGCGCCGCGCTCGAGCTTCCAATCGCAGCCGAGCAACCCGACGGTCGGCGGACGGCGGCCCGCTTCGAGCGAGCCGGGGCTCGCGACGTAGGCGTGGCCGACGTTGAGCTCCGCGACGAGCTCGCGCAGCAGGAAATCGACGTCGGCGCGAGTCGTGCAGTCGTCGAGCGCGCGCACGTAGCGCGCGACCACCGCGTTCCAGTCGACGTAGTGCATCTCCGGCACGTAGAAGAAGTCGCGCATCAGTCGGCCGGCTTCGGTCACGATCTGGCGCCACTCGCGGCGCGGATCGATCGTCGCGTCGAGGTGCTCGAGCGCGATCTTCTTCTCGACCTTCTGGCCTTCCGCCAAGTCGACGAGCGCGAAGCCGTCGACGGCGACCAGCGCCTTCTCGCCGCCGGGCAGCAGCTCGAAGCCCGCGACGCCGTCGAGCACCTCGTGCTCTTCCTTGTCCTCCAGGTCGAGGTAGACGAGCTTGCCCGAAGGCCCGCCGCCGCCTTCGTCGTCGTCGTTCGCCTCGCCGCTCTCCGCGCCGAGTCGCGCGCGCCGCACGTACGCGACCTTGCCCTTCGCGCCGCGCACGGAATCGATGCGACCGCCCGGGACGTCGACCAGGATCGCGCGCGCTTCGAAGCCCGCGAGCTCGATCTCGACCGGCGTCGGAGCCTTGGCCTCGGCCTTCGCGTCGTCGCCTGGCTTGGCGTCCTCGGCCGGCTTCGCCGCGGCGGCGGTCTTCGCGTCGGCCTTCGTTGCGTCCTTCGAGTCCTCGGCCTCCGCCTCTTCGTCGTCCGCCGCGGTCTCCGAGTCGTCCTTCGGCGCCCACGGGTTCTTCACGTCGGCGCGCAGCGGCACCGCGACCAGCTTCTGCGAGTTGCCGTAGATCCACGTCTCGTCGAACTCGGAGTAGACGGGCTCGAACACGCGGCTCGAGACGTAGAAGAGCCACTTGCCCTCGGCGTCGAAGCTCGGCTCGCGATCGATGAACTTGCCGGACGTCACTTCGTGGACGCTGCCATCGCGGGTGTCGCACAGGAAGATCGACGAGAGCCGGCCTTCGGCGCCGCGGCGCGCGTACGTCAGCCAGCGCGAATCGGGCGACCAGCGCGCCGACATCGGTTGGCCGTCTCGATCGTTGTCGAGCACGCGCACGTCGCCCTTCTCGACGCCGACGACCGAGAGCGAGCCGTCGTTCGCCGAGAACGCGATCGACTTCGAGTCCGGCGACCACGTCGGTCCGAAGCGGTAGCCCGGCCCGAGCTTGGTCAGCGTGCGCTCGGCATCGACGCCGATGGAGTCGGCGGGCCGCACGCAGATCTCGTTCTCGCCGCTGCGGTCGGAGACGTACGCGAGCCACTTGCCGTCGGGGCTCCACGCGGGCTGACGCTCGGCGGCGCCGTCGGTCTGCGTCAGGTCGAGCACCGCGCCTTCCTTGACCGGGACGCTGAAGATCTCGCCGCGGGCCTCGACCGCGACGCGCTTGCCCTTCGGGCCCGCGGTGACGGTCTGGACGAGCTCGGAGCAGTCGACTTTCTGCGCGAGCAATTGCGGTCGATCGTTCGGGAGCACCACGTCGACGGCGATCGTCTTCTTGGACGCGAACTCGTAGCGATAGAGCTTGCCCGCGCAGGTGAACACGAGGTCGTCGGGGCCGACCGACGGGAAGCGTACGTCGTCGTCGGTGAACTTCGTGATCGCTTCGGTCGTGCCGCTCGCGGAATCGAAGCGCCACACGTTCAGCCGACCGACGTCGTCGCGGTCGGAGAGGAAGTAGATCTCGCGTCCGTGCCACATCGGCAAACAGTCGGTGCCGGGGTAGGACGTCATGCGCTTCGACTCGTTGGTCTTCACGTTGAACAGCCAGATGTCCTGCGCCATCCCGCCTTGGTAGCGCTTCCACGTCCGGAACTCCGACTGCGTCACCGGCGTGTACGCGAGCCACGTGCTGGTCGCATCGAGCTCGCCGAACGTGCCGTACGGCACCGGCAGCGGCGTCGGTTGGCCGCCGTCGACCGGAGCGCGGAAGAGCTTCGGCGCGCGGCGTTGGCCGGAGATCTGGCTCGAGAAGAACACGATGTCGCGGCCGGTCGGATCCCAGTCGCAGAGCACCTCGTTGTCCGGATGGTGCGTCACCCGCTGAGGCACGCCGCCGTCGATCGGGAGCACGTAGACGTCGGTGCCGCCGGCGTAGCTCGCGGTGAACGCGACGCGCTTGCCGTCAGGGCTGAAGCGCGGCATCGACTCCGAGCCGTCCGGCGACGCGAGCACGCGCGCGACGCCGCCGCTCTTCGCGACCAGCCAGAGGTCGCCGCCGAAGCCGAAGACGATGTGCTCCTTGCTGACGTCGGGCTGACGGAGCATCACCGCGTCGGGGCGGAACTGCGCCGTGGCACGCGGGGCGAGCAAGACGAGAGCGAGCAGACTGGTGGACAGGATCGAACGCGACATGGGGACCTCTCGGATGGGAGGGATGGCAGGAATCGGCGCGATTCTGACCACGTGCGACGGCGCGCGCGAGCGAACGGGCGGTCTTTGACGTGACGTTGACGCGCTCGCGAGCCCGTGGCGCGGGTCGCTCGACGCGCGCGGTCGGTTCCGGGCGCGTGTGGCCGTCCGCGCGCGTTCGTGCGCATGCGACCGCGCGGAGTCGAGCGAGCTCGCCGGCGTTCCGCGCGGCGTCGAGCTCGCGCGCGGACTGCTCGCGACTCCGAGTTCGACTCGCGGCTCGGCTTGTCGTCGCTGCGCGCGTTCGCGAGCATGCGCGCCATGAAGCTCCTTCTCGCACTCGTCCTGTTCACCGCCGCGTGTCGCGCGCCCGCAGGGGACGTCGCGAGCCTGCTCGCCGCCGATCGCGCGTTCTGCGCCGACGCACGGGCGCGCGGCGTCGATGGTTGGGTCGCGGCGTTCGACGAGCGCGGCTCGCAGGTCGCCGACGACTTCTCTCCGATCACCGGCCACGCCGCGATCCGCGAGCGCATGCGCGCGTTCTTCGCCGAGCCCGCGAACGCGCTGGTGTGGGAGCCCGACGACGCGCGGCTTTCCGAAGCCGGCAACCTCGGGACGACCACCGGACGTTGGAGCGTGACGAGACGCGAGCCCGACGGCACCGTGCGGGAGGTCGCGAGCGGTCGCTACTTCGACGTGTGGCGCAAGCTCCCCGACGGGACGTGGAAGCTGCTCTACGACGTCGGCGACGCCGATCCCGCGCGGTAGTCGCGGGCCCGGTGGCGAGCGCTCGGTGCGTCGCTAGCATTCCCGCATGCCCTCCAAGCGCCTGTGCGTGTTCTGCGGTTCGAGCAAGGGCGTTCGCGCGAGCTACGCGCACGCCGCGCGTGACTTCGGTGAGCGCTTGGTCGCTCACGGTTACGGCCTGGTGTACGGCGGCGGCAACATCGGCTTGATGGGCGAGATCGCCGACGCGGTGCTCGCCGCGGGCGGCGAGGTCGTCGGCGTCATCCCGAGCTCGCTGGTCGCGCGCGAGGTCGGGCATCGCGGGCTGAGCGAGCTCGTCGTCGTGCGGACGATGCACGAGCGCAAGGCGAAGATGGCGGAGCTCTCGAGCGCGTTCGTCGCGTTGCCCGGCGGCTTCGGCACGTTCGACGAGTTCTGCGAGGTCGTCACGTGGGCGCAGCTCGGCATCCACGACAAGGCGTGCGCGTTGCTCGACGTCGACGGGTACTTCGATCCGTTGCTCGCGCTGTTCGACCACGCGGTCGACCAGGGCTTCATCCGGCGCGACTTCCGCGCGCTGGTCGTGTCGGAGCGCGATCCCGAGCGTTTGCTCCGGCGCATCGACGAGTGGCAACCGGTTCCGAACGAGCGCTGGGCCGACCGCACCGAAGCCTGAATGCGCACGCCGCGCTCGTGCCGGCCTCGCGCACGCGCGAAGGGTCGAGGCGAGTCGCTCCGTCGAGCGCCGCGACTGGTAACGCCTACGCCAGCGTGAGAGGATCCGAGGTGGCGAGGGGCCGCGCGCTCGCCGAAGGAGGCGAGCGTTGGACGATCCGCTTTACTGGCATCGGCTGCAGTTCGCGTTCACGATCACGTACCACTACCTGTTCCCTCAGCTGACGATCGGCCTCGCGCTGTTGATCGTCGTGCTGAAGGCGCTCGCGCTGCGCACGGGGAAGACGGAGTACGCCGACGCCGCGCGCTTCTGGGTCCGGATCTTCGGGCTCGCCTTCGCGATGGGCGTCGTCACCGGGATCCCGATGGAGTTCCAGTTCGGCACCAACTGGGCCGCGTTCAGCGCGAAGAGCGGCGGCGTGATCGGTCAGACGCTCGCGATGGAGGGGATCTTCGCGTTCTTCCTCGAGTCGAGCTTCCTCGCGCTGCTGGTCTGGGGTGAGCGCCGCCTCGGTCCGCAAAAGCACTTCCTCGCCGCGCTCGCGCTGTTCGTCGGGAGCTGGGCGTCCGGGTACTTCATCGTCACCACCAACGCGTTCATGCAGCACCCGGTCGGCTACACCGCGGACGCGAACGGTGTGCTGACGATCGCGGACCTCGGAGCGTACTTGACCAATCCGTGGGGGCTCGTGCAGTACGCGCACACGATGGTCGGCGCCGTCGTCACGGGCGCATTCGCGCTCGCGTCGGTCGGCGCGTACTGGACGCTGCGCGGCGAGCACGCCGCGGCCGCGCGCGTCTCGCTGAACACCGGCGTCGTCGCCGGGTTGATCGCGGCGACTCTGGTCGCGATGCCGACCGGGCACGAGCAGGGGCGCATGGTCGCGGAGCACCAGCCGATCGCGCTCGCGGCGATGGAAGGCCACTTCGAGAGCGGTCCGCGCGCTCCGCTCGCGGTGATCGGCCAGCCGAACGTCGCGGAGCGCAAGCTCGACAACCCGATCCACTTGCCCGCGGTGCTCTCGTACATCGCGTACGGCGACTTCTCGGCGAACGTGCGCGGGCTCGAGGACTTCCCCGAGAGCGAATGGCCGACCAATGTCGAGCTCCTCTACTACTCGTTCCACGTGATGGTCGGGCTCGGGACGGTCTTCATCGGCTGGATGGCGCTCGCGGCGCTGTGGCTGTGGCGCGGACGGCTCGCGACCAGCCGTTGGTTGCTCTGGAGCCTCGCGCTCGCGTTCCCTTTCCCGTTCATCGCCAACACCGCCGGTTGGTTGAGCGCCGAGCTCGGGCGGCAACCGTGGCTGATCCATGGCGTGCTGCGGACCGCGGACGGAGCGTCGCCGACGGTGCACGGGGGCTCGACGCTCTTCACCACGCTCGGGTTCGCCGGGTTGTACCTGGTGCTCGGCGTCCTGTTCCTGATGTTGGTCGCGCGCGAGGTCTCCCACGGACCGCGCGCGCTCGGCGCGGCGCCGCACGCCTGAACGGAGAGACCGATGGAAGCGCTCTGGTTCGCCCTCGCCGCGCTGGTGCTCGCCGTGTACGTCGTGCTCGACGGCTTCGACTTCGGCGCGGGCGCATTGCATCTCTTCGTCGCGCGTTCGGATCGCGAGAGGAGGCAGGTGCTCGCCGCGATCGGGCCGTACTGGGACGGCAACGAAGTCTGGTTGCTCGCGGGCGGCGGCGTGTTGTTCCTCGCGTTCCCGAAGGTCCTCGCGTCGGGCCTCTCGGGCTTCTACCTCGCGATCTTCCTCCTGCTGTGGACGTTGATCTTGCGCGGCATCTCAATCGAGTTCCGCTCGCACGTCGCCGATCCGCTGTGGCGCGAGTTCTGGGACGCGACGTTCGGCCTCGCGTCGACGCTCGCGCCGATCGTGCTCGGCGCCGCGCTCGGCAACGTCGTCCGCGGCGTGCCGCTCTCCGCCGACGGGTGGTTCTCGTTGCCGCTGTTCGCGTCGTTCTCGCCGAGCGGCGAGCTCGGGATCCTCGACTGGTACACCGTCCTGATCGGGGTGACCGCGCTCGCGGTGCTCGCGCACCACGGCGCGCTCTTCCTCGTGTGGAAGACCGACGGCGACGTGCAAGCGCGCAGTCTGGTCGCCGCGGCGCGCACATGGCCGCTGGTCGTCGTGCTCATCGGTGCGGCGACGCTCGCGACCCGTTTCGTCGCGCCCGAGCACTTCCGCGCGCTCGCCGAGCGTCCGGTGGCGCTCGCCGCGACCGCGCTCGCGGGCGTCGGGCTCGCGACCAGCTTCGTCGCGCGTCGTCGGGGGCGTGAGCTCACGGCCTTCCTCGGTTCCGCGGCGTTCGTGCTCGGGCTGCTCGCGGCGACCGCGGCGTCGCTCTATCCGATCTGGCTGCGCTCGAGCCTCGATCCGAGCTCGTCGCTCTCCGCGAACGATCACGCGGCGGCGCCCGCAGCGTTGCGCGCGGCGCTCTGGTGGTGGCCGGTCGGGCTCGCGCTCGCGATCGGTTACGCCGTGTTGCTCTTCCGCCTGCACCGCGGCAAAGCGCAGGCGGCGGCCGAAGGCGAGGGGTACTGAGCGCCGTGGTCCGCCGCGGCGTCGCGCTGGAGCGCGCGTCGCGATTCGCCCGGCGTCGCGACCCGCCCGGCGTCGCGACGCTGCGGGACGTGTCGCGTATCAGCGGACGGCGCCGGGGCGTGCGAGTTGGATCTCGAGCGCGCCCTCGCGCGCGACGCGCCGCCACGAACGCACGCCGAGCCCGCGCGCCTCGGCCGCGTCGAGCCAGTGCTCGAGCTTGGTGCGCAACACCGGCTCTTGCCGCGCGTTGCCGTACCCGCGGCCCGTGACGATCACCGCGCTTTCGACGCCCTGACGCCTCCACGTGTGGAGCGCGTGGCGCACCAGGCGCTCGGCCTCGGCCCACGTCCGGCGGTGCAAGTCGAGCTCGGGTAGAGAGTTAGGATCGTGCATCGGGCGCCGTTGGGCTCGCGCTCGCCCAAGTTTAACTACCTGGACCTCCGGCCGCGCGTACGCTCTTGCTTCCCCGAGGGTCGAGTCGAAGAGGCTCCGCCTTGGGGGTGATCACCCTCAATAACCCATCAGGTTCGCTCGTCGGCTAGCCCGGCGGGCACCGAGACACCCAAAACGAAACCACCATGAAGAAGATCGCTCTGGGTCTGGCCCTGTGCCTGGCCGCCGCGTGTGCATCCGACAAGAAGGCGTCCATGGGCGACGCGTCGAGCCCGAACGCTCCGAAGTCCGAGTGCTGCGAGCAAAAGGCCGGCTGCGAAGCCAAGGCCGGCTGCGAAGCCAAGAAGGAATGCGAAGGCAAGGTCTGCCCGGTGACGGGTCAGAAGATCGAAGGTTGATCTAGCCTTCGTTTCGCGGACGCCGCTGCAGCGGAGTCCGGCAGAAACGTGAACGCGAGCGAGCGGGTCCGGCGACGGATCCGCTCGCTGCGTTTTTGCCCGCGCCGCGCGAGCGCCGGCGGCCGCGCGATTGGAGCACGGTCGGTGACCGCGCCGAGGGCGGACGCGCGCGAGAGGCCGAGAGCACCGTCCCTGGACCCGCGGGGCGGTCCGAATTGACAAGTCCGGCGCGGGCGCATGCAATCTCCCAGTCCGAGCGCCGAGCCTCGTGCTCGCCGGACTTCCTTGAGTCGCCGACCCCAACCCCTCCGACCGCAGAGCGTCCGCATCGCGCTCGCGCTGCTGGTCTTCCTCGTCGGCTGGTTCGCAAACGGTTGGCACGTCGCGAACGCGCACCACGCGATCTGCGCCGATCACGGGGAGCTGCTCGACGTCGCGGACGAAGCGCATTGCGTCGACGCGGGCCACCAGGCACTGCACCTCGACGACGGCCCCAGCCTGACGGCGACGCACGGCGACGTCGGCGAGCACCACGAGCACTGCGCGTTCGTCTCGCTCTCCAACCCGGCGTCGGTGCTCGACACCTTCCGAGTCGACGCCCTCCACGCCGAGGCGACGCACCGGCTGACGGTGCTCCACGCGCCGTGGCGCGACGACGGCGCGCGACTCTTCCTGCTCGCTCCGAAACAGTCGCCCCCGAGCCAGGGAACTTCGCAGGCCTGATCCCCGGGCCCGAGCTGCGCTTCGCGCGCGGACTCCGACCCGTCGGCCGACCGCGGGAGCTCTCGAGCTCCTCGCAGGTCTCGGCCTTTCGCGTGGGCCGTCGCTTCGGCGCTCCCGCGCGCCTCCATCGCCTGATCGATTCGTTTCCTGTCTCGGAATCTCTCTCGGATGAAATCTCACCTCTTCCGCGCCGGTGTGGCGCTCACGTTCTCTTCCGCTGCGTTCGCTCAAGGCCCTGCCTTCCAGACCCCGGGCATGCCGACGATGGGCGGCAGCCTGGGGCAAGCGACGCGCTTCTCCAACGAATTCAACCCCGCCTTCGGCGTCGCGATCGACCTCGTCGGCGACTACCTCGACGAGGACGGCGGCACCGATGGTTGGGCGACCACGCTGCGGTCCGCCGAGCTGGTCGCCAATGCCTGGGTCGATCCCAAGGCGTGGGCCTACATCGTGCTGACCTCGGAGGGCGAAGCGCCCGATCTCGAAGAAGCGTCGGTCCACTACGTCGGGCTCGACTCGAACACGACGATCCGCGCCGGGCGGTTCTTCGTCGACTTCGGCAAGCAGATGCAGGCGCACGTCCACGACTTGCGCACGCTCGAACGCCCGGCGGTGCTGCGCACGCTGCTCGGCACCGAGGTCAAGGGCGACGGGCTCCAAGTCGACCACTGGTGGGCCACCGGCGACGCGACCGCGGTGCGCGCGTCGTTCGGCGTGTTCCGCTCGCTGTTCCCCGAGGAGGAGGATGCGGTCGTCGCGCGCGAAACGCCCGAACGCTCGAGCCTCGGCGACCTGAACTTCACGGCTCGCGTCACCGGGTTCACGGACGTCGGCGAGAGCGGTGTGTTCCAGCTCGGCGCTTCCGCGCGCATGATCCCGGACTACGAAGCAGTCGACACCGGCGGCGGCGGCAGCGTCGCGGGCCTCGACGACACCGTCTTCGGCGTCGACGCGACGTACGGTTGGACCGACGACACCGGCCTTCGCAAGGCGACGTTCGGCGGCGAGTACCTGGTCGCGAGCGGCGATCGCGTCGACTCGACTCTCGCGCCGTTCGACGACACGACGTCGGGCTTCTACGTCTTCGGCGACTACGCGTGGTCGAGGAGCGACTCCGCCGGCGTGCAGTTCAGCGCCGTCGAGGTGCCCGAAGCGGGCTCGCCGGACCTGTCGGAGCTCGAGCTCTACTACACGCACTGGTTCTCCGAGTACCACCGCCTGCGCTTCGTCGCCGCGCAGATCGACTCCGACGTCGATCCCGACGCGACTCGCTTCGCGGTGCAGTACACGGTGTTCCTGGGTTCGCACCAACACGGCCTGAACTGGTGATCGGAGACCATCCCATGAAGAAGCTCATCCTCGGAGTGCTCTCCGCGTTCACGCTGTTCGTCGCTGCGACGCACGCCGCGCCGCTGCCGGCCGACAAGCTGAAGGTCGTCGCGACGATCCCCGATCTGGCGGACATCGTCCGCGAGGTCGGCGGCGAGCGCGTCGACGTCAGCGCGATCACCAAGGGACGCGAGAACTTGCACTTGGTCACCGCGCGTCCGTCGCACCTCGTCGCGCTCAGTCGCGCCGATTTGTTCGTGCAGGTCGGGCTCTCGCTCGAGGTCGCGTTCGTGCCCGGCCTGATGGAGGCCGCGCGCAATCGCAAGATCCAGCCCGGGCAGCCGGGTTTCGTCAACGCGTCGGAGGGTTGGGACGCGCTCGACAAGCCGGCGACCGTTTCGCGTCAGGCCGGCGACGTGCACCCACAGGGCAACCCGCACATGAACCTCGACCCGAAGGCCGGTCGGTTCCTGGCGGAGCGCATCCGCGACGGACTGGTGCGCGTCGACCCGGGCTCCAAGTCCGAGTACGAGCAGCGCTTCGCCGCGTACGCGAAGAAGCTCGACGACGCCGAGGCGCGCTGGAGCGAAGCGGAGAAGTCGTGGGCCGGCAAGAAGGTGGTCGTGTACCACCAGGAGTACGGCTACTTGTGCCGCGCGTGCGGGATCGAGATCCTCGGCGCGATCGAGGTGAAGCCCGGCATCCCGCCGACGCCCAACCACCTCGCCGAGCTGATCGCGACGATGAAGCAACAGGGCTGCACGACGATCCTGACCGCCGCGTGGTCGAACAACGACGAGGTCGAGCGCGTCGCGTCGGCGGCGGGCGCGAAAGTGGTCGAGCTCCCGAACCAATGTGGCGGCCTCTCGGGCACCGACACGTGGATCGGGATGATGGACTTGGTCCACAAGCGCATCGGCGAGGCGCTGGGCACCGCGAAGGCGCCGTAGGGGACACGCGCGTGACGCTGATCCGACTGCAACGAGCCGCGTTCGGCTACACGCGTCGTCCGGTCGTGGCCGGCGTGGACCTCGAGGTCCGCGCCGGCCGCTTCTTCGGCATCGTCGGCCCGAACGGCGCGGGCAAGACGACGCTCTTCCGAGGCATCCTCGGGCTCTTGAAGCCGCTCGCGGGTTCGGTCGAGCGCAGCGGCGTCGTCATCGGCTACGTGCCGCAGCGCGAAACGCTCGATGCGCTCTATCCGTTGACCGCGCAAGAGGTGGTCGAGATGGGCGCGTACCGACGACTCTCCGGCCTGCGCGCGGTCACGCGCGCCGACCGCGACGCGTCGAGCGCGATGCTGGTTCGGGTCGGACTCGGCGAGCAGCGCGCCGCACGTTTCTCCGCTCTCTCGGGCGGCCAGCGTCAGCGAGCGCTGATCGCGCGAGCGCTGATGACCAAGCCGAACGTGCTCCTGCTTGACGAGCCGACCAGCGGCGTCGATCGCGCGGCGCAGGCGCGCATCCTGGCGCTGTTGCGCGAGCTCCACCGCGAAGGGCTCGCGATCCTGTTGGTCAGTCACCATCTCTCGATGGTGCGCGAATCCGTCGACGAGGTGCTGTGGGTCTCGCGCGGCACGGTTCGTCACGGCAGCCCGAGCGAGCTCCTGAAG
This sequence comes from Planctomycetota bacterium, assembly GCA_020847695.1. GTDB lineage: Bacteria > Planctomycetota > UBA1135 > UBA1135 > JACRIN01. The sequence goes on from JADLBP010000325.1 coordinate 24,718, forward strand.
CCGGAGCAGCTCGACGAGCTCTTCGAAACCGAAGCCGCGCCCGAGGAGGCCTAGTTGGACATCTCCTGGGCCGACCGCATCGATCTCTTCCGCTTCGCGCTGAGCGCCGCGCTGATCGCCGGGTTGGTGTGCCCGTTGATCGGCGTGTTCCTGCTGCTGCGACGGACGAGCTTCTACGGCATCGCGCTGCCCCAGTTCGCGGCCGCGGGTGTCGTGTTCGGCTTCGTGCTCTTGCCGTGGTGGGCCCAGCACATCGGGCTCGGCGACGTCACGTTGGAGATGGCGCTGTCCGACACGCACGCGGTGATGAACTACCACCTCGCGTGGGCGGCGCTGTTCACGTTCGGCGGGCTCTTCGCGCTCGTGTGGCTCGGCCGGCGCGGCGGCAGCGAGATCGGCCGCGTCGCGGCGGCGTTCGCGATCGCGAACGCGGCGACGTACTTCTTCGGACGGCTCTCGCCGGTCGGGAAGTCGTTCGTCGACGAGCTGTTGCAAGGCGAGATCCTCGGCGTCGGCGTGCACGAGCTCGAGACGATCGGCGTGCTGCTCGGCGGCGTGCTGGTCTGCATCTTCGTCTTCCACCGCGATCTGGTGCTCGTCAGCTTCGACCGCGAGTTCGCGCTGGTGCTCGGCAAGCGCGTGGTCGCTTTCGAGACGCTGCTGAACGTGCTCGTCGGCGTCGGTGTCGCCGCGGGCACGATGACGCTCGGCCCGACGATCTTGTTCGGGCTGATCGTGCTCCCGCCGCTCGCGGCGCGACCGTTCGCGAGCTCGATGAACCGCTTCCTCTTGTTCTCGTCGCTCCTCGGCGTGCTCGCGGTGGTCGGCGGGGTCGTCGTGTCGTTCGAGTGGGACTTCCCGCTCGGCGCGTCGGTGGTCGCGGTTGCGGCGCTGGAGCTCCTGCCCGCGCTCTGCGTGCGACGCAACTGAGCGGCGGGCGTGTCCGATCCGTTAGTCACGGACGGAGTGCCAACTCGCGCCAGCGTTCGGCGCCCGCGGTCCGTACAATCCGGCGCTCACCGGTCCCCAAGGAGAACCGGACCATGAAGCTGAAGATTGCGATCACCCTGCTCGGCGCCGTGCTGTCGACGGCCCTCGCGCTGCCGAGCTACGCCCAGGAAGCCAAGCCCGCCGGCGCGCGCCAGGTCCAAGACGGACAAGGCGGCGAGAAGAAGCGCGAGCAAGGCGGCGAGAAGCGCGAGAAGAAGGAAGGCGACGAAGCCAAGCGCGAGGAACAAAAGGGCGGCGCGACCGACGAGCAGCGCATCGCGCACCAAATGCCGCTCTACCCGCTCGACACCTGCGTGGTCAGCGGCGAGCCGCTCGGCGCCGACGCGAAGAGCTTCATCGTCGAAGGCCGCTTGGTGCGCACGTGCTGCGGCCGTTGCGAAGCGAAGGTCAAGGGCGACGCCAAGGACGCGCTGAAGAAGCTCGACGAAGCGATCGTGCGCAAGCAGAAGGCCTTGTACCCGATGGAGAAGTGCCCGATCAGCGGCGAGAAGCTCGGCGAAGGCGCCGTCGACGTCGTGCACAACTCGCGGCTCGTGCGCTTCTGCTGCGAGAAGTGCGTCGTCGAGTTCAAGAAGGACCCGGAGTCGTCGCTGAAGAAGCTCGACACCGCCTACATCGCGTCGCAGAAGAAGAGCTACCCGATCGCCACCTGTCTGGTCATGGGCGACGAGACGCTCGGCGACGACGCGATCGATCACCTGTACGGCAACCGCCTGGTCCGCTTCTGCTGCAAGAAGTGCATCAAGGAGTTCCGCTCGAGCCCGGACAAGTACCTCGCCAAGCTCGACGAAGCGGCGGCGAAGAAGAAGAACTGAGCTCGCCTCGCTCGGATCGCGGGCCGGTCGCGCCGATGCGCACGACCGGCCCGCGTCGTTTTCGGCGCGCCGGGTCGGGATCCGGTGCGATCCGCGGGCGCCGATCGCCGCGCGCGACCGGAGCGCCGCGCGGACCGGATCGGCGAGCGCGACCGGAGCGCTGCGACGATGTGCGGCGCGCAAACGCTCGACTCGACGGGGGGCCCGCGACGCACCCACGGGTTTCAGCGGTCGCGTTGGGCGCTTGGTCGGGCCCGCCGGGCGGCGCGGCGGGGGAACCTCGAACGCCCGGCCTTCGTCGGTACCGGTAGACTCGTTGGGAGACGGGTTCACCTCGGTCCCACGTTCCTCGGAGGCTTCTTTGATTGCCAAGCTCTCGCTCGCGTTCGTCGTTTCGAGCTCGCTCGCGGCGGCCCAGCAGCTCGACTACGGCTCGCTCCATCCGGTCCGCGGACTGCCGAAGCACGCCGGCGTCTACGACGTGTCGACCGGCAAGTTCCGGCCCGTCGGCGCGAAGTCGGCGACCGCATCGGTCCAGACGATCTACAACAACACGTGCAGCGTCACCGCGATGTTCTCGGCGCGCGTCGCGTGCGAGGACCTCTACGACGAAGGCCGGTTGCCGGAGTTCGTCGGCACCGTCGGCCAGACGTGGTACCCGGACCACCGCGTCGAGCAGTTCGAGGTCGCGTACTGCACGTCGGCGGTGACCGGCACGGTCGACCTCGATTGGGAGTTCTACGACACCCAGTCCGGCCTCGGTGCGGGTGGCTCGTGCTCGTTTGGGACCGCGGGTGTGCCGCCGGTGTTCACCGCCGGCGTCTTTGGCTTCTCGAGCTCGGCGTTGGGCTTCCCGCTGCCCGGCTCGACGTCGCAGAGCACGACGGCGTGCTGGATCCTCGGCTTCACGACCGGCACGAACGTCGTGTGCATCGACTCGTCGAACAGCGCGAACGACCAGTTCGTCTTCCGCGTCGCGCAGAACAACACGCAGGCCCAACTCGGCGCGGGCGCGGCGGGTCCGCTCGTCGCAGGCAACCCGAACGCGAGCGCGCCGGGCGGCGGTACCTTCCACCACCCGCCGGGCATCGATCCGGTCAGCGGGAACCCGTGCGGTCACGGGCTCGACACGCAGGATCTCTTCTGGATCAACACCGACGGCGTCGCGATCGGCGGCGTCCCGCCGGGCAACTGCCCGGGCGGAGGCACGGGTCCGGTGTCGACCGGCTGCTATTGGTTCGGCGGGTTCCCGTCGAATCCGTTCGCGAGCTTCTACCTGAAGATCGAAGGCAACGGCTCGTGCGGCGAAGCCGGCAACTACACGGCGTACTGCACCGCGAAGGTCAACAGTCTCGGCTGCACGCCGACGTTGGGTTGGTCGGGGCTCGTGAGCGCCACCGGTTGCGTGTTCTTCCCGACCGATTTCCACGCGGACAACTTGGTCGGCAACAAGAGCGGGCTGTGGTTCTACGGAACCAACGGTCTGACCGCGGTGCCGTTCCAGGGCGGTCACCTCTGCGTCAAGAACCCGATCAAGCGGCTCGCGGTGCAGAACTCCGGCGGTCAGTCGACGGCGTGCAACGGCTCGATCTCGATGGACTTCAACGCGCACATCTGCAGCGGAGTCGATCCGTCGCTGGTCGCCGGGCAGTTGGTCGGCGCGCAGTGCTGGTCGCGCGATCCGGGGAGCCCGAGCGGTACGAACCTGACCGCCGGCGTCGCGTTCACGATCTTCCCCTGAGCGTTCGGGGTCGGCCGCGGCGCGCAATCACGCCGGCCGACGGAACCGCGGGGCCGCTCGCCGTGAGGTGATCGGCCCCGCGCGTTCGGACGCGCAACGCCACCCGCGGCTCCGGCCGATGCGGGCGGCTGCGAGGGCGCTCGTCGGCGCTCGCGCCGGACGGTGAGCACGAGCTCGCGAGCACGAGCCGGTGCGCGGATTTCGACCGGCTGATACGCTCGCGCTCAGACGAGGAGAACTTCCACTACTCGAGGACCAACATGCAGCTTCGCATCTCGGCAGCTCTCGCGCTCGCAACGCTCGCCACGGCCGCTTCCGCACAGTCGATCGACTACACCAGGCTCACGCCGATCAACGGCTCGGCGAAGCACGCGGGCGTGTTCGATCTGCGCACCGGCAAGTTCGTTTCGGCGCCGGCGGCGACGTCCGCGCTCAACACGATCTACGACAACACCTGCAGCGCCTTCAACTCGTACTCGATGGCGTCATGCGAGGACTTCTACGACGAGGGCCGCGTCCCGGAGGTCGTCTTCGGCGGCTCGCAGGTGTGGTACCCGGACCACCGCGCGACGATGGTGGAGTTCGGCTACTGCACGTCGGCGCCGACCGGCATCGTCGACATCGATTGGGAGCTCTACGACACCGAGGTCGGCATCTCCTCGGCGTGCGTGTTCGGCGTGACGGCGCCGCCGAAGTTCACGGCGGGGTTGTTCTCGTTCCAGAGCTCGGCGCTCGGCTTCCCGCTGCCCGGCTCGACGGCGTCGGGCTCGAGCGCGTGCTGGATCATCGCCTTCACGCTCGGCACGTCCGGCGTTTGCTTGGATTCGGGAGCCAACTCCGCCGACACGTTCACGTTCCGCTTCTCGCAGAACAACACGCCGACTCAGCTCGGCGGCGGCGGTTCGGGACCGTGGCTCGCCGGCAATCCGGTCGCGAGCGCGCCGGGCGGTGGCACGTTCCATTACCCTCCGGGCATCGATCCGAACACCGGCGCGCCGTGTGGACACGGGCTCGACACACAGGATCAGTTCTGGATCAACACCGACGGCTCCGCGGGGGGCGGCATGGCGGTGTCCTGCCCGGGCGGCGGTTCGGGTCTCGCGACGGGCTGCTACTGGTTCGGCGGCTTCCCCGCGAATCCGTTCGCGAGCATCTACCTGCGCATCGAAGGCGACGGCTCGTGCGCGAACACCGGCAACGCGACGACCTACTGCACCGCGAAGGTCAACAGCCTGGGCTGCACGCCGTTGGTCGGCTGGAAGGGTCTCCCGAGCGTCTCGGGCTGCTCGACGTCGTCGTTCGACCTGATCGCGTCGAACCTGATCGGCAACAAGTTCGGCGTGTGGTTCTACGGCACGAGCGGTCTGCAAGGCGTGCCGTTCCAGGGCGGCTTCCTGTGCGTCAAGGCTCCGACGACGCGCTTGACCGCGCAGCTCTCCGGCGGCTCGGCGGGCTCGTGCAACGGCTCGGTCTCGAGCGACTTCAACGCGCAGATCTGCAGCGGAAGCGATCCGGCGTTGGTCGCCGGCACGTTGGTCGGCGCGCAGTGCTTCTCGCGTGACCCGGCGAGCCCGAGCAAGTCGAACTTGACCGAAGGCGTCTCGTTCGTCGTGCTGCCCTGACGTCGACGGTCACGGACCGACGACTTCGACCACTTCGAGCTCGAAGACGAGCTCCGCGTTCGGCGGGACGACGCCGGGGACGCCTTTCTCGCCGAAGCCCAGCTCCGGCGGGATCGTCAGCCGGCGTTTCCCTCCGACGCGCGCGCCGAGCACTCCGTCTTCGAGCCCCTTCATCACCTCGGCCTTGCCGATGGTGAACGCGACCGGATTGCCGCGGTCCCAGCTCGAGTCGAAGCGCTCGCCGCCGACCCAACCGATGTAGTGGATGCGCACCAGCGAGCCATAGACCGCCGGCGTACCCTTGCCTTCGGCGAGCTCGACGTAGCGCACGCCCGACAGAGTCGTCTGCTCTTGCGGAGGCGGCACGGTGACCGGCCGGTTGAAGCCGGAGAACGAGCACGCGCCGAGCAAGGCGCACGCGCAGGCGAGCAGCGCTCGGCGGACCATCAGCGCACCTCGAGGATCTCGACGGAGTAGATCACGTCGCTCTTCGCCGGCACGCCGCCCGCGGGATTGCCGGCGTCGCCCCACGCGAGAGCGGGCGGCACGGTCAGCTTTGCCTTCGAACCCACCTTGAGTCCGATCAAGCCGAGCTCCAGCCCGCGGATCGGCCTCGGTCCGCCGTTGCCGGCGAGATCGAGCTCGAGCGGGATGCCGGTCTCGCGCGTCGTGTCGAACGGCTTGGTCGCTTGCGGCAACAGCGCGTTGTAGTGCAACGTCACGCGCGAGCTCGCGGTGATCGCGGGACCGTCGCCCGGCGCGAAGACCTCGACGCGCAGGCCGTCGGCGCGCTCTTCGACGTAGCTCTGGAAGTCGACCGGCGCGAGCGTCGCCGCGGTCGTCTCGGCGTGCGCGGCGGACGCGTCGGAGGGCGACGGGGCGCTCGGCGAGCACGCGGCGAGCGGAACGAGCCACATCAGGTTCGCGAGGCGCATGGCGACGCAGAGCTTAGCTCGCGCGCGGCGCGGACCGGTAGTCTCGGTCGCGCGCGGCGCGGCCGAGGCGGGGCTCGACGCGGCGCGGAGGTCGCGAACGGGCCGGATCGGAGCGCTCCGGGAGCGCGCGGGGCGGCGCACGACGCGTTCGCGCGCCTGGGGGCACGCTCGCGCGCCCCGGGCTCACGGGTTGGCGAGGATCGACGCGATCACCGCGACGTTGACGATGTCGTCGGCGCTGCAGCCGCGCGAGAGGTCCATGAAGGGCTGGTTCAGCCCCTGCACCAGCGGCCCGAGCGCCGCCGCGCCGGCGAGCCGCTGCGCGAGCTTGTACCCGATGTTGCCGGCGTCGAGGTCGGGGAACACCAACACGTTCGCGCGGCCGCCGACCGGCGAACCCGGCGCCTTCTTCTCCTGCACGCCGGGCACGAGCGCGGCGTCGAGCTGGAGCTCGCCGTCGCTGCAGAGCTCGGGCTTCTTGCGCTTCAGGAGCTCGGCCGCGGTGCGCACCTTGTCGACATCGGCGTGCTCGGCGGAACCCTTGGTCGAGAACGAGAGCAACGCGACGCGCGGCGATTCGCCGACCAGACGTCGGTGGCTCTCCGCGGACGCGATCGCGATGTCGACGAGCTGCTCCGCGGTCGGCTGCGGCACGACGCCGCAGTCGGCGAACGTCAGCACCTTGTCCTTGAAGACCATCAGGAAGCACGACGAGAGCGTCTTCGAGCCCGGCGCGAGCCCGACGACCCAGAGCCCGGCGCGCAGCACGTCCGCGGTCGGCGAATCGGAGCCGCCGACGCCCGCGTGGCAATCGCCGGAGCGCACCAGGAACGCGCCGAACACCAACGGCTCGAGCACGCGCTTCGCCGCTTCGTCGGCGGTCATGCCCTTCTGCTTGCGGAGCTGGTAGAGCTCCTCGGCGAACTTCTTGGTGCGCGGATCGCTCTTCGGCCGCACGACCTCGACTCCGTGCGGCGGGTTCGCGACGCCGCCGTCGTCGATCAGGACGGGCACGGCGAGGCGCTCGCCCGCGAGCTTCGCCGCGGCTTGCACCACGCGCGGATCGCGCGCTTCGGGCAGGACGACGCGACGCTGGAGGCGACGCGATTTCTCTTGGAGCTCGAGCAGCAGGTTCATGTCAGGCGTTCGGGGTCGCGTCGAGCACGCTCTGCGGCACGTCGAGCTCCAGGCGCAGCACGGCGAGCCCGTGCGTCTTGCCTTGCGCGTCGGTCTTGAGCGACGCGGATCCGCCGCCGCCGAGCGAATCGAGCAGGATGAAGTTGAGCGCGCGCAGGTTGTCGGCCTCGTAGCGCTTCACGCCGCCGAAGTTGATCGCGCGCATGTGCTGTTTGACGACATCGGCGGTCAGGCGTTCCTTGAGGAACGCGTACGCCGCGTCGGATCGCGCGATCACGCCGACGTTCGAGCCTTCGCCCTTGTCGCCGGAGCGAGCGCACGCGATGCGGGAGAGTTGGACCTTGGTCATGTGTCGGGACGTCGATCAGGAGCCGAAGACGGAGACCTTGGTGCTGACGAGCTCTTTCTTCACGAGCGCCGGCCAGTAGCTGATGATCTCGGCGGCTTTCGGACGGCCGCCGGCGAAGCCGGTGACGCCCGGGGGACCGCTGGTGACCAGCGGCACGAGCTCCATGCCGAAGCGATCGACCTTCGCCTCGTCGGGGCCCTTGACGCCCATCCGCAGCACGACTTCGCTCGGCTCGCCGCCGCCGGCGACGTCGATGCCCGCGTGGCAGACGTTCGCGCCGACGAACTCGACCAGGCGTTCCTCGGGCGCGTAGTGGAAGCCGTCGGACTCGAGGCGCTTCCAGACGATCTCGGCGCAGAGCTTCGCCTTCGCGAGCGCGTCGGGCCCGGAGATCGTGAGCTGGCCGAGCGCCTTGAAGCCGTCCTCGTAGCTCGCCGACACCTTGTACGTCGGCGTCGCCGGCTTGCCCTTGACGCCGGAGCAGTGCACGCGGTCCTTGCCGTCTTGCTTCAAGCGGATCGACGTGAAGTCGGCGATGCAGTCGGGCGTGATGTAGTTCTGCGGGTCGCCCATCTCGTAGACGAGCTGGTGCGAGACCGTCGAGACGTTGACGAGTCCTCCGGTGCCCTCGTGCTTGGTCACCGTGAACGTGCCGTCGGCCTTGCACTCGACGATCGGGTACCCGACGCGCGCGAGGTCGGGGACGCTCTTCCAGTCGGTGTAGTTGCCGCCGGTGCACTGCGCGCCGCATTCGACGATGTGACCCGCCATCGTGCCGGCCGCGAGCAGGTCCCACTGACCTTCCTTCCAGCCGAACTCGTGCACCAGCGGTCCGAGCACGAGCCCAGGATCGGTCAGGCGCCCGGCGATCACGATCTGCGCGCCCTGCGCGAGCGCCTCCGCGACCGGGAACGCGCCGATGTACACGTTGGCGCTGGTGACGCGGTCGCGGATGGTCGCGAGCGGCGCGCCGGTGTCCATGTTCGCGAGCACCTCGCCCTTCGCCGCGAGCTCGTCGAGCCGCCCGAGCACGTCGTCGCCCTCGATCACCGCGACCTTGACGCCGGTGACGCCGTGCTTCTTCAACACCGCGAGCACCGCGTCCTTGCACGCGAGCGGATTGACGCCGCCCGCGTTGGCGATCACCTTGACGTTCTTCTCGACGATCTTCGGCAGGATGCGGTCGATCATCGCGACGAAGTCGGTCGCGTACCCCTTCCGCGGATCGCGCGAGCGCTGCTTCTGCAGGATGCTCATCGTCACCTCGGCGAGGTAGTCGAGCGTCAGGTAGTCGAGGGGGCCCTCGTTGACCAGACGGACCGGACCGAGGATCGAATCGCCCCAGAAACCCTGGCCGTTGGCGATCCGAACGAATTCCTTCTTCTGCATGCGGGGCGACCTCGAGTGCGGGGCGGCGCGACAGTCTAGGAGCGGCTCCACCCGCCCGCCATGGCCGCGGGTGCGCACGGGTGCCGGCGGAGGAGTTTCGCGGCGCGCGCGAGCGATTCGAGCGAGCCCCCGAACAGCGCGCGAGCGGGGCACGGCGGCCGACCCGGGCAGGTGGAAGGACTTGCGCGGTCGGTCGGTCGCCGCGATCGGAACGGTTCAAGTGTGAATCGGCGGGGGATCGATGAGCGGCCCGCGCGAGTTCCTCCCCAGACGTCGATGCAAACAGCAGCCCTCCAGCGTTCGATCCGAGTCTTCCTCGACGCGGCGGTGCTCGCCGACGCGGCAGCGTGCATGCGCGCTCTCGCGGACCTCGGGATCCAAGCGGACATCGCGACCGGCGCGGAGGTCGGCGCCGACCTGGTGGTCACGTCGACCGCCGCCGCACCGAAGTCGACGCCGTGGATCGCGGTGATCGCTGCCGACGACGCGCGCGGATTCGCCGATGCGCTCGAGCGCGGCGCGCTGACCGTCCTCTCGCGCGACGCGGGCGTCGAGCAGTTGACGCAGCACGTGCGCCTCGCCGTGCGCGACCTCGAACGCACGCGCGTCCAGGACCGCGTCGCCGAGCTGCTCGCCCGCGTCGAGCACGCCGCCGGCGTCGGCAGCTTCGAGTACGAGCCGAACACCGGTCGTCTGTGGCTCTCCGGCGAAGCGCGACGGCTGGTCGGACTGCGCGACGGCGACGAGCGCGAGGTCGCCGAAGCCGTGCTCGCGCGCCTCGCCGCGACCGAACGCCGTCGCTTCACCGATTGGCTCGGGCTGCTCGGCTCGCTGACCGCCGCGCGCGAGCTCGAATGCCGGCTCGACACCACCGGCGACGCCGCCGAGTGGGTGCGCTTCTCCGCGCCGGCGGTGGAGGAAGGTCGCACGCCGCGGATGGTCCGCGGCGTGGTCGAGGAATGGCAAGAGTCGCCGTCGCACGAGCCGCGGGTTTCCGAGGTCGACGGGCTGACGTTCCAATCCGATGCGCGCCAGTTCTTCTGCGCGCTCGCGAACGCGATCGAGCAATCCGAAGCGCGCGGAGCGTGCGCCGCCGTGTTCGTGATCGACTCGGAGGACCTGCGCTCGCTCGCGACCAGCTTCACGCGCGGCCACCAAGGTCACTTGCTCCACAGCCTTGCCGTGCGCGTGCGCGCCGCGCTGCGCGAAGCGCGCGGCCCCGAGGTCAGCGATGCGCTCGGCAACGAGCTCGTGCTCGGCCGCGCGGCCGGCGGCGGGCTCGCGGTCGTCGTGCCCGGCATCGAGCGACGCGACGACGTCCTCGCGATCGGCGCGCGGCTCTCGAGCTGGATCGCGAAGCCGCTGCACGTCGGCGGGCGCGAGCTCGCGCTCTCGACCAACCTCGGTGTGCTCGGTTCGTCGCTCGACTGCCGCGATCCGGAGGAGCTCGTGCGCCGCGCCGAGACCGCCGCGTACTGCGCGCGCCGCGAGGGCCGTGACAGCGTCAAGCTGTACGCGCCGTCGATGGACGCGGAAGCGTTCGAGCGCCTGAGCCTGGAAGCCGCGCTGCGCCGTGCGTTGACGCGCGACGAGCTCGTGCTCCACTACCAACCGCGCGTCGAGATCCGCACGGGCCGCATCGTCGGGATGGAAGCGCTGGTGCGCTGGCAGCACCCCGACCTCGGCTTCGTGTCGCCGGTGCGCTTCATCCCGGTCGCCGAGGAGACCGGGTTGATCGTGCCGATCGGAGCGCACGTGATGCGGATGGCGTGCCGCCAAGCGCAAGCGTGGGTCGACGCGGGCCTCCCGCCGATCCGGATGGCGGTCAACCTCTCGCCGTTGCAGCTGCACGATCGCGGCCTGCTCGGGACGATCGAGGAGTGTCTGCGCCTGTCGCGGCTGCCCGCGGATTCGTTGGAGCTCGAGCTCACCGAGAGCGCGTTGATGCGCGATCCGGCGTCCGACGTCGAGCTGTTGCGGCAGATCAAGTCGCTCGGCGCGCACCTGTCGATCGACGACTTCGGAACCGGGTATTCGTCGCTCGCGTATCTGCGGCGGTTCCCGGTCGACGCGCTCAAGATCGATCGGAGCTTCCTGCGCGACGCGACGTCGCGTCCCGACGACGCTTCGATCTTCAGCGCGATCGTGCTGATGGGCCGCAGCCTGAAGATGACGGTCGTCGCCGAGGGCGTCGAGACGCCGGCGCAGCTCTCGCTGCTCCGCGTGATGCGCGCCGACGAAGCTCAAGGCTTCCTGCTGAGCCCGCCGGTGCCCGCCGACCAGGCCGCGCGCCTGCTCGCGAAGGGCACGCTCGGCCAAGCGGCCGCGGCGTAGTCGGCGTTCGTCGCTTCGAGCGAGCGAAACGGCGCAGTCGCGCGCGCGGCGTGCAGTTCGCGCGGCGAGCGGAATGCGGCTCAGTGGCTCGGCAGGAACAGCTCGAACGTCGCGCCGCCTTGCGACGGGCGCACGAAGCGCAGGTTGCCGCCGAGCGAGCCCGCGAGCCGACCGCACACCGCGAGGCCGAGGCCCGCGTGCGCCGGAGACGAGCCTGTCTTCGACTTGCAGAACGGCTCGAAGAGCGAGTTCACGGTCGCATCCTCGATCCCGCGGCCGGTGTCGGTGACCGCGAAGCGCAGCATCGGCGCTTCTCCGTCGGAGGCTTCCTGCATCCCGACTTCGATCGTCAGGCTGCCGCGCTCGGTGTGACGCACGGCGTTCTCGACGAGCTCGCCGAGCACGCGCTGCACGCGTTCCGGCACCGTTTTCACCGCGGCCGGCAGCGCCGGGGCGCAGCGATAGAGCAACTCGATCGGTTTGTCCTTCACCGCGTCGCGCGCTTGCGAAGCGACGCGATCGGCGAGCTCGCGCGGCGAGCACGCGACTCTGGCCGCGCGGTCGCGGCCGCCGTCGAGCTCCGCGAGCTCGATCAACGTCTGCAGCGTGCGCACGAGGTCGGTCGAGCGCTCGATCACGTCCTCGACCTGATGCGCGCCGTCGCGGGTCGCCAGCGTGGCGATCCCGTGCGCGAGCACGTCGAGCGTCGGCGAAAGAACCGAATCGGCGATGTCGAGCATCAGCCGTTGGCGCGACTTCAGCTCGGCTTCCGTGCGGCGCCACGAAGCCTCGATCGCGTTGTTGGTGGTCTCGAGCGACGCCGCGTACGCGCGCGCCTCGCCTTCCGCACGGACGACCGCGGCGAGGTGCTCGCGCTCGCGGGCGGTCGCATTCCACTTCTCGGTGAGCGCGGTCGCGAGCTGGCAGACTTCGATCGTGTCGAACGGCTTCTTCAGGATCAGGAAGCGATCGGTGCGGCCGAGCCGGCGCACGACGTCCGGCCAACTGTGGTCCGAGAACGCGGTGCACACGACGATCTGCACGTCGGGATCGACCGCCCAAATGCGCTCGATCGTCGTCACGCCGTCGATGCCGGGCGGCATGCGCATGTCGACGAAAGCCATCGCGTATGGCGCGTTCTCGGCGCGCGCGCGGCGCACGGTCTCGACCGCTTCCTCGCCCTGCAACGCGAAGCCGAGCGTGAAGAGCTCGGGCTCGGCGGTCGCGTCCGACGTCGCCGGCTCGTCGTCGAACAGCGCGGCTTCCGCGGCGGCGAGCGCGCGCTGGTCGGTCTCTCGACGCGCGAGCACCTTGCGGAAGTCCTCGTGGATGCTCGCGTTGTCGTCGACGATCAGGATGCGTCGGTTGGAAGTGTCCATGGCGTGCCTAGACGTGGGGGGCGGATTCGTACGGCAGGTCGAGCATGAAGCGCGAGCCACGATCGGGCCCGTCGCTCGCGACTTCGATGCGGCCGCCCATCTCGACGGCGGCGTTGGCGGAGGCGTGCAGGCCGAAGCCGTGTCCGCCGGTCTTGGTGGTGAACCCGTGGTTGAAGATGCGGCCGAGGTTCTCGGGGGCGATGCCGCAGCCGTCGTCGAGGACGGCGATGCGCACGCGCTCGCCTTCGTGCGTGACCGTCACGCGGATGCGACCGGGCTCGCGCTTCGCTTCGACGATCGCCTCGCGGGCGTTCTTCAACAGGTTGACGAGGATCTGGACGAGCTTGTGGCGGTCGAGCATCACTCGGCCCAGGCCGCCGCCTTCGACGTCGAACACGAGGCCGCCCGCGACCGCGCGCGGCAGGTCGCAGAGCGTCGACGCCAGGTCGATCTGGTCCTCGATGCGCACGGCTTCGCGGAGCTCGTTCTTGCCGGCGAGCTCCTGTTGCGACGCGACCAGCGCGCGCAGGTGCTCGACGCCGGCGCAGAGCTTGCCGGTCTCGGTCGCGATCTCCTCCTGGTCGTGGCGCAGGAGCTTGGCGACCTCGGAGAGGAACGGCGCGACGTGCTTGCCCTTCGGGTGCGTAGTGATGAACTCGCCGAGCTTGTCGCCTTGCGACTCGATCATCTCGACGACGCGCTCGAGCTTCTGGAGCTTGCTCGTCCGCACGCGCTCGGAGATCACGTTGACGGCGACGTTGACGCTGTTCAGCGCGTTGCCGACGTTGTGCAGGACTCCGGTCGAGATCTCGGACATGCCGGCGACGCGCGCGGTGCGCACGACCTCGGCGCGCGAGTGCTCGAGCTTCTCCATCATCCGATCGAACTCGCCCGACAGGACGCCGATCTCGTCCGAGCGATCGAGCTTCAGCTTCGCGTGCACGTCGTCGGTGCGTCCGATCGCGACCGCGTGCTCGGTCAAGCGCGCGAGCGGCGCGAGCACGATCCGGCGCAGCACCGTCAGCAGCACGAACACGAGCAGTGTGCCCGCGGCGACCGTCGAGACCAGCGAGTACTGCAACGCGTTCGCGCCGAACGCGCTGATGTCGCGCGGCAGGTTCGCACGCACGATCAGGGTCGGGATCCGGCGCGAGTCGTCGAGCGTGCTCCAGGCTTCGAGCGCGTGCTCGTCGCGCGCCTGGACGACCGCGTCGCTCGAGCTGGTGACGCGCTCGACGACCGCGGCGACGTCCGCCGGCAGATCGGCGTCGGAGAGGTCCCAGACGTCGAACGCGACCGAGGTCCGTTCGCCGACCGCGGCGACCAGCTCGCGGTCGAGGCGTCGGCCGATCACGACCGTGCCGAGCCATTCGCTCGAGCCCTCGTCGACCGGGATCGCGCGCGCGGCGAGGAACGTCGGCCCGATCTCGGTCATCGAGAGGCCTCGGACGGGCTCGGGCAGCGCGGCGTCGCCCGTGGAGCTCGGACGTTCGTGCACCAGCCACGGGTGCGTCGGCGCGACGCGGTCGAGCGCGAAGCTCCGGATCGAGAGCGGCGCGCCGCTGGTTTGGTCGTACGCGCCGCCGGCGAGGATGCGGCCTTCGCGATCGACGACGTAGACAAGGTCGAGGCCGGCGTTCGCGAGCTCGCGCGCGGAGACGTTCGCTTCCAGGAAGCGCTGCACTTCCGCGGCGCGCAGCGGCTCGTGCGCCAATGCGGTGTTCTCGATGAACCGACGCGTCTCCGACGACGACGCCCATTCGCGGCAGCGTTGGTCGAGGCGCTCGATCTCGTCGTCGAGCGCGCTGCGGACGCGCTCGAGGTCCTTGCGCGCCTCGCGCTCCTCGAGCTCGGCGAAACGCGGCAGCACCGCCCAGCGCTGGACGGCGTGGTCGAGCACCGCGTAGGCCCCGACGACCAGCGTCAGGATCAGCGCGATGCGCGTGCGCAGCGAATGCGTGGGGCCGGAGGTCACGTGCGTCGTCGCCGGTTCACGCGGCGAGGTCGTGGGGCTGCGGCGAGCTCTTCGGGGCTTCCTCGCGGCGCCGCAGCGGCTCGGTCGCTTCATTGATCAGCTTGCAGAGGCTCTGCAGATCGTCGCCCTCGCGCAGCTTGCAGTCGGCGGGCTTCTCGCCGGCGATCACCTGCTTCAGGTAGACCTCGAAGCGATAGATCGGCCCCGCGAACGTGTGCGTCGCGAGGATGCCGACGATGATCGTCAGCGGCAGCATCGCGAAGAACGAGATCAAGAAGATCTGGATCAGCTCCATCCCGATGCCGTCGAGCGGCACGCCTTCCGCCGCTCCGTTCTCGGCGACGAGCTCGACCGCGAAGCGGACGAACAGCGTGTACTGCAGGAGCAGCGACAGCGCGGAGATCCCGGCGAAGACCAGGACCAGACGGAGCTGCAGGGTCGGACGGACGATGCGGAAACGACGGCGGTGAGCTTGCATGGGGATCCCCGGGGCTGGTGCAGCATCGGAACGATCGTCCGGGGGCTTGAGGATCCGCCGGCGCCGGGCAGGCGGAACTTCCTTCCACGTCGGGAAGACGTTGCCCGTCGGGGCCGCGCACATCGCCCGCGGCGGTGTCAAGGGTGGTCGGCGCGGCACTCGATACACGAACGCGACTCTGAAACGTGTCCGAGCGCCGGGACGGCTCGTCCGACCGGCGCGCGAGCGCGCGTCGACGCAACTCCATGCTCCAACCTCCCCGAGGTCCGAACCTCTCGCCGCGCGCGGGTCGAGCGCGTCGTCGACGCGGCATGACGCTGATCGAGCTGATCGTGTCGTTCCTCGTGCTCGGGCTCTCGTTCGCGATCTACGTCAGCACCGCGGTCGCCGTGCGGCGTCAATCGGTGAGCGTCCAAGACCTCTCGATCGCGTCGGACGCGTGCCAACGCGTCGTCGAGACGCTGCGCAGCGAGCCGTTCGACGAGCTCGTCCGTCGCTACGGCGTCGATCCCGACGACGATCCGAACGGCGCGGGCACCGCACCGGGCGCGAAGTTCACCGTCGCGGGCCTGCATCCGGCGCTCGACGACCCCGACGGGATCGTCGGCGAGGTCGTGCTGCCCGAGCTCGAGGTGCAGTC
>JADLBP010000326.1 GCA_020847695.1 Planctomycetota bacterium
AACGGCACGATCGACGGCGGCTCGCTGGACGCCTCGGTCACGATCGCGGCGGGCAAGACGAAGATCTTCGCCGCGGTCGACGCGGACGACTGGCACACCGTTCTGGGCGCCTGATCGAACTGGTGCGCGCGGTGGCCGGGGACGGCCGCTTCACTCCTGGAGGCGGTTCTTGGAAGACCACCGCGCGCGCCGCTTCTTCCGCTGCGCGGCGCGTCCCGCCTTGCGCTTCTGCGCCTTCGCGAGCGAGGCGAGCATCGCGTCGAGGGCCATGCTCCACCGCTGCGCGTTGAAGCGAACCGCGTGCGCCTCGCCGTCGGGGCCGACGCACTCCATGCGCAGCAGGACCTCACTCGCGCGCACGATGCGGAGCTCCTCGACTACGGAGAGGATGCGCTCGAGCTTGGCG
Source organism: Planctomycetota bacterium (assembly GCA_020847695.1). GTDB lineage: Bacteria > Planctomycetota > UBA1135 > UBA1135 > JACRIN01. The sequence goes on from JADLBP010000326.1 coordinate 407, forward strand.
GGATCGGGTATGGGCGCAGTCACGGCCGATTGATCGTACCCACGATCGGCGGGCCGAATGTCACTTTCATCGTGTCGACGACGCGGCGGACGGTGCCCGACTGCAATCACGTAACCTATTGCTGCACAGCAACTAACGTGTCACGGCACACGTGTCGTCGAGAAATGTCTCGCGGCTCCAACATCCTTCGATAAGGTCCGACCCAGCGCTCCCAACGGGCGCACGAAATCTCCCCATCGCAACCAGAGTCACCGCCACCCATGTTCCCCGAACTCGCCATGACGGTCGCCGCGCTCCGCGCCACCATCGAGTCGCGTGTCCGTGAGACCGACGAACGCATTGCCCGACTGCAGGTCGAGCGCGATGCACTCCTGTCACTCGTGCGCGATCCCAGCGCCCTCGAAAGCATCGCGCGCAGCACCATCGATCAGCTTCGCCCCGCAGACATCCGGCCCGCGCTCGACGCTCAGTCGCTCGAACGGGCCTGCATCGACATCTTCCAGCGACACGGAACGACGATGCGCTGGACACGACTCCTTGAGCTCCTGGTGCAAGAGGGTCGCGCGATCACGCCGACCGCGCTGCAGAACGTGCTTCGCGGGAGCGCGCACTTCGCCGAGAGTCGGCAAGGGTGGTGGCGGCTTCGCTCCTCGCCTCGCGACTTTCATGTCGACGTCCAAGTAGCAACGCGGGAGGCACAGCTCACCTAACGAACAGGAAACGGGCCGAGGTCGCGTCAACGACCCCGGCCCTTTTCTCACGCGCCCGTAGCTTAACTGGATAGAGCGGCGGCTTGGAAAGCCGCGAGTCCGCGAAGACATCGGTCCGGGTTCAACTCCCGGCGGGCGTACCATCCAGCTTCACTTGGGAGCACGTCTCCTGATGGGAGCGAGGAGAGAGAGCCAGCGCCGCGCAGGTGCTGGCTCTTTCCATGCTACGTGAACATCGGCAGTTTGTTGACCGGGCCGAACCCGTTTTCCTCCATCGGCCTGCGCTGGGCGCTATCCCGCGCGCGGGGAGCGTCCCTGCCCTGCTTAGGGATCGGTTAGGGCGCGCCGAAACATCACCGGCGAATTCCATCGGCGAAAAGCCAACTGCCGGACGCCCTAACCGCCGCGTCACGAGTTCTGCGGCTTCGGGCCGCTAGATCACCTCCGCCCACCACCCACAACCTATGGTGCGGCAGGACACGTATCCGATCTTTCCGATCGGCTCGAGGCTCCACGAAAGGCTGTGTTGACCGCACTTGACGCACGGTCGCTTTCTGACCTCGTCGGTGTACGGCAGCCACACGCGGTCGGCGACGCATTGGTACGACGGACCGCGCCAGCCGCACTTCGCCGGACACTCCACGTTTACGTCGGCAGGTTGGAGCTCGGTCTCGCGGACCGCCGGAATCGGCGCCTTGCATCGCGGGCACGAAAGGTTGGGCATCGCTCGATCCTAGCGCAGCGTCGGGAACTCGCGCACGCGCAGATCCTCGGGCCACTCGGCCGGGTCGCCGCCCTTCGAGTGGCGGAGCAAGACGCGCAACGGCGCGCCCTGGTAGGACGCACTCGCCGTCGTCTCCGTGTTGTCGGGCCACACGTCGGCGATCTGGTCGTTGCGTGCCTCGACGGCGTGGCCCAGCTGCTTCACGAAGCACGCGACCCGAGCCTCCTTGCACTGCTCCACGATGCGGCGGATCCAGTCGACGTCGCACGGCCGCGCTCCGGGCCCGCTCTCGCCGCCGACGATGACCCAGTCGAGTTTCGTGTGGCCGCACTTCGGCGCAGAGCAGCAGCACCCGGTCGCCCACTCGCCGCAGCCGGTCTTGACGCGCGCGAAGTCGATCGGGGCGAGCAGCGGCTCCGCGCTCACGAACCGCACCGCGGCCGGCGTGTGGAGCAGCAACGGGATGCGCTCGTCGGCCGCGCGCTGATCCTCGACGCTGACGCCGAGCCACACGTTCGGAAGCGGCCACGCGACCTCGCGGTCGCCGAACATCTTGCAGCCGCGCTCCGTCGCCTTGCCGTCGAGTCCGAGGCCGAGTCCAGCGACGCGCTCGAACCACGCGCGCATGCGCCCGGGCCGTTTGGTGAGCACCTGATACGTGTGCCGCTCGGCAGTGGCCATCGCGGCGAAGACGCGATCGATCTGCTGGTCGCTCACCCACTCGCCAAACAGGTCGGAGAGGCTGCACACGAACACCCGGCGTGGACGCTTCCATCCAAGTGGCGCGGCGAGCTTGCCCTCGTCGAAGATCGTCTCCACTCGCGCGGTCGAACTCGCGACGTAGCCGAGGCCGGTGCCTCCGCCCGGCAACATCCGCGCGTTGTGCCGCTCGGCGTAGCAGTTGGCGCACCCCGCGCTGATCTTCACGCAATGCGTGCCGATCCATCCCGGCGCTTCACGCGAGCGGGCGCGAATCGGGTTCCATGTCACGTCCGTCCACTCGATCTTGGTCGCCTGACTCATCGATCCGTCTCCTGTTTGCACGCGTCGTTCACGCCGACGCCTTCCGATCCCGTCGCGCCTTCGCACGCGCGCGCCGCTGTCGCAGGTCGAGCGCCTCGATGAAGTCGTTCAGGGCCCGCCGCGTCTCCACCGCGTCGCCTTGCGGGATCTCCCGCCATCGACGGATGCCCAAGCGATCGCGCCCGTCCTCTTTCTCGACCACCGCGAAGCTGTGCGACACGCGCACGTAGCGATAGGTCCTTCCCGTGATCACCGCGCGCGCAGTCATCGCCGATTCCTCCGTCTCGCCTGCTTCGACTCCTTCGCGCGCCGGCGGCGCCGCTCGACGCGTCGGTAGAACTGCCGATCCCGACAGGGCTCGGGCTTGCTGTCGTCGCGGATCGGACCGAACGCCTGGCGTCCGTCCGCGGTGAGCAGCAACCCGAGCACGATCGGGAGAGCCGGCGCGCGCTTGAGCTCGAGCTCGCTCACGCCGCTTCCGTCGCCGTCGGCGCGTCTTGGGCCTTCGTCGCCTCGACCGCCTTCAGCGTCTCCGAGTCCTTCTTCGCCGCGGCCTCGTCGGGCTTCTTCGGCTCCGCGGTCTTCGCGTCCGCGGGCTTCGTCTGGATCGCTTCCTTGGTCGCGTTGCCCGACTGGTCGAACATCCGGGCCTGCTTCTGCTCGCGGACGAGCGTGCGCATGCGCGACACCGCGCCCTCGCGGAGCGCCTTGAGCTCCTTCAAGTGTTCCTTCGCGCCGGTGATCTTGTGGTCGAGCGATTCGATCAGTCGTTCCTCCACCTGCGCCTCGGCGAGCACGACGACCGGGCTGGCCTTGGGCGGCTTCGGCGGCTTCGCGCCCTTCTGGTCGTCGATCGTCGTCTGCTTCGGCGCGGCCTTCGCCGCCGGCTTCTTGGGTTCGGTGGTCTTCGCTGCGTGCTTCTTCCGGGGCTTGTAGGTCTTCGTCACGGTCTCACTCCTGTCGTTTGGGTTGCCGCCTTCACGCGAAGGCGAGGGACTTCTGCGGGCGCGCCGCGGGTTCGATGAGCGCAACGAGCGCCTGCTCCAGGTCACGGATCTCGATCTCCGCGCGCGCGGGCTCGCCGTAGACGATCACGACATCGGTCGACACGACGCGCTTGTCGTCGGTCCAGACGATGCCGGTTAGTGCGTCCTCGATGCCGCGGAGCATCTTCGACGTGTCGCCCTGCGCGCGACGGTGCGGCAGCACGGGCGCGCCCGGCTTGAGGCCTCGCTTCCCGAAGTGCGAGCGCGGACGCGGCACGAAGATGCGCAGGCGCAGTGCGATCGGTCCGTCGAGCAGATCGCCTCGGTACGCTTCGCGCGCGCAGTAGGACACGGCCTGCCGCCACGGCTTCAGGCTCGGCAGCTCGAGCATCACCCCGCGTCCGACGTGGCGCTTGTTCCCCTGCGGGCGCGCGGTGCCGAGCACCGTAAACCGAATCACCGTGGCGGGCGCGGGCGTGTTCATCGTCGGGCCGCCAGTTGCCGGCGCAGGCGAGTCACCACGCCGCGCGTAGCCGATAGCGAGCGAATCAGTCGAAGCGCGCTCTCTCGCTCGGCCTCGAGGAGCCGCTTGTACGTGTCGCGCTCGCTCGCGAGGCGGACGTGTCCAGCCGACATCGCCTCGCAGGCGTCGGCGATGCGCTGGAGGCACCCGATCTTCACTTGGTCGAACCCAGGCCAGGTGTCGCCGCTCCAGCGCGTTCGACTCGAGTCCTTCCACGGCGTACTCACTTGCACCACTCCACTCGATAGAGGCTTTTGCTCCGCGACACGAGCACGTAGCGGACGTCGCCACGCTGCCTGAGGTCGCGCAGGATTCGATCGGCGCTCGCCGGCGCGGTCGGGTGAACGCGCGCCACGTAGTCGCGCAGCTCTTGCGCGTGGAACTCGTGGCCGACGTGCGCGTCGCAGAACTCTCGAACGCTCGTCGCGATGGCGCGCCGCACGCGTTCGAGGTTCGCGCGGTGAGAGGCACCGGCCGGGTTGAGCGAACCAGAAGACCCATCGACTTCGCTCGCGCCGCAACGTGCGGCCCCGGCCGGT
>JADLBP010000327.1 GCA_020847695.1 Planctomycetota bacterium
CGACGGTGCCGTCGCGCCCGCGCGCACGGACGATCGAGTGATTGATCCCTTCGCCACCTTCGTCGCGGATCACGACGTGCACCGACTTCGCGAGCCCGCGCAAGTCGACCTCGACGAGCCGCGGATCCGCGCACGCTTCGCCGGCGACGAGCTCGACGCCCTCGATCCGCACGAGCACCGGCCCGTTGCGCACGCCGAACTCGACGCTCGCCTTGCCGGCGGGGAGACCGCCGATCGAAAACGATCCGCGTCCAGGCGCCGGAATCGGACGCGGCAACGCGCGATGCTGCCACTCGTCCTCCGGTCCAACCGCGAACGCCACGCGCACGATCACGTCGTCGAGCGGGAGTCCGTCGTCGACGACGAGTCCACCGACGACGCGGGCTCCGCGCACCAAGACGACTTCGAGATCGTGCGCACCCGCGTCGATCGGCCTGATCCCGGTTCGGACGTGTCCGTCGGCGCCGACTTCCAGTCCGAGTGTCGACGTTGGCGCAATGCCGCTGAGCACGAACCGACCGTCCTTTGCGGAGAGCTGTGTTTCCAGACTCACGTCGGACCACGGGCGTCGCGACCCCGGAGCCGACGGAACGTGCACGCCGACAGTCGCCCGCTCGACCGGTCGGCCGAGATCGTCGAGCACTCTGCCTGACGCCAACATCGGCTGGCTCGCAAGCACCAAGTCCCCGAGCTCGTGCACGCCTGGCGCGAGATCGCCGTCGATGGAGCGCTCCGCCTTCGCGAGCGGGTCGTCGTGACCCTTGCCGCCGCGCGTCAGCACGAGCTTGCGCTCCGCCGGCTCGCCGCTGCTCGCCGGGACATCGAGGCGGAACTCCCCACGATCGTCGACGACGAGCTGACCGCCAGCCCCACCGCGGACGCCCCCAGCACGAATCGAGAGTTCGAACTGCACTCCACTCGCGACCGGCGCGCCATCCCGATCGAGGACGCGTCCGTGCAGCACCGCAACCGAGGCACCGTCTCGGAGCTCGATCGTCGTAACTTCGCCGGCAATACGCGGACCGTCGACGATGCTCGACAACGACGCGAGACCGGAGCCAGCGATATCGGTTGACACGAAGACTCGAATCCCGACCTCGACGTGCGCGAAACGCGCCGCACCGTCGACGACTCCGCGCGTCGAGCCGTCCTCGAACAACCTGCGCCGCAACGCCTCCTCGCCATCGCCGGCGCGAACGGTGACCATGTCGATTTCCGAGACGCGCTCATGCGGGCGATCATCGGCGCCGAGCACGCGCACTTCGACGGCGCCGAGTGCGGGCAAGTCGAGCACGATGGGTTCCGTGGGCCAATCGTCGAGCGAGAGATCGCGCTCGAAGCGCCGTGTCGCCACGACTTCCGCGCGCAGCGCAAGTGGCGAACCCGATCGACCGGCTGCGAATGCGCGAGCGTCGCGCACGATCGCGCGTCCATCCGGACCGGTGACAGCGCCGTCGTACCCCTGCTGATCGAAAAGACTTGCGTTCGCGGCACCGAGCGCGAGCGGCACGCCTGCGACTCCGCGGCCGAACTCGTCGCGGACGAGGACTTCGAGGTCGCCGCTCGGCGCGAGTTCGACGACGAGCTCTTTCGCGTACTTGCGGAAGTGCAGTGTGCCGAACAGCTCGCCGGAGCGTGCTGCGAGCATCGCTTCGCTCTTCGCGCGCGGCACCAGCACGCGCCCATCGGCGTCGCTCGTGTACTGCGCACCTCGCGTCTCCAACGCGAGCACCGTGCGCGCGAAATCCCTGAGCTCTTCGCTAGCGAGGTCGCCGGCGCCGGCGCCGATCGCGAGCACGTGAATCATCGCGCCAGGGACCGGGCGCCCGCTGCCGCGCTCGCGCACCGACAGCGGCAACAGCTCGGAGCTCGCGACGGGCTGCGCATTCTCCAACTCGACGACGCTCGCCTCTCGCGCGGCGGTCACGGCGACTTCGGCAGGGACCGCCAGCTCCCGCGCCGGGGCTTCGCTCGCGGCTCGCGGAGCGTCGTTTCGCATCGTCGCATCCTCGTTCGCGAGCTCGCCGCCCAGGAAGAACCACGCGACGAACGCGATCAAGGGGACGGCGACCAGCCAACGGAACGACTTCATGCGACCTCGACCGGGAAGGCCCGGAGCCTATCACTTTGCCTCAAAAAGTCATCTGCACGATCCGCTACCGCGGGAGTTCGACCGGTCGGGTGACCGAAAGCGGCCCGAACGGCGGCTGTTCGGGCGCGACCACGAGTTCCGTCGAGACACCGCGACGATCTGCGTGGGTCCGCGCGCCGGCGGCATCGATCTGCCAAGCCGGCGCGTCGACGAGCTCGAGACGCGAGCCCGTCGGCCAACCGAAACGCGGCACGGGCGTGGTGCGCACGACGATGCTCGCGGTGTGGCCCAAGCGGAGACGGATCGGGCCGTCGTCGAGCGAGGCGAGCTCGCGGCGCACGCCCGGGCCGAACGCGGGCCCGGCTTCTACTGCGAGCGTCGCGCGGCGCTGCGCGGCGAGCTGGAGCGCGAAGCCCGCGTGCCGAAGCTCGGCAACGCCGCGTGAATCCGTCCGCGCGCGAGAGAGGACGTACGACTCGCCGATGGAGTCGCAGGACGTGAGCACGAGCCGCGCTTCGACGTCTTGGAGAGGCTCTGCTTCGTTCGAGACCACGACGGTCACCGCGCGATCGAGCACCGGCTCGAACACCGGCGGATTGCACGTCGGTCGCACCACCAGCGCGTAGCGCGAGTTGCCGACCGCGACGAACAGCGTGTAGCGATCGAAGTCGATCTCGCGCGACAGCGTGCCGTTCGCATCGAGATGCCCGAGCGGCACGCGCGTCGCGAGCTCCGCGTCGAGCGCGGACAGATCGCCGAGCCCGCCGAGCTCCCAGTCGCGAATCGCCGGCTCGCCCGAACGGAAACCGTAGACGACCTCGCCGCCGAGCAGCGCGGTCGCGAAGTCACCGGCCTGCTCGCGCGTGACCTCGCCGAAGCGCTCGATCCCGGCGAGCGCGGCGCCGATGAGCGGCGACGGCGACGGGATCGTCGGCAACGGCTCGCTCGCGCTTGCGCCCGCTGCGCCCGGTGCGGGCGCGGGCTCGGGTGTCGAGCACGCCGCCAACGCGAACGCGAGTGCGAGTGCGAAGCGCATGGGGAACGCCGCGGATTGTCCTCCCGCGCGCGCCGGGCGTCCATGCGCCACACGAGAGCGCCGCTCGGGCGTCCATGCGCCGAGAGCACGCGCCACGGAACGCCGCGCGCCGACGGCCGTGCGAGTGCGCGACGGCGCGCTGCGGCCTATGCTCGGGCGCGTGAGCGGTCGGATCGAAATCCTGCTGGGCGACATCACGCGCTGTGACGTCGACGCGATCGTCAACGCGGCGAACGAAAGCCTGCTCGGCGGTGGCGGCGTCGACGGCGCGATCCATCGCGCCGCCGGCCCCGGGCTGCTCGCGGAATGCCGCGCGCTCGGCGGTTGCCCGACCGGCGAGGCACGGTTGACTCGCGGCCACCGACTGACCGCGCGCTTCGTGATCCACACCGTCGGACCGGTTTGGTCCGGTGGAACGAGCGGCGAGGACGAGCTGCTCGCGAGCGCGTATCGCAGCTCGCTCGCCCTCGCGCGCGAGCACGCGCTCGCGAGCCTCGCGTTCCCGGCGATCAGCACCGGCGTCTTCGGTTTCCCGATCGAGCGCGCGGCGCGCATCGCATGGCGCGAGGTCGCTGCCGGCCTCGCGCGAGCCGCGGAGCTCGAGCGCGTGCTCCTCGTGTGCTTCAACGAGCCCACGCACGCCGTCTATCGAGCGATCGAGCGAGAGCGGTCCGCGTGAAGTCGTCGCGCGCGATCGAGACGCAGCTCGCGTTGGTCGCGGCGCTCGGCGCCGCGATCGTGCTCGCGGTCAAGTGCGCGCTCGACCTCCTGCCCCGTCGCGCGGACTTCCCGAGCTGGTTCGTGCCGCTGTTCGTCGTCGGCATCCTGACGCTCGCGTTCCTCGCGACGGCTACGACGATCGCGCTCGCGAGCCGCGCCGAGCCCGCGCCGCTCGATGCCGCGCGTTCGCGTTCGATCTGGCTCGGACTGCTGGTCGGCGTGCCCTGCACGACCTCGGTGCACGGGTTCCTGCCGTTCCATCCGGCGCTCGCGAGCGAATGGAGCGCCGCGGGACTCGTGATGCACGTCAACTACGTGCTCGCGTTCGTCGCGCTCGGCGCGGTGCTCGCGGGCGCGGTGCTCGACCAGCAAGGCAAGCGCGAGCTCGCACGCTCGGTGCTCGCGGTGACGGCGCTGGTGCTGTTCGTGCCGAACGACGACTGCGCGAACCCGTTCAACGACTCGTGGCTCGCGTGGCTGGGCGCCTCGCCGCTGATGTACCTGCCCAACGTGTTCGCGTTCGGCTTCGCGGCCGCCGCGTTGCGCGGCTTCTCGCCAGGCCGGCACCTGATCCTGGTGTGGCTGGTCGCGCTGACGTCGCTCGCGCTCGGCCTGGGCCACCGCACGCGCGTGATCTGGTGAGCGAGCATCGGGGCGCGCGTGCCAGCCCCTCCCCCGTCGCCCGGCGAACTCAACCGCGGTAGCTCGGACGGAGGCGGGCGCCGCGAGCGACGAATCGGCGGCCGAGTCGGCGCTCGATTCGCGAGTAGATCGAGCTGCGATTGCCCGAGCAATTCCCCTTGGCCCACGGGAGTTCTTGGAGAGAGGGAGCCTCGCGGCATGAATCGCAAGCAAGTCGGAGCGGTGTTCGCGGTGGCGACGAGCGCGCTCGGTTTGATCGACCTGGTGCTCGTTTGTCGCCAGATCGGCGTGGAGGAGGGAATGACCTGCGTGGCACACGACCCCGGGAAGTTCTTCTTCCACGTCGTGCTGCTGCCGATCGCCGTCCTGGCGCTGACCCTTTCGTTCCCCGTCGGCGTCCTCGAGCGGGTGTGGTCGGATCGTCGCAAGCGTGTCGCGTTCGTCGTCGTGGCGACGGCCTCGATTGCTTCCGCAGCGATCTATGGAGGAGCCGACGCGATTCACGGCTTCGAGCGGCGCACACCGTGGCCGCCAGACGTCCGTAGGGCCATCGTCGACGGTGTCGATGCACCTACGCATCTCGCACGAGAGCGCGCGCGACTGAGGATTGAGGTTCGCGCGAACACGAAGACTCCGTCGACAGCTCTGGCCGAGTACAAGCAGCGCGTCGAGGCGCTGATTGGAGTCGAACGCGACTACTGGAGTCAGTCGAGCTTTCGCGCGAAGTGGGCCGGCGGGTTGACGATCCTTGGCTCCGCTTTCGCTGGTGTGATCATCGCGACCATCGGGTTGCTGGTCCTCGCGCGCTCGCTGGAACGCGAAACGGTTCGCGCGCTCAGCCTCATCGTGATGCTGCTGTCGACTTGGCTCTTGTTCCGTGGCTACTCCGAGTGGTGGGGCAACCTCGGCGAGCTGTCCTTCGTCACGTACACCCCGTTCGTGATCGTCGGAATCGCCATCGCAGTCGCGACCTTCTTCCTCTGGCTCCTGCACGAGTGGAAACACCCGATTGCGGTCGCCGCGGGCACGCTCGGCGCTGCGGTCGCGTTCGTCGCCGGCATCGAGAAGTTCAAGCCCGAGTGGGTCGCTGCGATCGCGATGGCCGTCTCCGACTACAGTTGGTCGGAGATGCTGGTGATCTACACCGCACTCGGGCTGTGCTCCGCGGGGCTCGTCTACCTGCTGTGGCCGGACTCGTAGCCCGCTACTTGCCGTCCGCGTAGCCGAGGGCGCGCAGCGTTTCGAGTTCCTCGGCGCTCACCTCGACCGGCGCGGCCTGTTCCGGGCCGGCGCGCGAGTCCGCTTCGAAGCGCGAGAGACGTTCCTCGAGCGTCCGCGCCAGTTCCGGCTTCTCCGCGATCAGGTTGCGCTTCTCGCGCGGGTCGGCTTCGAGGTCGTAGAGCTCGTGCTTGCCGTCGGTCGAGCGGATGTACTTCCAGCGCTCGAGGTACAGCGCGGCGCGCTTGCGCTTGAAGCGCTCGCCCCAGCTCGCCTTCAACTCGTTCGGGCGGCTCAGCCAGAGCTCCGCGAGCCTGAGAGGCGCTCCCGGCGCGTACGGGAAGCGCTTCGCGAGCTCGTTCTCCTGCTCGACCGTCAACGCGGACGCGATCAGTCGCGCGAGCTCCGCGTGGCACACCGGCACGTCGAGCACGCGGCCGCGCTTCTGGCCGGGGCGCTTGACCACCAGCGGCACGCGCAACGCTTCCTGGTAGACGTCCTTGTTGTGCTCGACGAGCTCGTGCTCGCCGAAGTACTCGCCGTGGTCGGACGTGACGACGATCAGCGTGTCGTCGAACTTGCCGAGCTGCTTCAGCTTCGCCACCAACGCGCCGAGCGCGAGGTCGTCGTGCGCGACGCCGTGGTCGTACTGGCTGATCACGCGCTCGCGCAACGCATCGACGTCCTCGCCGGTCTTCGCCATCACCGCTTCGATGTAGCGATCGAGCAGCTCGCCCGCCGGCTCGGGATCCGGTTGCGGCAACCCGCGCGAGACCGCGTCGTCGATCGGCGTCGTCCGGTACGGCCGGTGCGCGTCCATGTAGTTGACGAACAGGAAGAACGGTGCGTCGCTCGGCTGGTCGAGGAACTCGAACGCGACTTGGTTCACCTGTTTCGCCGGCTGACGCTTGGCGACGTACGTCCCGAAGCCCTGCGCGAAGCCGAAGCGCGGTGCGAGGAAGACTTCGTTCGCGACGACTCCGCACGTGCGGTAGCCGGACGCGCTGAAAACCTCGGCGAGCGTCTCGAAGCTCTCGGCGAGCCCGACCGCGTTCTGCGTCGCCCACTCGGGCGCCTTGTCGCTCGCTTCGGCGCCGTGCTGGAACGTGTAGCGCCCGGTGAAGATCGAGGCGTGGCTCGGCACGGTCCACGGCGCGGTCGATTGCGCGGCGGTGAAGCGATCGCCGACCGCAGCGAGCTCGGTCAGGTTCGGCGACGTGCGCCGCGTGTAGCCGTAGGTGCTCAGGTGGTCGACTCGGACGGTGTCGAAGGTCACCAGCACCACGTTCGGCGGTCGGATCGGCCGCGGCGGCGCGTCGTCGCCGGGTCCGCAGGCGGCGGAGGCCAGGAGCAACCAACCTAGAAGGAGCAGCAGGGCGCGCGCGGGAGTCACCGGGAGGAGCCTAGTGCCGCCTCGCGCGAGCGCCATCGAGCGGCGTGGGCGTGGACGTAACTCTCTTTGGCGCATGGAGTTCGGCCCCACGCGGGAGCGCGTTCGAAAAGCCGGCCCCGCGCGTTCATATCGCTGTGATATCACTCCGATACCATAGCCCCAGGAGACTTCCCATGACCAACCACCCCCAACACCAAGAAACGACCTTCCGACCGCTGAGCGGTTGGTTGATGCTCCCGACCTGCCTCGCGCTCATCTTCGGCCCGGTCGCGACGATCATCGTGAAGGCTGGCGACCCACAGCCCCAGCACCCGGCGTTTTGGATCATCGGGCTCGCACTCTGCGTGCTGCTCGGCCTCGTGATGCTCTTCGGTCACTTCGTCATCAGCCCGAACCAGTCGCGCGTGCTGGTGCTCTTCGGTCGCTACCGCGGCACCGTGCGCGACGACGGCTTCTGGTGGACCAACCCGTTCACGGTGAAGCGCGTGGTCTCGCTGCGCGCCCACAACCTGAACGGCAAGGCGCTGAAGGTGAACGACCTGCTCGGCAACCCGATCGAGATCGCCGCGGTCGTCGTGTGGCGCGTGAAGAACACCGCGGCGGCCGTCTTCGACGTCGAGAACTTCGAGGAGTACGTGTCGGTGCAGAGCGAGTCCGCCGTGCGCCAATTGGCCCAATCGCACCCGTACGACGCAGGCCACACCGAGTTGACGACCACCAGCTTGCGCGGCTCCGACGAGATCGCGCACGAGCTCAAGCGCTACCTCGAAACGCGCCTCGAGCAGGCCGGCATCGAGGTGGTCGAGGCGCGGCTCTCGCACCTCGCGTACGCGCAGGAGATCGCCGCGGCGATGCTGCAGCGCCAGCAAGCGACCGCGATCATCGCCGCGCGCGCGATGATCGTCGAAGGCGCGGTCGGGATGGTCGAGATGGCGCTCCAACAGCTGAGCCAGAAGAAGCTCGTGGAGCTCGACGACGAGCGCAAGGCGACGTTGGTCGGCAACCTGCTCGTGGTGCTCTGCAGCCACGAGAACCCGCAGCCGGTGCTGAACACCGGTTCGCTCTACACCTGACCCGGAGGCGGACGTGGCAGGGTCGGACGACACCCGTGCACCGCCTGCGGGCGAGGATCCGGGAGGCTCGGCGGCGAAGAAACCCTTCCTGCTGCGCCTGCCGGAGCCGCTGATGGCGGAGCTCCGCGGCTGGGCGGGCCAGGAGCTCCGCAGTCTGAACGGCCACATCGAGTACCTGTTGCGCGAAGCGGTCAAGCAGCGCAAGGGCGGCTCGGACCGCTCGGAGTGACGAAAAGCGCCCCCGCGGGCGCCCGATCTCGGGCGCCCGCGGTCGTTTCGGGGGCGGCCGCGATTTCGCGAAGCTCGTCGTCCTTTGGGGGAATCCCGCGCCGATCCTTATGATGCGACCGTTCGCCCGCGCCGCGTCTCGCACAGTCAAGGGTTCCACCGCGCGCGGACGAAAGAGCCTCTCCCCGCTCCCCCCAAGGCCGTCTACGCCCTCGCCACGCCCCTCTCCACGATGGAGTCCCAACCCAAGAGCGCTCCGCGCCCGGTGGATCCGCTGCGCCCCGGCGACCGTGTGGTCGTCGTCGGTGGCGGCCCCGCCGGTCTCACCGCGGCGTACATGCTCGCGAAGCAGGGCGTGGCGGTCACTGTGCTCGAAGGCACGACGATGCTCGGCGGCATCTCGCAGACCGCGCAGTACAAGGGCTATCGCTTCGACATCGGCGGACACCGCTTCTTCACGAAGGTCCAGCCCGTCGAGGAGCTGTGGCACGAGATCCTCGGGCCCGAGTTCATCCAGACGCCGCGCATGTCGCGGATCCACTACCGCGGCAAGTACTTCGACTACCCGTTGAAGGCGGGCAACGCGCTCTCGGGCCTCGGCATCTTCGAAGCGATCCGCATCGTGCTCTCGTACACGAAGGCGAAGCTCTGGCCGAACCCGGTCGAGGAGAACTTCGAGCAGTGGGTGTCGAACCGCTTCGGCTCGCGCCTCTACAACATCTTCTTCAAGACCTACACCGAGAAGGTCTGGGGCATCCCCTGCACCGAGATCCGCGCGGAGTGGGCGGCCCAGCGCATCCAGAACTTGTCGCTCGCGAAGGCGATCCTCAACGCGACGGCGATCAACAAGCGCTCGACCAAGATCAAGAGCCTGATCGACCGCTTCCAGTACCCGCGTCTCGGCCCCGGCCAGATGTGGGAGCTCGCCGCCAAGCGCGTGCAGGAATGGGGCGGCGACGTGCGGATGCAGCACAAGGTCAAGAAGCTCGAGACCAAGGACGGCCGCGTGGTCGCCGTGCGCTGCGAAACGCCGAATGGCGAGGTGCGCGTCGAAGGCGAGCACTTCATCGTCACCATGCCGGTGCGGTCGCTGGTGCGCTCGCTCGAGCCCGCGCCGCCGGAGCTGATCCGCAAGGCAGCCGAAGGCCTGCGCTATCGCGACTTCCTGGTGGTCGCGTTGATCCTCGACAAGGAAGACCTCTTCCCCGACAACTGGATCTACATCCACACGCCGGGCGTGAAGGTCGGCCGCATCCAGAACTTCAACAACTGGTCGCGCGAGATGGTGCCCGATGCCGGCCGCACCTGCCTCGGCCTCGAGTACTTCTGCTTCGAGGGCGACGGGCTCTGGGCATCGAAGGACGAGGACCTGATCAAGCTCGCGACCAAGGAGCTCGGCGAGCTCGGTCTCGCCGATCCGAAGCTGGTCGTCGACGGCACGGTCGTGCGGATGCCGAAGGCCTATCCGATCTACGACAGCGCGTACCGCGAGCACCTCGACAACGTCCGCACGCACATCGACGCGGTCCCCAACCTGCACCCGGTCGGCCGCAACGGGATGCACAAGTACAACAACCAAGACCACTCGATGCTCACCGCGATGATGGTGGTCTGGAACATGCAGGGCGCGAAGCACGACGTCTGGGCGGTCAACACCGACTTCGAGTACCACGAAGAGCAGAAGCTCGAGGGCAAGAAGGAAGAGAAGCCGACCGTGGCTTCCCAGCGCGCGTCATGAACGCGACGTCGACGTCGGGCGAGTACGTCCGCACGTTCAACCGCTACGAGTTCAAGTACGTGATCGCCGAGGCGCAGGCCGAAGCATTGATCCGCGACCTCGAGCCGTACACGCTGCCCGACCCCCACTCGCCGACCGAGCGCGGCTACCCGGTCTACTCGCTCTACTGGGACTCGCCGGACCTGGTCTTCTTCTGGGAGAAGATCGACGGGCAGAAGTACCGCCGCAAATTGCGGTTTCGTCTCTACGAGGGCGCCGACGCCGCGTTCGTCGAGATCAAACAGCGCATCGACCAAACGGTCCAGAAGCGACGGACGCTTCTCGGGCGCGAAGAGGTCCAGGCACTGTTCGGATCCGGCGCGATCGACGCGACGAAGGAGCACGCGGTCACCGACCCGGTGCTGCAAGAAGCGTTGATCCTGTGCCGTCGCCACCTGCTCGAACCGAAGGTGGCGATCTCGTATCGTCGGCGCGCGTTCTTCGCTCGCTTCGAGCACGACTTGCGCATCACGTTCGATACGCGGCTCCAGTACGACGCGCGCGCCCTCGACATCCGGCAGCGCTTCGAGACCGGCAAGTACCTGATCCCCGCGGATCGTGCGGTGCTCGAGATCAAGTTCAACCACACCGTGCCGCTCTGGCTCACCAAGCTGGTCGGCAAGCACGAGCTCATGTCGCGCCGCTTCTCCAAGTACGCGCGCGCAGCGGACCTCGAGCACTTCCAGGGCCGCCACACCTGAATCACCAGGAGTCCTCCACGTGAACTTCGACGAACTGCTCAAGAGCGCCGGCAACACCGGAGACTTCACGATCTGGCAGATCATGTTCGTGCTGCTGTCGAGCTTCGTGTTCTCGATGCTGCTCGCTTGGGCCTACAAGCTGACCCACCGCGGGCTCTCGTACTCCACGTCGTTCGTGCACGCCATGATCATCATGGGCGTCACGGTCTCGATCATCATGCTGATCATCGGGAGCAACATCGCCCGCGCGTTCTCGCTGGTCGGCGCGCTGTCGATCATCCGCTTCCGCACGGCGATCAAGGATCCGCGCGACGTCGCCTTCATCTTCATGACGATGGCGGTCGGCATGGCGAGCGGCACGGGTTTCATCCTGCTCGGCGCGGCGTTCACGCTGTTCGCGATCCCGATGGTGTACTTCCTCTATCGCTTCAACATCGGCTCGATGCCGACGTCCGAGGTGCTGTTGAAGGTCCACCTGCCCGACGGCATCGACTACCACAGCGCGTTCAACGACGTGTTCGTGCGTTTCCTGTCCGATCACGCGTTGCTGTCGGTCGAGACGATCCAGGGCGGCACGGCGCTCGAGCTCGTGTACTCGGTGCAGTTCAAGTCCGACGCCGACGAGCGCGCGTTCCTCGATGCGGTGCGCACCGTCAACCGCAACTCGAAGGTCACGCTGCTCAGCGGCCAACAGAACGTCAACGTCTGATGCGGAGCTTGCTGGGCGAGACGCGACCGGGGAGCGAGCTCGCGGGCGTCCGGCGCTGGATGCACGCCCACGAGCGCGGGCTCGTCGTGCTCTGGCTCGGCGCGGTCGCTGCGCTGTTCGCGTTCCTGTTCGTCTGGGGCGTGTGGCGGCGCGGTTTCGAGGACGCGATCGCGTGGTGGTACGGCCGCAGCGCGCGGGAGCTCGCGCGCGCGGAGCAGCTCTACGCCGCGGGCGACTACGAGCACGCCGCCGAGCTGCTCGAGCGCGTCGACGCGAACCACCCGGCGGTCGTCGTCAAGCACCGGCTCGACCAGGAGCGCGAGGCGATCCTCGACCTGCTCGCGCGCTCGTACGTCGCGCTCGACAAGAAGCGCCGTGCGTTGGAGGTGACTTCGCAGCTGGTCGCGTTCGACCCGCGCAACTGGCGGAACCACTTCGCGCACGCCGAGGCGCTGCGCACTTTCTCCGAGGGCGACCTCGCGGAAGCCGCGTACCGCGAGGTCCTGCGCCTGCATCCGAATCACTTCCCGACCGTCGAGACGCTGTCCGGGATGCTCTTCGACGTCGCGACGCTCTACGCGAGCGTCGTCGAGCTCCATCGCCAGTACCTCGAAGCCCAATTGCTCGGCACCGTCGAGCTCCAGTTCGGCGAGACGCGCGTGGCGCTGGACGTGCCGGTCGACGGCCGACCGCACGCGTTCGACGTGCCGTGCTCGATCGCCGCGGGCTTCGCGGGCGACGCGCGGCTCGCGACGCACGGCTTCTCGGTGAGGATCGGCGAGCTCGCGCTGGTGCCGCCGAGACGCGTCGGCGAGCTGCAGCCCGGCGCCGCCGCGACTTTCGACGGCGCTTGGACGCCGAGCGACGCCAAGACGACCGACGGCGAGCGCTTCGCCGCGCAGTCGAAGGCCTCGACGTTCACGCGCCGAGTCGAGGCACCGAACGGCGCGGGTCGCGTCCGGATCGAGCTGGCGCTCTACAAGCAGATGACGGCGGGCCTCTGGACGAAGATCAGGACGAGCTACCGGAACCGCCTGCTCTTCGACGAGCTCGCCAGAGCCGAGGAACGCACCGTGATCGGCGGGTGCCTGGAAGCGGGTTCGCTGTTCGAGGAATGAACGTGAGCTCCACCGCGACCACCCGAGCGAGAGAACACGGCGGCGAGCGCATCGTCGCCGCGCTCGTGCTCGCGTTGCCGGTGCTCTACCTCGCGAGCGAGCGCACGCGGCAGGTCGACGTGTGGCGTTGGTCGTGGCCGTGGCTCGGCGGGATCGTCGCGGCGGCGGCCGGGTACGCGCTGTGGCTCGCGTCGTACTCGCGGGCCTTGCCGGCGGCGCTCGCGTTCGTCCGCAAGCTCGCGGTCGTGCTCGCGACTTCGCTGGTGGTCGCCGCGCTGATCCTCGAGCTCGTCCTGCGCGCGACGACGAACCACGCGTACGAGGAGCTCGACAACCGTGGCCGGCACCTCTTCGACGCCGACGTCGGCCACGTCTTCGTCCCGAACTGGACGCAGACGCTGCAAGAGCACGAGTTCCGCGTCGAGTGGAAGAGCAACGCGCAGGGTCTGCGCGCGGAGCGCGACTACGGCGCGAAGCCCGAGGGCACGAAGCGCATCCTGATCGTCGGCGACTCGTTCACCGCCGGCGAGCAAGTCGCGTACGCCGATACGTTCCCCGCGGTGGTCGAGGCGCGGCTGCGCGAGACCCTGCCGAACGTCGAGGTGCTCAACGCCGGCCATCCGGGCTACAGCACGGCGAACGAGGCGCGTTGGCTCGCCAAGTTCGGCGCACCGTTCGCGCCCGATCTGGTCGTCGTCGCGATGACGCCGAACGACCTGCTCGAGAACCAGTTCCCGTTGCAGTACATCGCTCGCGACGGCGCGCTGGTGTCGGGCAACGCGACCGACGCGGACAAGGCGCGCTGGCTCGACCATCGTGGCTGGTGGAGCCTCTACGGCGCGGTCGAGCGCTCGCTGTTGAAGCAGCGGCTCGAAAATTCGCCCGCGATCAAGCGCTGGCGCACCGGCAGCGCCTTCACGCACCACCGAGCGTTCCAGATCGAGCAGGACGCGAAGTCGCGCGAGCTCTTCGCGCTCGCCGAACGCTACGTGCTCG
The DNA here is from genome assembly GCA_020847695.1 of Planctomycetota bacterium. Lineage (GTDB taxonomy): Bacteria > Planctomycetota > UBA1135 > UBA1135 > JACRIN01. The sequence continues at coordinate 13,704 of JADLBP010000327.1, forward strand.
AGGCGCGCGACGCGGCGCGGTCGTTCGGCGCGCGCTTCGCGCTGGTCACGCTGCCGTTCCGTGAGCAGCTCGGCGCGCTGGAGCCCAACCTCGACGGCGCACGCTTCGGCGAGCGCTGGAGAGCGTTCGGCGCGGCGCAAGGCTTCCCGGTGCTCGACGTCCTGCCCGCGTTCGCCGCCGAACCGCATCCCGAAGACCTCTACTGGCGCCTGGACTCGCACTGCACCGCGAAGGGCTATCGCTTGATCGGCGAGACGCTCGCGGCGTGGCTCGCCGAGCGCGCGGAGGAGCTCGAGCTGCGATGAGGCCCTTCGAACGAGCTCGACCGAGCTTCTGGAAGCGCATCACGCTGCGCGGCGTCGTGATCCTCACGGCGCCGCTGATCGCGCTCGCGCTGTACCTGGTCGTCGCGACCGTGCTCGACTACCAGCGCGTGCAACAGTTCGACGATTGGAACGCGAGCTCGAAGCACGTCGATCGCCTCGGCTTCAACCGCATCCGCGCGCTCGCCCGCTTGCCGCGCGCGTCCGAGCTCGACCAGCAATTCTCGCCCGAGGACGAAACTCGGCCGGTGCTGCGGCTCTTCGTCGACCAGAACGCGTTCGACGCGGTCGCGAACGACATCCTCGGACGCTGGGGCGAAGAGCTCGAAGGCGAGGTCGACGAGCACGGCACGCTCCAGAAGGTCGGCATCAAGCTGCGCGGCGACACCAGCGTGCACTGGACGACGATGAAGAAGTCGTTCGCGCTGCGCGCCGATCGCGGACGGATGTTCAAGGGCTATCGCCAGCTCGCCTTCTCCGCGAAGGAAGTGCTGCCCGCGTACCTCGCCAATTCGCTGCCGAGCGAATTCGGCCTCGTCTGCGCCGACACCGCGGTCGTGCCGGTGTTCCTGAACGACCGTTTCTACGGGCTGTTCCGGTTCACGGAGACGCTCGACGAGTCGTTCCTGCGGAGGCACGTGCTGCTGCCGGGCAACATCTATCGAGGCGACGCGGCGGAGCGCGGCGAGTACTTCAAGCACCAGGAGCGCGAGCTCTTCAAGAACCTCTACATCTGGGATCGCGCTGCCAAGAACGATCGGCCGGGCTCGTTCGGCACCGCGGCGCTCGGAGAGTGGCTCTCGGCGCTCAACGGCTCGACCGACGCCGACTTCGAGCGCGCGTTGTCGTGGGTCGACCGCGACGAGCTCTCGCGCATGCTCGCGCTGATGCTCGCGTGCGGCGATCCGTTCCACATGAGCGGAGTGCACAACCAGTTCTGGTACGAGGATCCGTCGTCGGGGCTCCTGCACCAGATCCCGTGGGACATCCGCTTGCTCGATCTCGAGCGTCCGCCGGCGAACTCGCACTTCAATCGCGCGCTGCGGACGTTCTTGCGCGATCCGCGGATCTTCGACGGCGCGCTCGCCGAGCTCGCGAAGCAGCGCGCGGACGGGAAGCTGCTCGCCGCCGCCACGCGCCGCATGGACGAGCTCGACGCGCGCTTCGGCGACATGCTCGAGTACGAGCGCCTGCGCGAGGGGCTGATCCCGGACATCGGCACCCGTGAAGCGTGCCTCGCGACGCTCGCGAGCAATCTCGAGCTCGTCGGCGGCTGGATCGCCGACGCCGGCGTCGCCGCGCACGCCGAACGCGCGGACGACGGCACCGTCGTGCTCGACCTCGAAGCGCGCGGCTTCGCGGCGGCGGAGCTGGTCGGCATCGAAGGCGCCGGCGGCGCGACGCTGTTCGCGGATTCCGACTTCGACGGCGTCCGGAGCGAGCCCGATCGAGCGATCGAGTTGGCCGCCGATGGCGCGCTGATCGCGCCGGAGCGGCTCTACCCAGGCGTCGACACGTCGCGGCCGCTGCTGAAGCCCGAGCCGCTCGCGTACCGGTTCTTCGTCGTCGGCGCGCGCGGCGACGTCGCTCCGCGGCTGCGCAACCGCCACACCGGCGCCGCGATCGTCGCGAGCGACTGGCCGCGCGGCACGGTGCTCCACGAGAGCACCAGCCAGCACCCGTGGCGCGAGCGCGCGGCGACAGGGAACGCGATCACGCTGTCGGGCGAGGTCCGGCTCACCGAGACGCTGGTCGTCGATCGTCACTCGACGCTGACGATCGAGCCCGGCACGCGCCTGGTGCTCGGCGCGAACGTCTCGGTGCTCGCGTATGGCCGCGTGACCGCGAAAGGCACCGCCGACGCACCGATCACGTTCGTCAACGCGGAGCCGCGGAAGCCCTGGGGCTCGCTCGCGCTGCAGGGCGAGGGCACCGACCGGAGCGAGTTCGAGCACGTGCGCTTCGAGGGTGGCGGCGGCGCGCTGCTCGACCGCGTCGAGTACACAGGCATGGTCTGCGTCCACAACGCGCGCGACGTGTACTTCCGCTCGTGCACGTTCGACTCCAACCTGCGCTGCGACGACATGATCCACGCGGACGTCGCGGACCTCTTCCTGATCGGCTGCCGCTTCCAGAACGCCAACGGCGACGCGATCGACTACGACATGTCCGGCGGTGCGGTGCGGATGTGCTCGATCGACGCTTCGGCGAACGACGGCTGCGACTTCATGACGTGCTGGCCCGCGGTGCTCAACTGCACGATCACGAACTCCGGCGACAAGGGCATCTCGGTCGGCGAAGCGAGTCGGCCGATCCTCTTCGGCAACACGATCCGCGATTGCAACCGCGGCATCGAGGTCAAGGACACGTCCGAGCCCGTGATCGCGCACACGCTGATCGAGCGCTGCAAGACCGGCATCCGCGCGCGGCTCAAGAACTGGCGCTACGGCTACGGCGGCTGGCCTAAGGTCGTCAACTCGATCGTCGCCGACAACGCCAACGTGTTCGAGTTCGACGCGAAGACGCACGTGACCGTCCACGGCTCGCAAGTCGGCGCGAGCGACGACGTCCAGGCGCCGGTCGACGCGACGTGGCTGCTCCAGCGCTTCGGCCTGCACGCGAAGAGCGATCGACTCGGGCCGCTCGACGCGCTCGAGGGAGGCCCGCCGGTGCCGCCGCTCGAGCACGTCGAGTTCGAGGACGACTTCGGCCACCCGAGCGACGGCTGGGTCCGCGCAGCGGGCGTGCGGCGGCTCGACAAGCGCGTCGAAGGCCTGGTCGCGACGTTCAAGCGCGAGCCCGGCGCGTTCGGCACCACCGTCGCATGGAAGCTCGACGATCCGAGCAAGCGCTACGTGCTCTCGGTCGAGCTCGGCACGCAGGACATGCTCGCGGCGGAGCTCGTGGTCACCGCCGCGGACGGGACCGAGCTCGTCACGCCTCTCGAGGTCGGCCGCGACCCGACGCGCTTCCAGTTCGCCGTCGTCGACCTGCCCAACGGCTCCTATCGCGGCCTGATGGTGCGCGGCGAGCCGAACAGCGCGGCGCAGAGCGGCGTGTCGTGCGTCTTCGTCCACCGCTACGACTTGGTCGCGCTCGATCGGGAGGCGCGCCGATGACGCTGATCGCTTCGCTGGCCCTGACCGCAGCGCTCGCGACCGCGCAGTCGGCCGACGATCAGCGCTTCTCGTTCGTCGTGCTCGGCCACCTGCGCGGCGACGCGAACGGAGAGCTGCTGCAAAACCTCGACGAGGTGCTCTCCGAGGTCGAGCGGCTGCACCCCGACTTGGTGTTCCTCTGCGGCGACTTGATCTGGGGCGACATCGAGGCGAAGTCGACCGACGCCGCGGCGATCCGCGCCGATTGGGACGCGCTCGACCGCAAGCTCGCGCGCCTCTCGATGCCGGTGCACCGCGTGCCGGGCAACCACGACGTCAACGACCTGGTCACGCGCGATATCTGGGTCGAACGGTACGGCGACCTGCCGAAGTCGTTCGAGTTCGAGGGTTCGAAGTTCCTGCTGCTGCGCTCGGTGTGGTGGCCGGAGGACGGCTCGACGCAGAAGCACCCCGACGCGTTCATCCGAGGCAAGAACCTCGCCCAAGATCAGCTTGCGTTCCTCGACCACGAACTCGCCGAGCCGGCGCGTTACCAACACGTTTTCGCGTTCACACACCATCTGCTCTGGTGGGACGAGGACGCCGGCTGGTGGAAGAAGGTACACCCGAAGCTACTCGCCGGCGGCGTCGACGCCGTCTTCGGCGGCGACTACGGGCCGCTGAAGTTCTCAGCGCAAGAGCGCGACGGCGTGAAGTACCTCCAGACTTCGATCGAGAACGTGATCAGCCTCGAGATGCTGCGCACCCGCGAGCTCTCGCGCCAGCTCTCCGCGCAGTTCGACAACTTCGTGCTGGTCGAAGTCGACGGCGAAAGCGTGCGCTACGACGTCCGCACCGTCGGCGCGCTCTCGACCGGCAAGTTCACGCCGGACCGCTTCCGCGCCGTCAACGAGTTCGACAAGGACACGTTCGCGCGCAAGCTGTTCAAGCGCTTCTCGACCCCCGATCGCCTGGTGCGCAACCTGACGATCGCCGTCGTCGCGAGCTTCCTCGGCGGGATCGCGGTCGCGGCGCTCTACTCCAGGCTGCGCCGCCGCGGGAGCCGCGCGTGAGGATCGGCGTCGACGCGACGTGTTGGGCGAACGCGCGCGGCTACGGTCGCTTCACGCGCGAGCTCTGCTCGACGATGGTCGAGCGCGCGCCCGACGAGCGCTTCGTCTTCTTCGCCGACGAGCGCGCGGCGGCGTGCTTCGAGCTCCGCGGACCGAACGTCGAGCTCGTCACCGTCCCGCTCGGCGCCTCCCCGACCGAAGCGGCGTCGGCCGACGGCAATCGCTCGCCGTTCGACATGCTCAAGCTGACGCGCGCGGTGTCGAAGCACTCGCTCGACGTCTTCTTCTCGCCGTCGGTCTACACCTACTTCCCGCTGCCGCTGGGGCTGCGCGCGGTCGTGACGATCCACGACGCGATCGCGGAGCGTTTTCCGCACCTGACGCTGCCCTCGACGCGCGCGCGGCTCTTCTGGAAGGCGAAGGTCAAGCTCGCGCTCTGGCAGGCGCGCGTCGTGCTGACGGTCTCCGAGTTCTCGAAGCGCGACATCGCGCGCGTGCTCGGCGTCCCGGAGGCGCGCATCCGCGTCTCGGTCGAGGCGCCCGCTGCGATCTACCGGCCGAGCGAATCCTCCGACGACGTCCGTCGCGCCGCGGAGAAGCTCGGCATGCCCGCCGACGCGCGTTGGCTCGTCTACGTCGGCGGCTTCAACCCGCACAAGCACGTCGACCTGATCGTCAAGGCGCACGCGGAGGTCGCGAAGCACTCGCGTACGTCGCTCTACCTGCTGCTGGTCGGCACGGTCGACAAGGACGTCTTCCACGGCGACCAAGGACGCATCCGCTCGACGATCCGCGAGCTCGGCACGGAGAAGCTCGTGCTCTGGACCGGCTTCGTCGCCGACGAGGAGCTCCGCCATCTCCACTCCGGAGCGCTCGCGCTGCTCCTGCCGAGCGCGTGCGAAGGCTTCGGCCTCCCCGCGGTCGAGGCCGCGGCGTGCGGCGCGCCGGTGATCGCGACGCGCGAGAGCCCGTTGCCGGAGTTGCTCGAAGGCGGCGGCGTGTTCGTCGATCCCGGCGATCTCCGACAGTTGGTCGACGCGCTCGCGCTGCTCGCGAACGACGACTCGACGCGCGCGCGGATGGCGGAGCGGGCGCTCGCGAGGGCTCGCGCGCTCGACTGGCCTCGCGGAGCCGACGCCGCGCTCGCGGCGTTGCGGGAGGCGGCGAAGCGATGAGACCGTTGCGGTTCTGCCACCTGACGACGTTCTACCCGCCGCACAACTTCGGCGGCGACGGCATCGGGATCCAGCGGCTCGTGCGCGGGCTCGCGAAGCTCGGTCACCACAGCACCGTCGTGCACGACGTCGACGCGTATCGACTGCTCGCCAAGAACAAGGAGCCGAAGGACCTCGGCGAGCCGCCGGGCGTCGAGGTCGTCCGACTGCAGAGCGACTGGGGCAAGCTCTCGTGCCTGCTGACGCAGCAGCTCGGCCGACCGGTCGTGCACGGCGGTCGCATCGCAGAGCTGCTCGAACGCGGCGAGTTCGACGTCGTCAACTTCCACAACATCTCGCTGGTCGGCGGGCCCGGGATCCTGAAGTACGGCGACGCGGTCAAGCTCTACATGGCGCACGAGCACTGGCTCGTTTGCCCGAGCCACGTGCTCTGGCGTCACAATCGCGAGGTCTGCACCGGCCGCGAGTGCACCAAGTGCGTTCTGTCGTACGGACGGCCGCCTCAAGCGTGGCGCTACACCAGCTATCTCGAGCGCGAGCTCCATCACGTCGACGCGTTCATCGCGATGAGTCGCTTCAGCCGCGACAAGCACAAGGAGTTCGGCTTCCCGCGCGACATGGAAGTGCTCTCGTACTTCCTGCCCGCGCCCGAGCGATCCGGTCCGACGGCATCGGTGTCCAAACCGCTGCACGCGAAGCCCTATTTCCTGTTCGTCGGCCGGCTGGAGAAGATCAAAGGGCTCGACGACGTGCTTCCGATCTTCCGCAATTACAAGGATGCCGATCTGTTGATTTGCGGCGACGGCGAATATGCCGAGACGCTCAAACGAGCAGGTGCCGGTATCGACAACGTGCGGTTCCTCGGTCGCGTCTCGAACGAGGACCTCGCGAACTACTACGAGCACGCGCTCGCGCTGATCGTGCCGTCGATTTGCTTCGAGACCTTTGGGATCATCCTGATCGAAGCGTTCCGCTCGAAGATCCCGGTGATCGCGCGACGGATCGGCCCGTTCCCCGAGATCATGGAGCTCGCGCGCGGCGGCGAGCTCTTCGGATCGCCCGACGAGCTGGTCGCGGCATTGCGCCGCTTCCAGAACGACCCGCATCACCGCACGCGCTGCGCCGAGGCAGGCCATAGCGCATTCCTGGAGCACTGGACCGAGCAAGCGGTGATCCCGCGCTATCTCGACATCGTGCGACGCGCCGCCGAGCGCAAGGGACGCACCGAAATCGCACGCGCGCTCGCGAGCTCCTGAGCTCTGCGAACTTGGCGGCGGCCAACTACGAATTGGGCGGGCCCGTGAGTAGCCTGCTTCGGTTCTAGAACTGCCGGCCCGAGCGCGCGCCCATGACCCATCACGACCGATCGGCTTCGATTCCACAGCGTTCTCCGTACTTCGGCGCAGCTTGGTTGCTGATCGCCGCGTGCTCGGCGCCCGCGAAGACGACGCTGGCGCGGACTCCGGTCTTGCCGCCCGCGCGCGCCGAAGCGACCGAGCTCGATCACCCACTGACGCTCTCCGACGTCGTCGCGCTCGCGCTCGAGCGCAGTCCGGACCGCGAGGCCGCGGCCGCGCGCGTCGAAGCCGCCGCGGCGACGCTCGCGCGCGCGGAAGCGTCGCTGTGGCCGATGGTCGGCGTGCAAGCGTCGTACGTCCGCAGTGACGCGCCGTCGAGCTACCTCTTCGAGCACATCGACGGCCACGCGCTGCCCGCGGGCGCGAGCTTCAACGATCCGGGCTGGTTCGGCGCGACCAAGCTCGGCGTCGGCGCCCGTTGGAACCTGTGGAACGGCTGGCGGGACGAGCTCGCGACCGAAGCCGCGGGCCGCGACGTCGAGGCGCGCGCTGCCGAGCATCGCGCGCTCGACAACGAGCTCGCGGCCGCCGCGCTCGGCGCGGTCGTCGACGCGCGCGCGGCCCGCGAGCTCGGCGCCGCCGCCGAAGCGAGCATCGCCACCGTGGAAGCGCAGCTCGCCGAGACCCAAGCTCGCGTCGATCGAGGCGCCGCGCTGCGCTCGGACGTGCTCTCGCTCGAAGTCCGGCTCGCGGAGGCTCGCGAGAACGTGCTGCGGTCGAGACTCGGCGAGCGACTCGCCGCCGCCGCGCTGCGACGCTTGCTCTCGTTCGCGCCCGATGCGGCTCTCGAGCTCGCCGGCGAGGTCACGGCGCCGACGCGCGAACCCGCGACGCTCGACGAAGCGCTGGTCGAGGCGTACTCGCGCCGGCCCGAGCTCGTCGCAGCGCGCGGAGCGTTCGCCGCTGCGCGAGCTCGCAGCGTCGCGGCGGACCGCGCCTGGCTCCCCCGCCTCGACCTCGAGGCGCGCGGCTGGTCGGTCGACGTCGATTCCGGCGTCGACTTCGACGATCCGAACTACCAACTGGGGCTCGCGCTCTCCTTCGACGTCTTCGACGGCGGCGCGCGCGCGGCGGACCGTCGCCAAGCTCGCGCCTTCGCACGCGCGCTCGCGAGCGCCGACGCCTCCGCGGTACGCGCGATCGAGTTCGACGTGCAGCAGGCGTGGCTGCAGCTCGACGAAGCCCGCGCGCGCCTCGAGGTGACGCGCACCGCGCTCGCGGCCAGCGAGGAGACGCTCGACCTCGTAGCGAAACAGTTCCAGGCCGGCAGCGTGGTGGTCACGCGCTTCCTGGAGGCCGAGAGCGCGCGCACCCAGGCGAAGAGCGCCGTCGTCCGCGCGACGCTCGACGTCGAGCGCGCGAAGCTCGAGCTCGCCCGCGCGCGCGGGGCCCTGATCGACGAACTGCTCGGACGCTGAACCATGAAGCTGCCCCGCATCCCGCTGAAGGCCTTCCGCTGGCTGTTGTTGCTCGCTCTGTGCGCGGCCGTCGTGCTCTACGCCGCCGGCTTCTTCGGAGGCGAGCGCGTCGCGCCGGGCGAGGATCCGCGCGCGGCCGGACTTCCCGCGCCGACCGCGACCGCGCTCGCGGAGAAACTGCACGCGCCGATCTTCGAGGACGCGATCGGCACCGTGCGCTCCCGCCGCGTGATCGCGATCTCGCCGCAAGTGGTCGCGCGGGTGATCGGCGTCGCGCGTCAGGCCGGCGAGACGGTCGCCGCCGGCGAGGAGCTCGTCGTGCTCGACGATCGCGAGTTTCGCGCGCGCCTGGCGCAGGCGAGCGAAGCGAAGGCCGCCGCGGAAGCCGCGGTCGCGCGCGCCGAGCAGGCGAAGTTGCAGGCCGAGGCGCAACTGACCCGCGCGGCGTCCGAGGAGAAGCGGGTCCAAGGCCTGCAGCAACAGCAAGCGGCGACGACGCAACAGCTCGAGAGCGCGCAGGCCGACCTCGCCGACGCGCGAGCCGCGGTCGCGGGCGCCGAGGCTTCGATCCTCGCGGTCCGCGCGCAGGTCGCGCAGTCCGCGCAAGTCGTCAACGAGGCGGAGATCGCGCTCAGCCACACCCGGATCGTCGCGCCGATCGCCGGCGTCGTCTCCGAGCGCGCGGTCGAGCCCGGCGACATGGCTTCGCCCGGTCGCACGCTGTTGACGGTGCTCGATCCGAACGCGCTTCGGCTCGAAGCCCGCGTGCGCGAGCAACTGATCGGCTTCGTGCGCGCGGGCGCCTCGCTCGACGTCGAGCTGCCTGCATCGAGCACCAAGGTCACCGGCACGATCGCGGACCTGCTGCCGAGCGCCGACGCCGCGAGCCGCAGCTTCGAGGTGCGCATCGACCTGCCGGCGCTCGTCGGCGCGCGGCCGGGCATGTTCGGACGCGCGCGGCTCGCGATCGGCGAGCGCGAGCTCGTCGCCGCGCCGCGGCGCGCGATCGTGCGCGTCGGCCAGCTCCAGACGGTCGTCGTCGAGAACGGCGGACGCTGGGAGCGCCGATTGGTCACCACCGGCGCGGACCTCGACGGCGACCGAGTCGAGGTGCTCTCCGGCCTGGTCGGCGGCGAGAAGCTCGGCCTCCGCGGAGACGCGCCGTGAGCGAGCTCGACGAGTCCGCACCCGAGGTGCGCGCGCACGAGCACGGCGTGCTCTGGAAGACCGTCCGCGCGTTCGTCACCGGACCGCTCTCACCGCTGTTCTTGATCGTCGCGACGCTCGCCGGCGTGATCGCGGTCGTCGCGACGCCGCGCGAAGAAGAGCCGCAGATCGTCGTGCCGATGGCCGACGTGTTGGTCGGTTTCCCCGGCGCGAGCGCGGAGGAAGTCGAGAAGCTGGTCACCACGCCGCTCGAACGCCTGCTGTGGCAGATCGACGGCGTCGAGCACGTCTACTCGATGTCGCGACGCGACGGCGCGATGGTCACGGTGCGGTTCTTCGTCGGCGAGGATCGCGAGCAGGCGCTCGTGCGACTCCAGAGCAAGATCGACGCGCACCGCGACCAAGCTCCGCCCGGCGTGTCCGGTTGGGTCGTCAAGCCGGTCGAGATCGACGACGTTCCGATCGTCGTGTTGACGCTCTGGTCGGCGAGCGCGGACGAGAGCCAGCTCCGGCGCGCCGCCGAGGAGCTCGCGGCGCGTCTCGACGGCGTGCAGGACGTGTCGCGCAGCGAGATCGTCGGCGGGCTGCCGCGCGAGGTGCGCGTCGAGCTCGAGCCGGAGGCGCTCGCGGCGCGCGGACTCGCACCGCTCGACGTCGTCCAGGCGTTGCGCGCGGCCGACGCATCGCTCGCCGCCGGCGCGTTCGATCGCGCGGACGAGCGCACCGTCGTCGTCGCGGGCCCGAGCGTCGGAACGAGCCGCGAAGTCGGCGAGCTCGTCATCGGTGCGTTCGACGGCCGACCGGTGCACGTCTCCGACGTCGCGCGCGTCGTCGACGGGCCGCGCGAAGCGAGCGTGCTGACCCGCGTGCGTTTCGGTCCGGCCGCGCAAGCCGGACACGCCGCCGCCGAGACCGAACGCGGCACGTCGCACCCCGCGGTCGTGATCGCGCTCTCCAAGAAGAAGGGCACGAACGCCGTCGTCGTCGCCGAGCACGTCGTCGCCGCGGCCGAACGGATCGCCGCCGACGTGCTGCCGAGCGACATGCGACTGACCGTTTCGCGCAACTGGGGCGCGAGCGCCGACGAGAAGGTCGACGAGCTCCTGACGCACCTCTCGCTCGCGATCGTGACGGTGATCGGGCTGGTCGCGTTCTCGCTCGGATGGCGTGAAGGGTTGATCGTCGCGGCCGCGGTGCCGATCACGTTCGCGCTGACGCTGCTGGTCAACCTGCTGTTCGGCTACACGATCAACCGCGTGACGCTGTTCGCGCTGGTGTTGGTGCTCGGCCTGGTCTGCGACGACCCGATCGTCGACGTCGAGAACATCCACCGCTACTTCGCGAAGCGCAAGTTCAAGCCGCTCGACGCCGTGCTGCTCGCGGTGAACGAGGTGCGACCGCCGGTGATCGTCGCGACGCTCGCGGTGATCCTCTCGTTCGTGCCGCTGGTCTTCATCACCGGGATGATGGGGCCTTACATGCGACCGATGGCGATCAACGTGCCGGTCGCGATGGCGATGAGCCTGCTGGTCGCGTTCACGGTGACGCCGTGGATGTCGTACCTGCTGCTGAAGCCGCACGGCGCGCACGACGGCGCGCACGAAGAGGCCGACACCGCGGTCGAGCGCGGCTACAAGCGCTGGCTCTCCGCGCTGGTCGATCGCACGGGACCGCGTTGGGCGCTGTTCGGCGTGATCGGCGGCCTGATGGTGTTCGCGGTGTGGCTCGCTCTTTCCGGGCGCGTGCCGCTGAAGATGTTGCCGTACGACAACAAGCGCGAGCTCGAGCTCGTCGTCGACCTGCCGCGCAGCGCGACGCTCGAGACGACCGACGCGGTCGCTCGCGAGCTCGAGGACTACCTCGCGCGCGTCCACGAGGTCGACCACGTGCAGACGTTCGTCGGCGCGGCGAGCCCGGTCGACTTCAACGGCCTGGTGCGACGCTACGGCCTGCGCCGCGAGCCCTATCAAGCGGATCTGCGCATCAACCTGCTCGGCAAGCACGAGCGCGACGCGCAGAGCCATTCGATCGCGCTGCGCCTGCGTCCGGAGCTCGAACGGATCGCCGCGAGCCACGGCGCGAAGATCCAGTTCGTCGAAGTTCCGCCGGGTCCGCCGGTGCTCGCGACGCTCGCCGCCGAGGTCACCGGACCGCCCGAGCGCAGCTACGAGGAGCTGATCGGCGCCGCGCAGGACCTCGCGTCGCGCATCTCCAAGCTCCACGGCGTCGTCGACGTCGACGACAGCGGCGAGAGCCCGCGCCGGCGCCTCGATTTCGTCGCCGACAAGGAGAAGGCCGCGCTCCACGGCGTGACCACCGCCGAGATCGCCACCACGCTCGAGCTCGCGCTCTCCGGCCGCGTCGCGGCGACCGTCCACGAGCCGTCTGAGCGTCAGCCGCTCGCGCTGCGCGTCGCTCTCGATCGCGCGAACCGCAGCGGAGCCGAGGAGCTCTCGCGCATCGCCGTCCGCGGCAGCGGCGCGCAGCCGATCCCACTCGGCGAGCTCGGACGCTTCGAGGAGCGCCTCGACGACCAGACGATCTTCCACAAGGACCTCGAGCGCGTCGTGTTCGTGCTCGGCGAGGTCGCGGGCCTGCCGCCGGCCGACGCGGTGCTCGGGATGCAGAGCGAGCTCGAGGAACGGCCGCTGGCGGGCGGCGCGCGCGCGGACTGGAGCGGCGAGGGCGAGTGGAAGATCACGCTCGACGTGTTCCGCGACCTCGGCCTCGCGTTCGCGGGCGCACTGATCGCGATCTACGTGCTCCTGGTCGTCGAGACGCGCTCGTTCGGCATGCCGCTTCTGGTGATGCTCGCGATCCCGCTCGGCGCGATCGGCATCCTGCCGGGCTTCTGGCTGCTGAACCTGCTGGTCGCGGAGGACATCGGCGGCTACTCGAGTCCGGTGTGGTTCACGGCGACCGGGATGATCGGGATGATCGCGCTCGCGGGCATCGTCGTGCGCAACTCGATCATCCTGATCGACTTCATGCGCCACCGTATCGCCGAGGGCTCGACCCCGCGCGAGGCGGTGCTCGAGAGCGGCGCCAAGCGCCTGCGCCCGATCCTGCTGACCGCAGGCGCCGCGATGCTGGGTGCATGGCCGATCACGCTCGACCCGATCTTCTCCGGCCTCGCGTGGAGCTTGATCTTCGGCCTGATCGCCTCGACGGTGTTCACGCTGGTGGTCGTGCCCCTGGTCTATTACCTGCTGGTGCGGCGAAACGCGCCGGCCGCGACGCCGCTCTGAACCGACGGCGCGCGAGTCCACACGAGCCGGGGCTCGCCGCGCGACGGCCTCTCGTGGCACGCTGTTGCGCATGCAAGGCAGTCGACTGCTCGCGATCCTGCTCAGGCTTCAGGCGGAAGGGCGCGTTTCGGCGCAAGCGCTCGCGCAGGCCTTCGAGGTGTCGGTGCGCACGATCTACCGCGACATCGATGCGCTCAGCGCCGCCGGCGTGCCCGTTTACGCCGAGAAAGGCCGGCTCGGAGGCTTCGCGCTGCGCGACGGGTATCGCACGCGGCTGACCGGGCTCGATCGGCCCGAAGCGGAGAGCCTCTTCTTCGCCGGGATCCCGTTCGCGGCGGAGCAGCTCGGGCTCGGCGCGGCGGCCGGGACGACCCGGCTCAAGCTGCTCGCGGCGCTGCCGGAAGCGACCGCGCGCGATGCCCAGCGCGTCGCGTCGCGCTTCCACGTCGACCCGGTCGCGTGGTTCCAAGGGCCCGACGAACAGCGCGTGCTGCCCGAGCTCGCGTCCGCGGTCTGGCTCGGCCGGATGTTGCGCA
>JADLBP010000328.1 GCA_020847695.1 Planctomycetota bacterium
GCGTATCGGCCCGAAGTGATCGATGGGTGTTCAGCAAACCCCGTCCGTGACGGTGCTGCCGTGCCAGTGCGGTTCCCGAGCCGGCTTGCGTCGTAGCCATCCCCGACATGCCGACCTGAAAGGTCGTACAACGCGTCGCCTTGGAAGTTGCCGCCGTGTCGACCGTCGGCCGCATAGTACCGGTCATCGATTCGGTGTCCGGCGAACTCACCGGAGCAGAGCTTCCAGAGCGGCGTCATGTGGATTACCGCGCGGCGTTCGGCGGCGGTGCTTGGTGCACGCGATGGCACTCCCTCGGCACTCCCTGCGCTGGTGCGCTCGCCGAGGTAGCCCTAAGTCTTTGGTGTGTATGGAGCGGGCGACGGGGATCGAACCCGCGACATTCAGCTTGGGAAGCTGACACTCTACCAGCTGAGTTACGCCCGCTCGCGGGAGGCGGGGACAAGGGTAGCGAAGGGGGCCGCTCGCGTGCAACGGGCGCGGCGGACGGAACGCGAAGGTTGCATCCGCGGGCGTGGGAGGTGCGAATGGGGAGGCGGAGGTATCGATGCTCGAGTGGACTTTGGTCGTATTGATGGCGTTGCAGGGCGACTTGCCGAAGACTGCGCCGGATCCGGCGGTTCGGGCGCTGGTTGCGCGGGCGCTCGGGGCGGAGCTCGCGCGAGCGGCGGACGCGGAGGGGGATGCGGCGCGGCTCGAGGCGCTGCGCTCGGTCATCGCCGAAGCGGTGCGCGAGCTGGGGCCGAGTTCGCGGATCGGTGCGGCTCTGGGCGCTGCCAGCGACGCAGCCGCGCGCGGCGATGTCGAAGAGCGGCTCGCCGAGTTGCGAGCGTTCGTCCGCGAGCGCGCGTTGGACCTGACGTTCGCACCGCGTGTGGAATCGCCTCGACCCGCGGGCTTTCCTGCCGCGACTCCGGTCGGTGAGTTCGCTGTGCTCGACTACCCCGCGTATCGCATGGCCCGCGCCGCGGTGCCCGAGGGGTGGTTCGGCGGACGGAACGGCGCGTTCTGGAAGCTGTTCCGGCATATCCAGAAGCACGAGATCTCGATGACGGCGCCGGTCGAGATGTCGTACTCGCGCGTCGATGCGAAGGTCGAGCGCATCCGCAGCATGGCGTTCCTCTACGCTTCGATCGAGATCGGAGAGCTCGGAAAGGACGGCGATGTCGAGGTCGTCGACATCGCCGCTGCGCGGGTGCTCAGCATCGGACTGCGCGGCTCCGACGACAACGCAACGTTCGAGCGCGCGCTCGCCGGACTCCGCGCCTGGCTTGCGCAGCACCCCGAGTGGTTGGAGTGCGGCCCAGCGCGAGTCTTTGGCTGGAACAGCCCGATGGTCGTGGATGCAGAGCGCTTCCACGAAGTCCAGCTCCCGATCCGTGCCGCGCCTCCGAAATCCGGAGCGGACGCGTCGACCCCAGCTTCGCGCGAGTAGAGCTCAGGCCCGGCAACGCGGAACGCGCGTGAGGCGCGCGAGCCAGCCAGCGGTGGCGCGATCGCGTGCCCAGCGTCTTGCGGCTGCGGTGACCGGGAGCGAGAGCACGAGAGACCGACGCTGAGCGCGCGTCGGTGTGCGACGAGGGCCGTGCGACGTGCGACGTGCGACGTGGGCCGTGCGACGAGGGCCGTGCGACGTGCGACGAGGGCGCGCGGGCAGGCGAACGGCGGGGCCTGCGCGGCGAGACGCGAGACGCGCTGGAGAGCGGGCGCGGTGAGACGTCCACGAGCGCGATGCCCCGGCCCGGTGGCGCGTCGCGGCGGCGTGGCGCGAACGGTGCAAAAGGGCGCGAGCCCCCGACGCCGAGGCGCCAGGGGCTCGCGAGGTCTGGGGACGATGCCGGGTCAGCCCAGGATCATCTCGAAGAGCTGCTTGAACTCGTCCGTGTCGCCGGCGATCGCCTTGAGCTTCTCCGCCCAGGTCTTCGCGGCTTCCTTGTCATCGAGGTACTGGAAGTTGAAGAACGCGACCGAGGCGTAGAGGCGCTCCTTGGTCGCCGCGTCCTTGATGCCGAGCTTGTCGAGCTCGCCGATCTCCGCGACGATCGCCTTCACGTCCGCTTCGCTCTTCAGTTGATCCAGCTTCGCCGAGACGGCGTGCTCGATCATGCCTTGCTCGTTCTTCGGGTCGAGCTCGTGCGCGAGCTTGTCGAGCTCGGCGTCGTATTCGCCGGCCTTGAGCAGCGCCTTGACCGCGCGGGCCTTGCGGCCTTGCTTGTTGTCGGCGTCCGAGGTGAACGCGGTGCGGACCACCGGGCTGAGCTGCGAGGCGAACGGCGAGTCGGCGGTCAGACCTTCGAGCGTGCGCAGCGCGCGGTCGAGCAGGATGTTCTTCTCCTCGCCGAGCGCGGCGCCGAACTTGGCGACGATCTCCTTGCACTCGGTCATCGCCTTGCGGCCGGTCTCGCGCATGGTGGCGAGGCTCTCGACGTACTTCACCGGACCGCCGGCTTGGTAGCCGGTCTTGGCGAACACCTCGCCGTCGACCGTCATCAAGAGGACCGTCGGGAAGCCCTGGATTTCGTACTTCTTCGAGAGCTCGTCGTTGCGCGCCGGGTTCGGCACCTTGGCCTTGATCGCCTCGTCGTTCGGGAAGTCGAGCGACACGAGCACGTAGTCCTTCTGGACCGCGTCGAGGAACTCCTGCTTGCTGAAGACCTCGGCGTCGAGGCGCTTGCACCAGATGCACCAGTCCGAACCGGTGAAGTCGACGAACAGGTCCTTCTTCTGGGCCTTGGCCGTCTCGACCGCCTTGTCGTAGTCGGCGATCCAGTTGGCCTTGTCTCCCGCGAGCGCGAGAGCCGGCGCCGCGAGCGTCACGCCGATCACGACCAGGCGTTGGAGGAGATTCATGGAGCGATTCCTTGTCAGCGCCTCGGTCGTCGAAGGGAGGAGCGCCGCACGCCGACGAGGCGAGACACGCGGTCGCGAAGTGTTTTGGGGCCCGTCGGGCACCTGCAGGCGAGCATTCTCGGGCGCGGGTTGCGCGGCCACAAGGAACAAGTTGGTAAGCGCGCTGGGATCGCTCCCTGCGACCTCGCTGCCAGGGTTTCGGGGTGGAGAGCTCGCGGCCGCGGCGGTCGGTCGGGAGTGGTCAGCGGCCTTGGCGCGCCGCGGGCGAGCGTGGGCGCAACGCGTGTCGCCCGGGCCGACACCGGAGCCGAGCGCGACGGCGGGACGATCCGCGGGGAAGGCATCCGCGAGCGTGTTCCAGCGGGCGCGCGTCACGGGGCGGCTTCCGGCGAGTGCGCACAGCCGAGTGCGCGACAGCGATCGCTTGCCGACGAGTCTGCGCCGACGAGCGAGTGCCGACGAGCGAGTGCCGACGCGAATGCGCGGACGCGCGCGAGCCAGCGATCCGGCCGTCCTCGGCCCGCGACACACCGCGCGCGGAATCGCCGCCGCGACCCTCGCGAGCGCGCGCGGGACCGAGGCTCAGCGCCGCGCGGGATTGAGCACGAGCGAGACGTCGTCGCCGAACGCGTTCGCGACGAACACGTCGAGCCGGCCATCGCCATCGGCGTCGCCGAGCGCGACGTCGAGCACGCCGAGGCCCGCGCCGAGATTGGGTTCGGGCACGAGCTCGCCCGCGCGACCGAGCCAGAGGTTGACCGCGTGGCTGTTGAGCGAAGCGACCACGACGTCGTCCTGCAGGTCGCCGTCAAGGTCGCCGATCGCGAGCTGCGCGCACTTCAGGCCCGGCGTCCGGCTCGAGACGACCGCGCCGTCGCGCACGACTCGCAACCAGCCGTTCGCGGAATCGCGCGAGTCGGAGCCGAGCACGACGAGCTCGCCGCCCGCCAGCGAGAGCCGCGGCGCGGCGATGTCGAGCGGCACGCCGCGCAGCGGCACGTGCGAGCGCTCGCTCAGGTGCCACGCGCCCGACGCGTCGCGGGTGAGCGCGATACGCGCGACGCCGGTACGCGGACCTGGGCCGGCGAGCGCGACCGCGAGCTCGCCGCGCGGGCCCGTCGCGCGGTCGGGGGGCGAACCGGAGGAGCCGTGGCCGACGGGAACGGCCGGCGAGCCGCCGCACGGCGCCAGCGCGACCGGCGCGGGGCCGAGCGCAACGCGCGCGGGCTCGGCGGCGAAGCACCGCGCCGCGGCGTCGCGGCGGAAGACGCAGAGCTCGTTCGCCTCCGAGTTCGCGGCGACCAGCTCGAGCCCGCCGTCGCCGTCGAGATCGAGCGCGACCAGGTCCTCGCCGCTCGCGCCGATCGCGAGCGGCGGTTCGCTCGCGCGCGACGCGAGCGCCGAAGTGCCGTCGCCGAACGCGAGCTCGATCTGCGCGCCGTGCGCGTCGGAGGTGATCCACGCGGCGTCGACGTGGCCGTCGCCGTCGAGGTCGGCGGTGACCAGCGCTTGCGCCGCGGGTCCGATCGGCAGGCGCGAAACTCGTTCGAGCTCCTTGCCGTTCCAACGCACGACATCGAGCGCGCAGAGCTTCGCGGAGACCGACACGCCCTCCGCGCGTCGGTCGCCGTCGAGGTCCGCGGTCGCGATCGAGGTCGGGAACGTCGCGACGTCGGCGGAACTCGGCCACACGAGGCCGCCGCGGCCGTCGCCGCGCACGACGCTGATCCGGTTCGCGTCGCGGTTCGCGATCGCGAGGTCGAGCGCTCGATCGCCGTCGAAGTCGCCGGCGGTGAGCGACAGAGCGCTCTGGCCGACGTAGCCCGCCGCGGTGACCTTCGGCCCCGATGCATCGAAGCCGCACCACAGGGCCGCTTCGAGGTCGGCGAACGCGAGCACCGCGAGATCGAGAGCTCCGTCGCCGTCGCCATCGCCGATCGCGAGGTCGAGCGGGACCTGTGACGTGCTCCACTCGAGCGCTCGCGCGCCGTCGCGGCGCCATGCACGCGAGCCGCCTTTTTCCGCGAAGCCGTACACCCACGCCGCGCGGTCGCCGCCGAGCACGACGAGCTCCTGGTCGCCGTCTCGATCGAGGTCGATCTCCGCGACGCGGCGCGGGAAGCCGGCGAGCGCGAGCTCGCGCTCCAACGCGAGCGCACCGGCGGCGTCGCGCGTGAGCAACGCGAGCGTCTGGCTGTCCTGGAACCCGACGACGACGCCGCTGCCGTCGGCAAGCACCGCGACGCAACGCGGCAGGTCGGGGGGGAGCTGCGCGACCGTGCGCGCGCCCGCTTCGTCGACCAACACGAGCGCGCGACCGTCGCACGCGAAGGCGAGCTCGAGTCGCCCGTCGGCGCCGAGATCGCCGAGCGCGGCCGCGCGCGGCACGGCATCGAACGTCAGCACGCGCTCGGTCGTCCCCGCGAGCGGCTCGACGAACGCGAGGCTCTTCGTCGCGCGCGATGCGACCGCGAGCCGCGGTCGCGGCGCGCCGAAGCGCTGCGCGGGCACGACCAGCGGCGCGAGCGGCCACGCGTCGATCGCGACGCTCGTCGGCGGCTCGACCGGTCCGAACGTCGAGCCGCGCCACACGACCAGCCGGCCGGGATCCAGCAACGCGGCGACCAGCTCCGAGCTGCCGTCGCCGTCGAAGTCGGCGGCCGCGACGGTCTCGGGCTTTCCGCCGGCGTCGTACTCGAGGCGCGTCAGGAACTGGAGCGGCGCACCCGTGGCCGGCGCTGGCGCGGCGTCCGCTCGGGCGACGGTCGCGCTCGCGGTCGGTCCGTCCGCGGGCGGAGTTCGCGCCGCCTCGCCGGTCGGGGCGTCGCCGCACGCCGGGAGCGCGAGAGCGAGAGCGAGGACGGCGACGCTGCGGATCACGTCGCGCATTGTGCGGGCTCGCGCTCGCCGCCGCAAAAGGGTTTGCCGCGTCGTGTGTCGCACTCCATGCTCCCGGAGATGGTCGAGCCGACGTCCCGCGCCGCGCGCGTCTCCTTCCGCGA
>JADLBP010000329.1 GCA_020847695.1 Planctomycetota bacterium
ACACGGGGCCCGATACACGCGAATTCCCCCACCGAAAGTCCTCCCCATGATCTCAGCGGTCGGTCACAGCGACGACGTCGACGTCGAGAGCGCGATCCAACAGGCGATCGAGCAGTGCGAGCGCGTGCTCGCCGGCATCGAGCCCAAGGGCGCGTTGCTCTTCGCGACAAACGAGTACGACGCGCCCAAGCTGCTCGCAATGGTGCGCGCGCGCTGGCCGAGCATCGCGTTGATCGGCGCGAGCACCGACGGCGAGATGTCGTCGCGGCTCGGCTTCCGCGAGGACTCCGTGTGCCTGACCGTCTTCGGCGGCGACGAGCTCGGCATCCGCGCGAGCCAGGGGCTCGACCCGAGCAAGGACCTCGACGCCGCGGTCGACGCGGCGGTGCGCGGCCTCGGCGAGGGCAAGCCAGCGCTCTGCGTCGTCCTGTGCCCCGCGACGACGGTCAACGTGTCCGACGTGCTCGCGAAGCTGCACGCGCGCCTCGGCTCCTCGGCGTGCCCGATCGTCGGCGGACTCGCCGGCGACCACACGATTTCCGAGGAGACCCGGCAGTTCTTCGGAGTCGAGCTCCATCGCGACTCGATCGCGTTGCTCGCCTTCTACGGACCGATCTCGGTCGGTTGCGGCGTCGCGTCCGGTTGGTTCCCGATCGGAGTCACCCACCGCATCACGCGATCGGTCGGCGGCGCGGTCTACGAGATCGACGGTCGGCCGGCGATCGAGGTCTACCAGAGCTTCTGGGGCGACCGCGTGTCGGGCAGCCTCGGCGAGTTCCCGCTCGCGGTGAGCGAGCCGTCGAGTCCCGAGCAACACGTCCTGCGCGCCGCGATGTCGATCGACGAAGCGGCCGGTTGCGTGCAGTTCGCCGGCGACATGCCCGAGGGTTGGCTCGTGCGGATGACCGAGGTCGTGCCCGAAGGGCTGCTCAGCGGCACGCGCGAGTCGCTCGACAACGCGATCAAGACCTATCCCGGCCGCAGCCCCTCGGTCGCGCTGCTCTTCAGCTGCGCCGCGCGCAAGTGGGTGCTCGGCACGCGCGCCGCCGAGGAGATCGCGCACCTCAAGCGAGCGTTCGACCGCTCGGAGCTCGGCGCGATCTCGCTCGCGGGCTTCTACGCGTTCGGCGAGATCTGTCCGCAGGCACGGAACGGACCGCCGGTGCTGCACAACGAGACCTGCGTCACGATCCTGGTCGGCAACTGACGCACATGGAACGCGATCCTGCCGAGCTCGAAGCGCGCATCGCGCAGCTCGAGAAGGCGCTGCGCGTCGCGATGCGCGAGGCCGAGCAGGTTCGTCGACAGGCTGAACGGGCGGAGAAGTTCGCGCTGCGCAGCAAGCAGGCGATGCTCGGCAGCCACAAGGAGCTGCAGGCGAACGTCACCGAGCTCGAACAGCTCACGCGCGAGCTCTCCGAGGCGAAAGCGGCCGCTGAGCGCGCGAGCGACGCGAAGGGCCGCTTCGTCGCGACGATCAGCCACGAACTGCGCACGCCGATGAACGGCATCCTCGGCACCGCCGAGCTCCTGTTGCAGGAGACCCTGTCGCCGGACCAGGCCGAGCTCGTCCAGGTGATCCATCGCTCGTCGCGCGGCTTGCTGTCGCTGATCAACGACGTGCTCGACTTCACCAAGGCGGAGTCGAACCGCATCGAGATCGAGCGCATCCGCTTCGACCTCCACAAGGTCCTGCACGCGGTGATCGACCTCGAGGCGAACGCCGCGCACGCGAAGGCGGTCAACGTGCGCCTCGACGTGGACGCCGACGTGCCGAGGCTGGTCGTCGGCGATCCCGTCCGGCTGCGCCAGGTGCTGCTCAACCTGCTCGACAACGCGATCAAGTTCACCGCGCGCGGCGAGGTCGCGCTCGCGGTGCGACGCGCGCCCGCGCACTCGGAGCGCCTCGAGTTCCGCGTCCGCGACACCGGGATCGGCATCCCGCCGCACGCGCTCGCCTCGATCTTCGAGCCGTTCACGCAAGCCGACAGCAGCACGACGCGTCGCTTCGGAGGCACCGGGCTCGGGCTCGCGATCTGCAAGCGCCTGGTCGAGCTGATGGGCGGCGAGATCGAAGTCGAGAGCGTGCCCGACCACGGCAGCACCTTCCGATTCCAAGCGCGCTTGCCCGCGGCCGCGGAAGGCGACGGCGCGCTCGCCGAGACGTCGTTCCGGCAGGCGCCGAGCTCCCCGCTCTCCGCGCGCGTGCTCGTCGTCGACGACAACCCGGTCAATCGTCTGATCGCGGCGCGGATGCTCGAGCGACTGGGCTGCTCGGTGCTGACGGTCGCCGACGGCGTCGATGCGGTGCGACGCGTCGGCGACGAGGACTTCGACGCGGTGTTCATGGACTGCTCGATGCCGGGCATGGACGGCTACCAGGCGACCGCCGCGATCCGCGCGCTGCCGGAACCGCGCCGCTCGGTGCGCGTGATCGCGATGACGGCGCACGCGCTCACCGGCGATCGTCAGGTCTGCCTCGAAGCGGGCATGGACGACTACATCTCGAAACCGATGGAGCTCGGCAAGCTACGCGCGAAGCTGGTCGAGAACCTGGACGCGCGGACGTCGCCGGCGCTGCCTCACGGCGCGAGCTCGCCCGCCGAGTCGCCGCGCGAGCCACTCGGCGCCGACGTGCGCCGCAGCGCCTGAGCGCGCATCAGATCGACCATCCGAAAACGACCGCGAGCCGCGACGAGTCGACGTCGCCGCCCGCGCCGGCGAGCTCGACATCGGTGCCGAACACGCTCCGGAAGTCGACGCCGAGATCGAAGCCGCCGCCGAAGCTCCAGTACGCTCCGACGCGCCCGTAGAGACCGAACGACGCGTCGTCGTCCTCGTCGTACACCCAACCGCCTTGCGTGATGCGCGCGGTGACGGTGACCACCGTCGCTCCGACCGCGACGTACGGGTGCAGTCGATCGCCGAACAGCGAGAACGTCTGCCGCGCGCCGCCGAAGAGCTCGCCGACGCTGAGCTCGGCATCGGTGCCGGTGTTGCCGACGTCGGCGTCGTCGAACGCGAGGCCGGCGCCGAGCTCGCCGCCGAAGCCGGACGCACGATTGCGCACGTCGATCAGCCCGCCGATCGCGAACGGTTCGTCGGTCGGCGCCCAGTACCCGTCGTCGCTCATGCGCTGCGCGCCGAGCTCGAGGGTGCCGCGCACGACGAGCGCCGGATCGTACGCCCAGTCCGGCGCGACCATGACGCAGCTCGAGAGCGCGCACGCCGCGAGCGACGCGAGCAGACCGACACGACTCATGCCCGGATCATCGACCCGCGCCGCCGATCGGCCATCGGGACGAGTGCGAGCGCGACTGGGCCCTCGGACGCAGGCGGACGTACACGCTAGACTCCTGCCCCGGATGCCGCGTCTCTTCGCCCTCGGTCTCACGCTGCTCGCGCTCGCCACCGCGCCCGCGCAGGACGTCAAGCCGCTCGGCGCGAAGGAGACCCAGGACGCGGTCGCGCGCTACCTGACGCTCGATGGACGCAAGGAGAGCGAGCGCGACGAGCAACGGAAGCTGCTCGCGAGGCTCGCGCTGGCGAAGGAGCTCGCGCCGATCGACGTCAAGAGCTGGCGCGACAAGGTGTTCAAGGAGCTCGCGAAGCGCGGCCGCAAGCTCGAGCAGAAGCCGGGCGCGCAGTGGTTCTGGCCCGCGGAGACGAAAGGCGGCGCGGACCGCGGCTTGTTCATCGTCGGCGGCGAAACGAAGAAGCCGAAGGCGCTGATGATCGGCATGCACGGCGGCGGAGTCGGCTCGGGCGACGCGTGGAGCGCGCACGGCGCGATGGACAGCGCGGCGAAGGAGCTCGGCTGGCTCGCGATCTATCCCGAGGTGCTCGAGAAGACCGAGCGCGGCTGGACCGACTCGGGCTCGGAGGAGTTCGTGCTCGATCTCGTCGAAGCCGCGCTCGCGACTTGGAAGCTCGATCGCGATCGCGTGTTCTTCTCCGGGCACTCGATGGGCGGCTATGGGACGTGGCTGCTCGGCGCGCACCACGCGGACCTCGTCGCCGGGCTCGCGCCTTCCGCGGGAGCGCCGACGCCTGTGTTCGATCGCGCAGGCAAGGTGATCGACATCGACCACGGCGTGATCCCGTCGCTGCGCAACGTGCCGATCCGGATCTACCAGAGCGACGACGATCCCAACGTGCCGCCCGACGCCAACCGCGCGGCGGCGAAGCTGCTCGAGAAGGCGCGCGAGCGCTGGGGCGGCTTCGATTTCGAGTACTGGGAGGTCCCGAATCGCCAGCACGACCTCGCGCCCGGCGGCTTCACGGCGCTGCTCGCGAAGCTCGCCGACCGCGAGCGCGACGCGCGACCGACCAAGGTGGTGTGGCAGCCGATCCTCGCGTGGAAACGCCAGTTCTACTGGCTCTACTGGGAGACGCCGAAAGCGCACTCGACCGTCGTCGCCGAGATCGACCGCGCTAAGAACGAGGTGCGCGTGACGTGCGACCGGGACGCGAGCGGACTGTCGGTGCTGCTCGACGAGACGCTGGTCGACCTCTCGAAGGACGTCACCGTCTACCTCGGCGACACCGCGGTCTTCCACGGCAAGCCCAAGCGCGAGCTCGCGACCCTGCTGATGACCGCCGCGCGCAACGATCCGGCGCTCGCGTACTCGGCGCGCGTGGTGCTCGCGCCCTGACCGCTCTAGCATGCGCGGACGGAGGTCCCCCATGCTGCGCGCTCTGATCCTCGCCCTCGTCCTGGTCGCCGGTTGTCGTTCGACCCGCGAGCCCGTCGTCGCGCCCGCGCAGACACAAGCGACGCCCAGCCTGACCGACGCGCTCGCGATCGGCTCCGACCGCGATGCGCGCGTCGCGGTCGACACGCAGGGCGGCAAGAAGGAGCTGCTCTACCTCGCCGGCGACCTGTCCGAGGACGAGCAGGACGTGCTGTACCAGCTCGCGCCGAACGTGCGCGTCCTCGCGAAGCTCTCGCGCGAGCAGGCGCTCGCCCACGCCGCCGAGGCCGACGGCTGCGACGCGCGCTTCCTGTCGCCGGAGTTCCTCGCGAAGGCGAAGAAGCTCGTCTGGGTCCAAGCCCAGAGCGCGGGCGTCGATCGGTATGCGAGCCTGACCGACCTCCGCGCGCGCACCGAGATCGTCTTCTGCAACCTGCGCGGCGTCCACGGGCCGGCGATCGCCGATCACGTGTTCGCGATGGTGCTCGCGCTCTCGCGCGACCTCCCGAGCGCGTGGCGCGCACAAGCCGAAGCGCGTTGGGACGGCGCGGAGAGCGGACGCGAGCCGTTCGCGCTCGCCGGCCGCACGTTGCTCGTCGTCGGGCTCGGCGGCATCGGCACCGAGGTCGCGCGACGAGCCAAGGGCTTCGAGATGCGCGTGCTCGCGACGCGCCGCAGCGGCACCGACGCGCCGCCGTTCGTCGACCGCGTCGAGCTCGCGGACAAGCTCCTCGAGCTCCTCCCCGAGGCCGACGTCGTCGTGCTCTGCGTGCCGCTGACGCCGGAGACGACCCACCTCTTCGACGCGCGCGCGTTCGCGGCGCTCAAGCCCGGTGCGCTGCTGGTCAACATCGCGCGCGGCAAGGTCGTCGACACGCAGGCGCTGATCGACGCGCTGAAGTCGAAGCGCCTCGGCGGCGCGGCGCTCGACGTCACCGATCCGGAGCCGCTGCCCGCCGATCACGAGCTCTGGAAGCTCGACGGCGTGTTGATCACTCCGCATGTCGCCGCGCGCTCGGCGTTGACCGAGGAGCGCGCGAATGCGCTCTTCCGCGAGAATCTACGCCGTTTCGGAAAAGGCGAGCCTTTGCTCAACGTCGTCGATTGGAAGTCGGGCTACTGAAGCTCGGTCGCGCGCGACGAATCTCGCGGTCCAATCGCCCTTCTCGCACCTTTGGCGTGCGCGGCGCGCTCCGTGGCGCGATATGTGCGTGAATGCACGGGCTCTCGCACGCTCGGTGGACTAGGATGCAAGCAGTCCGATCGAGCGCTCTTGGTCATTCCGAAGAGCCGCGAGTCTTCTTGCCTGGTTCCGCACGAAGGTCCGCCGTTGACGCCGTGAGCCTGGTGCGACCCGCTTGGATTCGTTCCAAAAACGCCAGCGCGAGCGGAAGAAGATCGAAAAACGCGCGGAAAAAGAAGCTCGACGCCGTGAGCGCGCCGAGTTCCCCAACGCCGAGCCGTTCGAGCCCGTGAACGATGCCGCGCCCCCCGGCGCCGCGTCGATCGAAACCGCCGTGCTCCCGCCCGCGGCCACGTCCACGCCTTCCGCAGAAACTCAACGCAAGCAGCCATGATCCGAGAAACGCGCACTCCGAATCGCAACCCCGCCATCACCTCCGACCGTTGGCACGTGATCCACGCTCGCTGGGACGGCATCGTCCGCACCGAGCCGCTGTTCGTCCGCACGATCGTCAGCGAGCACGACCAACGCGCCGCCGCGATCAACGCGGCCCTGGAGCTCGAGAAGACGATCGCGACCGACATGACCGATCGAGATGCGGCCACTCGCGACCAGATCTACATCCGCCGCCCGGCGTACACCTCGCTGGTGACGTCGCCGCGCCTCGCCCGCCGCACGAAGTAGGCGCACGAAGTAGGCGCACGCGCAGAAGCGCACGAGCGCAGTCGGCAAACGCGGACTGCGCGGGCGCGGCGCTCGCGCCTCAGCGCTTGCCGACTTCCTGTTTCGCGAGCTTCGCTTGCGCGTGCTGCTTGCGCAGCTCCGCGAGGCGCCGGTAGCCGACCAGCTTCTTCGCCGACTCGTCCCAGAGCCGCAGCGTCGCGAGTCGGAAGCTCGAGAAGAACGTCACCGAGTTGACGTCGTGGAAGAGCGGATCCGAGCGGTGGCAGCGCTCGAGGTTGTAGTTGGGGATCCGCGGGCTGAGGTGGTGGATGTGGTGGAAGCCGATGTTTCCCGAGAACCACTGCAGGACCCGCGGGAGCTTGTAGAACGAGCTCCCCTTCAACGCGGCGGCCGTGTACGCCCAGTCGTCGCCGCGCTCCCAGTACGCGTCCTCGAACTGGTGTTGGACGTAGAAGAGCCACACCCCCGCCGAGCCGGCGACCGCCATCGCGGTCAGTTGGATCAGCAGGTACGGGACGAACCCGAACAACGCGCTCATCCCGATCGCGACCGCGACGATCGCGGCGTTGAGCCACCACACGGAGAGGCGCTCGCGGCGGCTCGCGGTGCGCGACGGCACGCGCTGCATCAGCAGGAACAGCACCAGAGGCGCGATCAGGAACAGCACCACCGGATTGCGCGCGAGGCGATACGAGAAGCGCTTCCAACGCGACGCTTCGAGGTACTCCTGCACCGTCAGCGTCCAGACGTCGCCGACGCCGCGCTTGTCGAGGTTGCCCGCGGACGCGTGGTGGATCGCGTGTTCCCAACGCCAGTGGTAGTACGGCGTGAACGTCAGCACGCCGGAGATCCACCCCCACACGTCGTTGGCGAGGCGCGACTCGAAGAACGAGCCGTGGCCGCAGTCGTGGAAGATGATGAAGATCCGCACCATCAAGCCACCGGCGAGCACCGCGAGCGGGATCGTCAGCCACCACGACACCGAGAGGCTGAAGTAGAGCAGCGTCCAGACCGCCGCGTACGCGCCGAACGTGTTGACGAGCTGCCAGATCGCGCGCGCGCGGTTGGGCTTCTGGTACTCGATCACCAGCGCCTTCCACGCCGCGACTTCGGCCTCGTGGCTCGTTTCGATCGTGCCGGCGTTCCCGTTCATGTCGCACCTTCCTGCGTCCGGAGCCGCGAGCCCACCTCGCGCTTCGGAGCCTCGGCGACGTGACGCCGACGAAAGAGCCTCACGCGCGAGGCTCCGCTTGTCCATAGCCCAGTCGAATCGTGTTGGAATGGAACGTGTTGCGCAGGCCGAGTGCGCAGTCGCACGGTCTTGCTCCGGCGTCGCGGACCCGCCGGCGCGAGCGCAAGGAGGGCGCGAGCCCAAGGCCTTCGCGAGACTTCCGCGGGCGTCAGCGCGAGGCGGCTCGGGCTCGCTTCAACCGCTCCTCGACCGACGCATCGCCCGGGCGGAGCTCCAGCAGCCGTCGATACGCTTCGCCCGCGCCCGCGGAGTCGCCGACGCCTTCGAGCGCGAGCCCGAGATTCGACCACGCGAAGCCCTGCGTGCCGTCGAGCTCGACCGCGCGGCGCAGCGCTCGGACCGCTTCGTCGTTCCGACCGGCCTTGAGGCACGCGATACCTAGATTCGCCCAGCCGAGGAAGCTCGCCGGAAACGCCTCGACGTACGCGCGCAGGCCGTCGAGCGCTTCCTCCGCGTGGCCGGCCTCGTGCAGCGCGACGCCGACGGTCAGCAGGTAGTCGACGCCGGGCTCGCCGCGGCCGCGGGCGAGCTCGAGCGCGCGCCGGGCGTTCGCGACCGCGCGCGAGCGCAGGGCTTCGCGTTCGTCGGGCGTCGCGGCGGCCGCGAGCTCGACCTCGATCACCGCTCGGTTCGCCATCCAACGCGGATCGTCTGGATCGGCGCGCGAGTAGCGCTCGAGCGCCTCTTCGAGCTTCGCGCGTTTCGTGGGTGCGTCGCGCTCCGCGAAACCCTCGGTCTTGCGCACGTGCGCGAGCCCGGCGTTCGCGATCGGACTCTCGGGCGCGAGCGCGAGCGCGTGAGTCCAGAGGCTCTCCGAATCGCGCCAGATCCGGGTCTGCCGCTCCGCGAGCACGCCGAGGGCGCCGAGCCACACCACACCGCACGCGAGCCGCCAGCGCGCGCGCCCGAGCTCGCCGATGGCCGCGCCGAAGAGCCACGCGAACGGCAGGCACGCGAGGTAGCTGTAGCGGTCGGCGACGAGCTGCGGACCGCATTGCGCGAGACCGAGCACCGGCGCGATCAGCACGAGGTAGCACGCCGCCGCGCACGCGAGCCCGGGCACGCGCCGTCGCCGCAGCGTGAGCACGACGACGACCGCGCACGCCGCGGCGAACGCGAGCGCGTGCAGCGGCTCCGCGAGCGAGAGCCCGCGCGGCAGGTCGTAGATCGGCGAGAGGCGCACCGGCGCGAGCGTCGCCAGCGGATAGAACCACGCGCCGTACGCGGCTTGCGCGAGCCGCGCGGAGAGCCCGTGATCCGCCCACGCGACCATCAGGCCGGCGCCGCGCTGCCCCCACACCGCGAGGCTCGCGAAGACGAGGGCGAGCGCGACGAACGGGAGCTTCTCGAGCACGCTCTCGCCGAGCACGCGCCACGCCCCTGGCGCCGGCGACGTGCCGGCGCGCCGGCGTGGCTCGCGCGCGGCCGTCGCGTGCGCGAGCCAGAGCTCGATCGCGAGCAGCACCGCGGGCAACGCCATCGCAGCCGCTTTCGCGAGCAGCGAGAGCAGGAACGCGAACAGCGCGAGCGCGAGCCACGCGGGCGAGCCCGCGAGACCGGAGCGCGCGGCACGGCGATGGACGCTCGCGGCGCCGACGACGAGCAGCACGAACGCGGCGGCGAGCAGCAGCTCGCCGTGCTCCGCGAACTCGAGGTGGTCGTCGGCGGAGCGATCGACGCCGAGGTGGAACAGCGCGACGGCGAGAGCGCATGCGACGGCGCCCCACGCGCTCGCCGGCGAACTCGCCGAACTTGCCTGGCTCGACACGTCCGGGACAAATCGCGGACGAGCCCAGCGCAACCACGCCCACACCGCGGCGACCGCGAAGAGACCGGAGAGCACGTCGCGACGCTCGGTCACCCACGCGACCGACTCGCAGCGCAGCGGATGCAACGCGAAGAAGAGCGCCGCACCGAGCGCGGCGAGCGTCGGCCACGGCTCGCGTCGCTCGCGCTCCGCGCCGAAGCGCAGCGCGAAACCCTCGCGCACCAACGCGAACAACAGCACCGCGACGGCTGCGTGGAGCGCGACGTTGGTCAGGTGGAATCCGCGCGCGGCGGGCGCGTCGAGTCCCGGCTCGAGGCCCCAGAGCGCGTGGTCGATCGCGAGCGAGAGCCAGCTCAACGGCTGGTAGGGCCCCGACAGATTGGTGGTGAACATCCACCGCAGCTCGTCCCAGCCGAGCCCGCGGAACTTCGCGTTGTTCGCGATGCCGTCGATGTCGTCCCAGTTGAGCAGCTCGGCGTCGAGCGCCGGACGGAACACCGCGAAGACCGCGGCGACGATCACCGCGACGATCCCGAGCCCCCGAAGCACGCGCATCGCCATCGTGCTCGCTCCGTCAGTGCGGCGAAGTCGGCCGCGGGCCGGCGCACGGGCGCTTGCCGCGTGCGCCGGAACGGCGCGTGGCTCCGCGTGCGGCGCGGACCGACGCGCCCCGCGAGCTGCGCGCGATCACTCGAGCTCCGCGAGGCACGCTTCCGGATTCGCCCAGAACTCTTTCGGGCAGTTCGGACAGCAGAAGCCGATCACCTTGCCGTCGTAGACGACCGCGTACTTCGGATTGACCGGCGAGCCGGACACCGGGCACTTCTGGTTGATCGGCACGAGCGCCGCGGCGGGACTCTCGGGCGCCGGCGCGCCGGGCAGCGGTGCGTCGCTCGAGAGCTTGATCTCGGTCTCGGCGTCCGCCGGCGCGGAGTCGGGCACGTCGCCGGCGTCGACGTGGAGCTCCGGACGCTCGCTGCGCAGTCGCGCGATCGCGTCGGACGACAGGCCGCTCTTCCACAGGAACACGCGCTCGAGCTTCGGCAACGCGAGCAACGCGTCGAGCGACGCATCGGTCAGCTTGGTCTGGGCGAGCACGAGCTCGGCGAGCGTCGGATGCGCGCCGAGCTTCGCGAGCGCCCCGTCGTCGATCGGCGCGCCGCGCAGATCGAGTCGGCGGAGCTTCGGCAGCCCCGCGGCGAGCTCCAAGGTCCTCGCACCGACTTGCGAGCGGGCGAGCGAGAGCTCGGCGACGAACTCGCCGACCGGCCGGACCAACTCGGTCACCAGCGCGTCGTCCGCGCGCGTCGCGAGCGCGGAGAAGTCGATCCACAGCAGGTTCCCGTCGCGCTCCTGCATCTCGACGTGCGCGAACTCGGCGTCGAGCGCCGCGAGCGCGTCCGCAGCGGGCCGCTTCGGCTCCGGCGGAGCCGGCTTCGCGGGCTTCTCGGCCGGCTTCGCGGCCGGGGCTTCACTTTGCGCGACTCCCGCGGGCAGCGCGGCGACCGCGCCTTCGAACGGCGCGCCGGCGAGGATCCACGCTTCCAGCGCGGCGAGCTCCTCCGCCGACGGTTGAGGCTTGTCGCCCGGCGGCATGTGGTCGTCGTGATCGACCGGCAGCTTCAAGCGCACCAGGAGCTCGCTCTCGCCGGGCTGCGCGCGATTCAGGACCGCTCCGGACTCGCCGCCCGCTTCGATCGCTTCGCGGGTGTGCAGCGCGAGCTTGCCCTTGTGCTTCGATTCGCCGTGGCACGACGTGCAGCGCTTCTCGAGCAGCGGCGCGATCACGGACGCGTACGTCGATACGCCGGACTCGGCGGGCGCGCTCGGATCCTTCGGCGCGGGAGCGGGCTTCTCGCGCAGGGGCTCGAACAGGAAGTCGTCGCCATGCGTCAGCGTCGCGCCGAGGTGTCCGGTCGGCACGAGCAACGCGGCGGTCGCG
This sequence comes from Planctomycetota bacterium, assembly GCA_020847695.1. Taxonomy (GTDB): domain Bacteria; phylum Planctomycetota; class UBA1135; order UBA1135; genus JACRIN01. The sequence continues at coordinate 11,524 of JADLBP010000329.1, forward strand.
AACACGCAGCCGCGGTAGAGCCGCAGCAACGTCGTGCGCGTGCCTTCGCGCGAGAGCTGGTGCAGCCCGGCGACGATCAACGCGAGCGCGGCGACGATCAGCCCGAGGTTCTCGTGCCGCTCGAGCGTCTCGCCGCCGTAGCCGTCCTCGTGGCCGAGCAGCCAACCGCTGCCCGCGCTCGCGAGAGCCGACAGCGCGGCGAGCCACACCCACACGCCGACCAGCCTTCGCGAAGCGGTCAGCCAACCGAACAGCGCGAGCGCCTCGACGACGGCGAGCCCGACGAAGAGCCCGATCGGCAGGTGCAACACCAACGGATGCGCGCGACCGAGGACTTGGACGAACGACGGAAAGGTGGGCGCCATCGTCAGCTCAGCAGTTCGTGGACCACGCGTCCGGCGACGTCGGTCAACCGGAAATCACGGCCCTGGTAGCGGAAGGTCAGCGCCGTGTGATCGACGCCGAGGAGATGCAGCAAGGTCGCGTGGAAGTCGTGCACGTGCACCGGATCGCGCGCGATGTTGTAGCCGAACTCGTCGGTCTCGCCAAAGCTCGTGCCGGCGTTCACGCCCGCGCCCGCGAGCCACGCGGTGAAACAGCGCGGATGGTGGTCGCGACCGTAGTTGTCGGAGGTGAGCTTGCCTTGCGAGTAGTTGGTGCGCCCGAACTCGCCGCCCCAGACGACCAACGTGTCGTCGAGCAGTCCGCGCCGCTTCAGGTCGACGATCAACGCCGCGCTCGCCTGATCGGTCTCGCGCGCGAGGTTGCGCATGCTCGCCGGGAGGTCGCCGTGGTGATCCCAACCGGGATGGAAGAGCTGCACGAAGCGCACGCCGCGCTCCGCGAGCCGCCGCGCGAGCAAGCAGTTCGCCGCGTACGTGCCGGGCGTCCGCGCGTCGGCGCCGTAGAGCTCGAACACCTCGTCGGGCTCGTCGGAGAGGTCGGTGACCTCGGGCACGCTCGTCTGCATCCGAAACGCCATCTCCGCTTGCGCGAGTCGCGCCAGGATCTCGTCGTCGCCTTCGCGCGCGTGCTGCGCCTTCGCGAGCTCGCCGAGCGCGTCGAGCTGACGCCTGCGCGCCGTCGCCGAAACGCCGTCGGGATTGGCGAGGTAGAGCACCGGCTCCTTGCCGGCGAGGAACTGCACGCCCTGGTGCTCGCTCGGCAGGAAACCGGAGCCCCAGAGGCGCGCGTAGAGCGGCTGATCGGCGCCTTTCTTGGTCACCAGCACGACGAACGCCGGCAGGTTGCGATTCGGGCTGCCGAGTCCGTACGAGAGCCACGCGCCCATCGACGGCCGACCTGCGATCTCCGAGCCGGTGCAGAGGAACGTGATCGCCGGATCGTGGTTGATCGCCTCGGTGTGCAGCGACTTGACGAAGCAGAGCTCGTCGACGACGCCGGCGGTGCGCGGGAAGAGCTCGCTCACCCATTGGCGCGAACAGCCGTGTTGCGCGAACCGGAACTGCGAGCCCGCGAGCGGCAGCAACGACTGGTTGCCGCTCATGCCGGTCAGGCGTTGGCCCTGGCGCACGGAGTCGGGCAGCGGCTCGCCGTTGCGAGCGTTGAGCACCGGCTTGTAGTCGAACGTCTCCAGCTGCGACGGGCCGCCCGATTGGAAGAGGTAGATCACGCGGCGCGCCTTCGCGCGGCGCGGCGGCTCGACGCGGGCGACGCCGGACGAGACGGCGCCGGCGGTCGCGAGCTCGGCGAGCGCGAGCGCGCCGAGCGAACCCGCCGTGCCGCGGAGGAAGTGTCGTCGCGAGAGCACTCGAGGGTCGAGCGGCATGTTCAGCGCCTCGTCTGGCTCGCGTCGGACGCGAGCACGGTGGATGCGACCAGCGTCAGCGCCGCGAGCTCGTCGTGCGCGAGCCCCGCGAGGTCGCTCGCGCCTGCGAGCAGACGCTCGGCGGCGGCGGGATCCGCGCGGTAGCTCGCGAGCTCGCTCTCGAAGAGCGCGGCGAGCGCGGCGCGTTCCGCGGGCTCCGGCGCGCGCGTCGCGAGGCCGCGGAAGACGCGCTCGACCCGTGCGTCGCGATCGCCGGACTCGCGCAGCGCGACGGCCGCGAGCGAACGCGCGCATTCGACGAACTGCGGGTCGTCGAAGAGCACCAGCGCCTGCAGCGGCGTGTTGGTGGTCGAACGGCGCGCGACGCAGACCTCGCGCTTCGAAGCGTCGAACAAGAGCATGTTCGGCGGCGGCGCGGTGCGACGCCAGTATGTGTAGAGGCTGCGGCGATGCAGCCCCTCGCCGGTGTCGGGCGTGTACGTCCCGCCCCAGCCGATCTCCCAGATCCCCGGCGGTTGCCACGGCTTGACCGAAGGCCCGCCGACGCGCTCGACGAGCAAGCCCGACGCGCACAGCGCTTGATCGCGCATTTCCTCGGCCGACAGGCGACGCACCGAGCCGCGCGCGAGCAGTCGATTCTCCGGATCGAGCGCCGTGAGCTCCTCGCGAGCGCGCGAGGACTGCCGGTACGTCGCGGAAAGCACCAGCCGCCGCAGGAAGCGCTTGGTGCTCCAGCCGTCCTCGGCGAAACGCACCGCGAGCGCGTCGAGCAGCTCGGGATGCGACGGCGCTTCGCCTTGCACGCCGAAGTTCTCGCGCGTCGCGACGAGCCCGTGCCCGAAGCACTGCGCCCACAGACGATTGACGGCGACCCGACCGAACAGCGGATTCGACGGCGCGACCAGCCAACGCGCGAGGCCGAGCCGGTTCGGCGGGAGTCCGTCCGCGCCGCCGAGCGCCGCCGGCACGTGCGGCTCGACCGGCTGCGACGTGTCCGGTTGGTCGTAGCGGCCGCGCTTCAACACGTACGCGGTGCGCGGCGTCGGCCGGTCGCGCATCGTCATGATCTCCTCGACGCGAGCGAGCTCCTCGGCCTGGCGCTTGCGCGCGGCGCGAAGGGCTTCTCTCGCCGCGCGCGCGGGCTCGTCGACGCACGCGAGCCACGTCTCGCGCAACGCGTCGACGCCGATGTCACCGAGCGCGACGTTCGGAGCATCCCCGGCCGGCGACTCGACCGGCGCGACGAGTCGCGCGATCTCGAGCGCGGTCAGGCAGCGGTCGAACACGCAGAGCTCGTCGACGCGTCCTCCGGCGAAGCCGACGTCGCGGAAGCGCTCGGCGAGCGTCAACGCGCCCGGCTCGCCGCCGGTGATCGGCTTCCAGAGCTCGTCGCGGACGACCTCGACTTCGGCGCGCGCGCCGTCGACGTAGATCGCGAGCCCGTTGGCGCGCGCCGAGCCGTCGTACGTCACCGCGACGTGCGTCCAGCGCCGCGGCTCGAGGCGCGCGCGAGTGCGGATCGAGATCGCGTTGCCCGGCCAGAAGTGGATCAGCGACCACGCGACGCGCGTGTCGTCGAGCAGCAGCTCGTAGCCCTGCGAGCCCGCGTCGGACCACGCGCGCGAACGCTTCAGCACGATCGCGCGCGGCTTCGGCTCCGGCGTCCAGAGCCACAGCGCGAAGCTGAACGGATCGGTGTGCTCGAACTCCGCGACGCCGGGGAAGCTCGCGTTGTCGTCGCCGCTGAACTCCAGTGCGCCGCCGACGCGGCCTTCGACGAGCTTCGGGCGTTCGAGCGTCGCACCGGGCTTCGCCGGATCGACCGCGTTCGCGAGCGAGCCGTCCTGCGCGTACCCGTCGAGCGGATAGCGCGCGATCGGACCGGACGGCGACCACGACGCGCCGGACGCGAGCCAGGCCTGGAAGTCGCCCTCGCGCTCGGCGGCGAGCCCCTCGACGCGCGCTTCGGCCTGCGCGACCTCGCGCGCGAGCTCGGCCAGGCGCGACTCCTGCTCCGGAGTCGTCAGCCGCAACGTCGGCGTCGGCGTCGCGCTCGTGAAGTACGAGTAGAGCCCGCTCTCGTCGCCGTCGTCGAAGTACGCGAAGAGCCCGTAGTAGTCGCGCTGCGGCAACGGGTCGTACTTGTGGTCGTGGCAGCGCGCGCACTCCGTCGTCAGCCCGAGGAACGCGGTGCCGAACGTGTGCACTCGATCGGCGACGTACTCGACGCGGAACTCCTCCTCGGTCGAGCCGCCTTCGTTGGTCTGGCGGTGCAGGCGGTTGAACGCGGTCGCGAGCTCGGCATCGCGCGGCGTCTCGGCGGGCGCGGCCGCGCGCACCAGATCGCCGGCGAGCTGCCACGTCGCGAAGCGGTCGTACGGCAGGTCCTCGTCGAACGCGCGGATCACCCAGTCGCGATACGGCCACACGCGGCGCTCGGCGTCCGCCTGGTAACCGTAGGTGTCGGCGTAGCGCGCGAGGTCGAGCCAATCGGCGGCCATGCGCTCGGCGTAGCGCGGACTCGCGAGCAGGCGATCGACGACGCGCTCGTACGCGTCCGACCGCGCATCGGCGACGAACTCGGCGACCTCGACCGGGCTCGGCGGCAAGCCGGTCAGGTCGAATGACACGCGGCGCAGCCACGTCTCGCGGTCGGCCTCCGGCGACGGCGCGAGGCCGCGGCGCTCGAGCTCGGCGAGCACCCAGCGATCGAGCTCGTCGCGACACCAACCGGCGTCCGCGACCGCGGGCGGCTCGTCGAGTTTCGGCGGGACGAACGCCCAGTGCGGCGCGTACTCGGCACCGGACGCGATCCAGCGCTCCAACGTCGCCTTCTCCGCTTCGCTCAGCGGCTTGCGCCCCGAATCGGGAGGCGGCATGACGTCGTCCGGCGACTCCGCGCGGATGCGCGCGACCAGCTCGCTCGCGGCGACGTCGCCGGCGACGATCGCGTGCGCGGCGCCGGAACGCGGCGCGAGCGCTTCGTCGCGCACGTCGAGCCGGAGCTTCGCCTTGCGCGAGCCCGCGTCCGGACCGTGACACGGGAAGCAGCGGTCGGCGAGGATCGGCCGCACCTCGAGATCGAACTCGGGGCGAGCGCGCTCCGGCGCGCGCTCGTCGCCCGACGACGCCGCGCCGAGCACCGCGAGCGCGAACCACGCGAACGCCATCGGCGCGCTCAGGCGAGCAGGGGCTCGAGCACCTTGCCCGCGACGTCGGTCAACCGGAAGTCGCGGCCCTGGTGCGCGAAGGTGAGCTGCAGGTGATCGAGCCCGAGGCAGCGCAGCATCGTCGCGTGCAGGTCGTGCACCTCGACCGGGTTCTCGACGATGTTGTAGCTGTAGTCGTCGGTCTTGCCGTACGTGATGCCCGGCTGGATGCCGCCGCCGGCGAGCCAGACGCTGAAGCAGCGCGGGTGGTGATCGCGGCCGTAGTCGCTCTCGGTCAGCACGCCCTGGCTGTAGACCGTGCGACCGAACTCACCGCCCCACAGGATCAGCGTGTCGTCGAGCAAGCCGCGGCGACGCAGATCCTTGATGAGCGCGGCCTGGCCCTGGTCGACCGCCTTCGC
>JADLBP010000330.1 GCA_020847695.1 Planctomycetota bacterium
AGTTCGCCCCCGCGCCCTGCTTGCCGACCGTCGCCATCAACACGACCGCGGAGATCACCGCGTACAGCGCGAACGGATCGGAGCTCCACGCCTGCTTGCCGCGCTTCGCCGTCGCCCACGCGATGAAACCGAACGCGGCGAGCAGGTTGAGCATCGCGATCGGCTGGATCAGCATCTCGAGCCACAGCCCGCGGAACACGTCGCCGTTCAGCGGGTTCTGCGGCGCTTGGAACACCGAGAACCAGAAGCCCTTGCCCCACAGCGCGAGCGCGCCGCCGAGCAGGCTCCCCGCGGCGAGCGCGAACGTGCCGCCGAACACCCACGCCGCGCGCCACGACTGCAACAGGAAGAAGAGCCCGCACGCCGCCGCCGCGGCGAGCATGCTCTGCTTGCACCAGAACGCGGTCGCCGCGATCAACGCGGCGGCGACGATCCACGCGGTCCGGCCGCGCGCTCGATCCGCGACCACGACGGCGAGCGCGGACAGCAGGATGCCGAGGAAGTCGTTCTTGAACAGCGCGCCGTTGTTGATCACGACGCGGACGAGCACGTACGCGCCGCAACCGAGCGCCGCGAGCGCGCGATCGGCGTCGCGCACCCAGAAGAGGAGCGCGAGCAACCCCGCGACGCACGCGAGGTCGACGATGCGACCGGTGAAGAACGGGTTCTCGGGATGCGAGGGCAGCGCCGCGACGAGCTGGTAGTAGAGCGGCGTGTACATCGTCATCCAGAACGGCGGCTCGGCGTACACGTCGGGCGCGTACGGGTTGCGGTCGGCGCGCAGGAGCTCCAGCGTCGCGAGGCTCGGGCTCTCCAGCACGAGGTCGAGCGGGAGCTCGATCTGGTCCTTCCACGTGCCGATCGCGCGCCAGAAACCGAGCACGCAGATCGCGAGCGCGGCGACCCAGAGGATCGCGCGCACGCCGAGCGTCCTCGAACCTGCGCCGGTCGCCGCCGCGGTGTCCATCGCCGACGCTCAGACGCCTTTCTGGATCGCGGGCGAGAGGTCCTTGGGGCCGATCACGCCCGGCGTCAGCGCGACCGCGCGGCGGATCTCGTTGTCGAGCTCGCGCACGTTGCCGGGCCAGCGCCAGCGCTCGAGCAACTGCAGCGCTTCCTCGCTGAGCTCCGCGTCGCGCCCCATCTCCTTGCCGACCTTCTGCAGCAGGTAGCGCACGAGGTGGCGCACGTCGCCCTTGCGCTCGCGCAGAGGCGGGAGCTGGATCGTGATCACGTTCAGGCGGAAGTACAGGTCCTCGCGAAAGGTCCCGACCTTGGTCATCGCCTTCAGGTCCTTGTTGGTCGCCGCGACGATGCGCACGTCGACCTTGATCACCTTGTTCGAGCCGACCGGGCGCACTTCGCCTTCCTGCAGGACGCGCAGCAGCTTCGACTGCATCGCGAGCGGCATGTCGCCGATCTCGTCGAGGAAGACCGTGCCGCCGTCGGCCGCGACGAAGTGGCCGTCGCGATCGACGACCGCGCCGGTGAACGAGCCGCGCTTGTGGCCGAAGAGCTCGCTCTCGAGCAGGTCGGCGGGCACCGCGGCGCAGTTCTCCGCGAGGAAGGGCTTCTTCTTGCGCGAGCCGTACTCGTGCAGCGCCTTCGCGACCAGCTCCTTGCCGGTGCCGGTCTCGCCCTGGATCAGCACCGCGACGTCGCTCGCGGCGACCTTCTCGAGCAGCGCGAAGACCTGACGCATCGGCGGCGAGTCGCCGATCATGCCGAAGCGGCGCGGGATCGCGCTCGGATCGGCGGCGACCGGCACGATGCGCAGGACTTCCTCGAGCACCGGCCGCAGGTCCTCGAGCACGCCGGCGGTCTTCGCGTCGGCAAGCAACGCCTCGAGACGCGCGCGGAACTCGTCGGCCAGTCGAGATTGCGTCAAATCAGTCCTCCACGTCGGCGTCGAGGCGACGCAACTTCGCGTACTGCTGGATCAGCATCTTCTCGCCGTACTGCGTGAAGCGGACGCTGACCCGCGTGTTCGGGCCGGAGCCGGACAGGCGCAGCACGACGCCGCGGCCGAAGTGCTCGTGCTCGACCCAGACGCCGGGCGTCAAGCGCTCCATCGGGTCGTCGTCGACCTCGGCGACGTAGCTCGGCTCGCTCGGGAAGTCGTCCTGCGCGGAATAGCCTTCGAGCAGCTCGGCGGGGATCTCGCCGAGGAAGCGCGACGGATCGCACCACGCGGTCTGGCCGAAGTGCCGGCGCACCTTCGCGAGCGTCAGCACCAGGTGCTCCTGCGCGCGCGTCATCCCGACGTAGAAGAGCCGCCGCTCTTCCTCGATCGCCGCCTCGCCGTTCTCGGCCTCGCCGATCGCGCGCGAGTGCGGCAGCAGGTTCTCCTCGAGCCCCGCGATGAACACCGCCGGGAACTCGAGGCCCTTCGCCGAGTGCAACGTCATCAGCGACACCTTCGCGACGCCTTCCTGCAGGCCGTCGACGTCGCTGACGAGCGCGATGTCCTGGAGGAAGCCGCGCACGCCGCCGTCGGGCTCGTTCTGGTCGTACGTGCCGGCGTTGGCGAGCAATTCCTCGACGTTCGCGGCGCGGTCGACGTCGTCGCGATCGGCTTGGCTCTCGAGCCACTTCCAGTAGTCGGTCTCCTGGATCACCGCTTCGAGCGCGGCGAGCGCCGGCCCGTCGGCGCGCGACCGCAAGCGCTCTTGGATCGCGGCGAGGTCGACCAGCGCCGACTTGCCCTTGCCGCGGACCAGCCTGCGCGCTTCCTCGGACTTGACCGCGGTCGAGAGCGGCACGCGGCGGTTCTCGCACCAGCGCGAGAGCTCGTCGACCGTCTTGTCGCCGATGCCGCGCGACGGCGCGCCGAACGTACGGCGGCACGCTTCGTCGTCCGAGGGGTTGACCAGCACGCGCAGCCACGCGACCAGGTCCTTGATCTCGCGGCGCTGGAAGAACTCGGTGCCCGCGACGATCTGGTACGGGATCGACGAGAGCCGCAGCGCGCGTTCGATCGCTCGCTGCATGAAGTTCGCGCGGTAGAAGATCGCGATCTTGTCGTGCGTGATGCCGCGCGCGACGAGCCCCTTGATCTGCGCCGAGATCTCGCGGGCCTCGTCGTCCTCGTCGCCGCACTCGATCGCCTGCACGCGGGCGCCGAGCTCGCGCTCGGACCACAGGTCCTTCTCCTTGCGCTGGCGGTTGTTGCGGATCACCGCCTGCGCCGCCTTGAGGATGTTCTGCGCCGAGCGGTAGTTCTGCTCGAGCCGCACCGTCGTGGTGTTCGGGAAGTCGCGTTCGAACTCGAGGATGTTGCGCACGTCGGCGCCGCGCCAGCCGTAGATCGACTGGTCGGGGTCGCCGCACGCCGCGAGGTTCTCGTGGAAGCTCGCCAGGTTGCGCATCAGCAGGTACTGGACGCGGTTGGTGTCCTGGTACTCGTCGACCATCACCTGGCGGAACCGGCGCGCGTACGAATCGCGGACGCCGGGCTCCTTCTCGAAGAGCTCGACCACGCGCAAGAGCAGGTCGTCGAAGTCGAGCGCGTTCGAGCGCCGCATCGTCTCGTCGTACTTCGCGGCGACGCGCGTGAAGACGTCGCGTTCGAGGTCGCCGGTCTCGGTCGCGGCGGGCAGGCCGGAGGAGACGTTCTTCTCCTTGCTGATCCATGCGCCGATCGCCGAGGGCTTGAAGCGCGTCGTGTCGTAGCCCTCGCGCTCGACGATCTCCTTGATCACGCGGTTGCGGTCGTCGGTGTCGTAGATCGAGAAGTCGCGGGTGAAGTCGCCGAGCAGCTCGATGTCGCGCCGCAGGATCCGCGCGCACATCGAGTGGAACGTCGAAACCCACATGCCGCGCGCGCTGACGCCCGTCCCCCATTCGGCGAACAGGTGCTCGACGCGCTCGCGCATCTCACCGGCGGCCTTGTTGGTGAACGTGATCGCCAGGATCTCGTCGGGGCGGAGCCCGCGCTCGCGCACCAGGTACGCGATCCGGCGCGTGATCACCCGGGTCTTGCCCGAACCGGCGCCGGCGAGGATCAGGAGCGGCCCGTCGGCGTGCAAGACCGCGGTCCGTTGCGCGTCGTTCAGGCCGGCGAGCAGCTCGCTCGCGTCGCGCCGGCCCGACTTCTCCGCGGGGGAGTCCGCGAACATGCCCAGGTCTTCCTGGCGGGGTCGGGAAGAGGTGCTCATCGGCGGCGTCTGAACGACGCAGTCTATCCGCGGCGCGCGCCGGGCCGAGCCCCGAAAAAAGCTCCGTGCGGCGCGCGCTCACGGATCGAGCTCGCGAGCGTAAGCCGCGGTCCCGCCCGACGCGCTCGCTCGTTTGTCCCCCCTTCGCCGCACGGCTACGATTCCCCCGATGAACACGTCCCTTCCGCGCGTCCGCGGCCTCGCGCTCGCTGCGCTCGCCGCGGTGCTCGCGAGCGCCTGCGAGCACCCGAACGCGCCGGAACGGCCTTCGATCGTCCTGATCTCGATCGATTCGCTGCGACCGGATCACCTCGGTTGCTACGGCTACGCGCCGCCGACCAGCCCGACGATCGACGCGGTCGCCGCGGAAGGAGTGCGCTTCGAGTCCGCGGTCTCGACGACGTCGTGGACGCTGCCGTCGCACGCGGCGATGTTCACCGGGCTCTTCGACTCCGCGCACGGACTGTTCGAGAACGGCCTCGCGCTCTCGCCCGAGCACCAGACGCTCGCCGAGCTGCTGAAGAGCGAGGGCTACCAGACCGCGGGCTTCTTCGGCGGCCCGTACCTGCACCCGACGTACGGGCTCGACCAGGGCTTCGAGCACTATCAGAGCTGCATGACCCAGCTCCCCGACGATCTGACCGGCGACCAGATCCGCGAGAGCTCGCGCGCGCACTTCGGGCCGTCGCACCGCGACATCACCAGCCCGCGCACGGTCGACGAGGTCCGCAAGTGGCTGAAGGACGCCGACGA
>JADLBP010000331.1 GCA_020847695.1 Planctomycetota bacterium
CTCTCTCCGCGATCCTGACGAGCCCGTTGTACGCCTTGTGATCCTTGGTCGGCGTGATCAGCAGCTTGTCCGGCGCGTTGCGGCCGATCATGTCGATGTTGATGTCGCAGAACGGCCGGCAGCCCTCGGGCAGCCACGGATTCTTCGTCCACGCGTCCGAGCCCCAGAGCCCCTTCTCCTCGCCGGAGACCCACATCAACATCACCGACCGCTGCAACGGACCGTGCTTCGCGAGCGCTTCCGCGATCGCCATCAGGCCGCAAGTGCCCGAGCCGTTGTCGTCCGCGCCGTTGAAGACGACTCCGTCGCGCGTGCCGACGTGGTCGTAGTGCGCGGAGACGATGATCACGTCCTTCTTGAGCTCGGGATCCGAGCCCGGCCAGAACCCGCAGACGTTCTCGAGCACGACCTTGTCGAGCTTGCGCACGTCGCGCGCGCTCCACGCGAGCTCGGCGCCGACCTGCCACGTGCCCGGCGCGAGTGCCGCGACCGCCGCGGGCGCCAGGTACGCGGTCGGGAACGGCACGTCGTCCTTGTTGCGCGAGCGACGGCTCGACGTGCCTTGGCGCAGCCGCCGCACGTCGCCGGCGAACCGCGATTCGTAGCTCTCTCCCTTGTAGTCGGCGGGCGGCACGACCAGCAGACCGATCGCGCCGCTCGCCCGCGCCGCCTTGTCGCGATCGCGCCACGCGATGTCGGAGTCGAAGCACACCGCCCAACGGCCGGCGAGCTGCTTGCCTTCGAAGTCGGCCTTCGTCCCGGTGCCGCAGAACGTCGCGCCGCCGTCGCGCTCGAGCGCAACCATGCCCGAGGAAGAGCAGAAGTAGTCGCGCCCGAACTCGAGCCGTTGCTCCTGGCCGTCGCGGGTGATCGTCAACGACGACACCTTCTCGTCGAGCGTGATCACGTCCTCGCGACTCCACTCGTAGAGGTAGCCGTCCTTCGCGCCGGGCTGCCAACCGAGGCGCTCGAGGCGCGCGCGGATGAAGCGCGCGGCGACGCGTTGGCCGGGGCTCGGCGTATCGCGGCCGCCGAGCTCGTCGCTCGCGATGAAGTACAGGTCGGCCTTGATCGCGTCGACGCGGATCGACTCCAAGGCTTCGACGAGCGTCACGGACGCGTTCGCCGGCGCCACGGAGGTCGGGGCCGTGCCCGAGGCGCTCACCGTCGGGGCGAAGGCGGTGGCGAAGGCGATGAGGACGAAGCTGGAGATCGTTTTCATGGCTTGGGGGCGGGCGCAGGCGCGGCGACCGGCACGCCATGCTATGCGCTCGAGTCCGCTCGGCCGAGCCGGTGCGGCAAAGGAAATGTAGAAGCGCCGCGCGTGACTACGCCGAGCCGCCGCGCGAGCGCAGGAAGCCGAGCGTCGAGGCCCGCGCGCGTTCGTGCATGCTGTCGAGTTCCTCGCTCGAACGCGTGCGCAGGTCCTCGACGTTCGCGCGGCAGAACTCGCAACGCATCTCGTCGAGGTGGAAGTCGACGAATCCCTTCGGGCCGGCCGGCAATGTTCCCGCGAGCGAGCGCGCCAGCCACACGCGAGCGGGGCACGAAGCCCGCGACGCGCGCCACACCTCGCTGACGTCGAAATCGAAGTTCGCTTCGCCGGCCTGCGTGAGGCGCGAGAGCGCGAGGAAGAGCTCGGCCGCCTCGGGGCGCTCCTGCGCGAGCTCACGGATCCGGACGAGCGCGCGGACCTTGATGCCCGCGACCGAGGTCTCGTCGTTGAGCCCGAAGCGCTTCCACGTGTCCTTGTTGCGCCACCCGCCGAAGAACAGCGCCTCGATCACCATCAGGCGCACGAACTCGCCTTGCCCCCACGTCTCCTGCACCCACTCGCGCAAGAGCAACGCGAGCAAGCGCCGCGCGTTCTCGGAGAACTCGGCGCGCCGTACGACTTGGCTCGGTGTCTCGCTCGACGTCGCGAGGCGCTCGATCGGCGAGGGTTCGTCCTCGTCGGTCTCGGATTGCAGCGTGTCGATCCGGCGACGTCGCATCCAATCGACGGTGCGGTTGTGGCAGATGCCGAACACGTACTGCTCGAACGTGTAGGTCGGGTCGAAGCTCCCGATGCCGCGCACGGCGCCGAGCAACGTCTCCTGCAGCACGTCGTGGCGAGCTTCGCGATCGGTGACGCGCCGCGCGACGTAGTGGTACAGGCGTCCGGCGTACTCGCGCTCGACCTTCAGCCATTCGTCGTCGTCGAGGCGCTGCAGCTTCGTGATGTCGGGGATCCAGTCGCTCACGCGCGTTCAACCGATCAGCAAGAGGTAAGCGAGGGAGGCCGCGAGCGCGATGACACACCCGGCGGCGAGAAGTCCGACCAGCAGCAGCAGCAAGCGCCACGCGACGCCGAAGCCACCGCGGCCGCGCTTGACGAAACCGGTGCCCGCGCGGCCGACGCCCGACACCGCGCGCCGGATCGGCGCGAGGATCAGCGCGACCAGCACCTCGAGTCCGAGCGCGAGCGTCGTGAGGAGCGTGCTGAGCAAGCCGCCCTCGATCCTCGGCGGAACCGGAACCGTCCCGGCGAGCGCGACCGCGGGCTGGGGCGCGAGCGGCGGAGCCGGCGAGACCTGCGCGGAGGCCTGCGGCGTCGCCGGCTCCGGCGGCGGCGTTGTCGAGCCGCGCGCGTCGCCCTGCGGCGGCTGTCGAACGCTGCGCAAGCCCTCCCAGACCCCGAGCGCGACCTCCGCGGCGCCGCGCGCGAGTTCGCGCGACGCGGCGCGCGCGACACCCGGTGTCGGCGCGGGCTCCGCGCGCTCCGGCGGCTTGGCGGGCTCGACGAAAGGCGGCACCAGCGGCGTCGGCGCGAGGTTCGCGGTCGGCGTCGGGGTCCGCTCGGCGAGCCCGCTCGGACGGCTCGGCGCGACGACCCGCGCGTCGGCGTCGGCGATGTCGCGCGGGACGACGATCGAATCGCCCTGGCGCCCGGTCTGGCCGAGCTCGGTGATCAGCTCCTCGACGTCGTCGTAGCGAGCGCCCGGATCCAAGCGCAGCGCGCGCTCGACCACCGCGCGCAGCGGGATCGGGAAGTCCGCCGGAAAGCTCGGCGGCGCGTCTTCCTCGCGCACGACGAAGTCCGCGCCGCTGCCTTCCGCGAACGGCAACGCGCCCGCGAGCGACTCGTACAGGATCACGCCGAGCGAGTAGATGTCCGCGCGATGGTCCGCGCGGTTCCTCAACATCTCCGGCGCCATGTAGTGCGGCGTGCCGCGGCCGAACGAGAGCGTCGAGCGCCCGTCGGTCATCAGCTTGGCCAGTCCGTAGTCGCCGACGCGCGCGATCTCGCCCTTCAAGAAGATGTTCGACGGCTTCAGGTCGAAGTGCACCAACCGCCGGTCGTGCAGCGCGAGCACTCCGCGCGCGGTCTGCGTGAAGTAGTTCAGCGCGCGCTCGACGCTCAGCCGCTCGCGCTTCTGGCGGCGCGCCAGCGTGTCTTCACCTGCGTAGCCCATGATCAGGTACGGCACGCCGAGCACGACGCCCATGTCCTCGATCGTCACGAGGTTCGGGTGATCGATCTGCGCGAAGTGCCGCACGTGCTCGAGCTCGCGCTCGATCGCTTCGCGGCCCGACTGGTCGTCGACCTTCAGGAACTTGATCGCGTAGGGCTTACCGATCGAGGTCTTGCGCGCCTTGTAGACCTCGCCGAACGCCCCCCCGCCCAGTCGGTTCTGGATCTCGTAGCCGGGGATGAACCCGGGTTTGCGGAAGCTCTGGTAGAACTCTTCCCAGTCGATCATCGCGGCGTCGCGGAGCGACGCGGCCGCGCCCGCGCTCCAGCGCTCTTCGAAGACGATAGCGGATGCAGGCTGGGCATGCGATGCGCGGCGCCGACGGTGATGCGCGTCGCGCCGCCGGCGGCGGCGCCGCTACGGCCGCGAGAAGCGCGCATTTCGAGTCGACCGCGAAACGCGCGAGGCGGGAGCTCGATCGCGAGCCCCCGCCCCGTTGCCATCTCGCGTCCGCGCGCTCAGGGTGCCGGCGCGACCGTGATCGTGACGCTGTCGGACACCGGTCCGGTCAGCGTGAACGCGGTCAAGGTCAGGTCGTACACGCCGGCGGCCGAGAAGCCGACGTTCGGCGCGAGCGCTTGCGCGTCCGAGAACGTCGCGACGCCGGGCCCGGAGGTCTGCGACCACTGGAAGCGTTCGGGCACCGAGTGGATCACCAACGCGTGCGGCGAGACCTCGGGGATCACGGGACCGACGTTCTCCGGCGCGACGCCGGGCGTCAGCGGGATGCGCTGGAGCTGGCACGCGATCAGATCGCCGGCGGCGTTCTGGATCGCGTTGGTGCCGTACAGGTCGTCGCCGAAGAAGTGGAGCTCGTCGATGCGCGCGAACGCGTCCGCGGGCAGCGTCCGGACGACGCTGACGACGCCGGTCGTCGGGTTGAGGCGCAGCAGCTTGTCGCTGCCTTGGTCGACCGCATAGAGCTGCGCGTCCGCGGCGCGGAATGCGAGTGCCCGGACCAACGTGTAGCCCTTCAGCGTCGCACCGCCGACGCCAGTGACCTTGCCGGTGGTGCGCGCGATGCGCAGGAGCTGCTTCTTGTACTGATCGACGGCGAAGATGCGATCGGTTGCGGCGTCGTAGGCGAGCGAGTAGACGTTCTTCCACGAGTTCGCCGGTCCGATCGCCTTGCAGAGGCCGGTGGTCACGTCGACCGTGTACAGGAAGCGATGCAAGCTCTCGATGCCGTACACCTGGCCGTTGATCTCGAGCAGGTCGCTCGGCCAACCGAAGATCTTGCCGGTTGCATCGTGCAACACCGGCGAGGCGGTGACGCCGGTCGCGTCGTCGTAGAACACGATCGCGTTCTCGGTCGGACCGTTGCCGTCGGCGGTCCAGTACGCGAGCGGAGAACGGCCCGGCAGCGCGCCGGCGAGCGTCGCACCGACGCCCAGCGTCACGCTCTGGTCGGGTCCGGCGTTCGGCTGGATTTGGGCGAAGGTGGGCGCCGCGCAGAAGGCGGCGAGCAGGAACGAGAGCGCGTTGCGTTGCATGGGTGCTGGGATCTAGAGCTGGATGTCGATGGAAGTCGCGGAATCGGCGGAAGGGTCGGGCTCGGCCACGGAGCACGAAGCGGAAATCGTCCGCTGCGTTACGCCCCCGAGGCGCGGACGGAGCGACCCGCCGGAATGCGGCTGACGAAGAACGCTACCGCACGATCCGAAAGGCGGGGACCCCGTGACGCTCGCACGTCGAAAGTGCGGAAAAATCTTCCGCGTTCGACCGCTCAGGCGAGCGGAGAGAGCGTGACGACGAACGGCGGCTCGCCGTGCGCGGCGCGCGAGAACGTCAGCGCGATTCGCTCGCGCGGCGGCAGGTCGAAGCGATGCTCGGTCGCGAGTTCGCCCGCATCCGTCCGCAGAGCGACGTCCGAAACCGCGACCAGGCGACTCCGATCCTCGAAGAGCCGCAGTTCGCCGCCGAGGCGCGCGACACGCGCGTGAGAGCGCGCTCGACGGCCGATCAGGATCAGCCCGCCGGGCCCGGGAGCGAACAGCAGCACGCGCTGCGCGCCGAGGCACTCCGCGCCGCGCTCGAACTCGAGCAGGAACGTGCTCGACGCAGGCACCGGGGCGCTGATGCGCGCGGCGAGCTGGGGCGAGAACTCGATGCGCTCGCCGTGCGCGAGGTCGTGCGAGTCGCCGATCGCGCGGCCGTCGACGACCAGCGCACGACCGTGCGCGGCGAGTTCGCGAGTCGGAGTGACCCGCCACGTCGCGGGCGCATGGAAGGTCTCGGGGCGGAACTCGAGGCGCGCGTGTTCGCCGAAGAGGTCCGCGAGCACCGGCAGATCCGCGTCGCGGTTCTTCGCGTGGCCGAGGAGCAGGCTGTCGCCGCCGACGACCAGGAACTCGCCGGCGTCGTCGACCGCGAGCTGGAAACGCACTCGAGGGGCCATGCCGCGAAGCGAGTGCGCAGGCTTCGCGAGCGGATTTTCAGGGCGTCGTGACGACGCCGCCGCCCGCCTGCTCGGCGGCGAGGAACGAGCGGCGCGCGAGCGAGAAGAGGTCCTCGCGTTTCTTGACGTCCGGGTGCGGAGAGAAAGAGATGCCGACCGAGATCTGCAGCGGATCGCCGACGAGGTCGCGCAGCTTGAGCTCCTCGGCCGACTGTCCGACGCGCTTCGCCATCACCTGAGCGCCGTCGGGGCCGGTGTTCGGCAGCAGGAACAAGAACGAGTTCTCGTCGAAGCGCCCGAGCACGTCGGTGTCGCGCGCGCTCGACAGGAAGATCCCGGCGAGCTGACGCAGCACGTCCTCGGACGCCTGCCCTTCGAAGCCGAGCATCACGCAGGCGAGCGGATGTCCGAAGCGCTGCGCGCGCTTGAACTCCTCGTCGAGCTTGTAGTTGAGGAACGCGTAGTTGAAGAGGTTGGTCTCCGGGTCGGTGAGCGCGACGACGAGCGACTTGTTGATCGCTCCGGTCAGGTCGCGCAGCAGCTTCTCGGGGAAGTTCGGCTCGTGCGCGGCGCCGCGCGAATCGGTCGGCAGCGCGGCGCGCGGACCGGCGCTCTTCTCGAGCGCACCGCGCAGATCGCCCGCCGAGACCGGGCGCGGCAACACGCCGGTCGCGCCGCAGAAGTGGGCGATCGGCTCGGCCCACGTGTTCGACTTCTCGACGATCACGTACGTGCGGCAACGCGTCTTGCCGGTCAGGCGGCGGCACGACTCGTAGGCGTTCGGCCGCAGGTTGCCGTCGAGCAGGATCACGTCGCCGGGCGCGGGCGGCTTCTCGATCAGCTCGTCCACGCCGCGCACGTGAGCGCATTGCCAGCCCGCGAGCCCGCTCGCGGCGGCTCGGGTGGACGCCAACATCGATTCGTCCGCGGTCACGATGCGAACGGTGCGCATTGCTTCAGCCATGGATCACCTTGGGGCTCACCTCGAGAGTCCGTCGCGGGCCGAATGGACGCGCCGAACGGCCTCGAAAGGAGCGTCGAATACCGCGGTCCCGGCGTCAAGCACCGAGGACGGATTAGGCGCCGGGGGAGAGCTCCTCGAGCCACTCCGCCGGCATGTCGTAGTTCGCGAAGACGTTCTGGACGTCGTCCAAGTCCTCGAGCGCCTCGACCAACTTCAGGATGCGCCGGGCGTCGTCCTTGTCGGCCAGAGCGATGCGATTCTGGGGCACGTAGGCGAGTTCCGCCGAGCGGAAGACCAGCCCGCGCGTGTCGAGCGCCGCCTTGACCGACAGGAAGTCCGCGGGCGCGGCGTAGATCACCGCGAGGTCGTTGTCGTACTCGATGTCGTCGGCGCCGACGTCGAGGGCGAGCTCGGTGATCTGCTCCTCGTTCTTGCCCGCGGTCTCGACGACGAACATCGCGCGGTGCTGGAAGAGGAACGCGACCGAGCCCGGCGCGCCGAGGTTGCCGTGGTGCTTCTCGAAGATGTGCTTGATGTCGGGCGCGGTGCGGTGACGGTTGTCCGTCAGGCACGTCACCATCAGCGCGATGCCGCCGGGCGCGTAGCCCTCGTAGACGAGCTCTTGCCAGTCACCGTCCTTCGAGCCCGTCCCCTTCTTGATCGCGCGCTCGATCGTGTCCTTCGGCATGTTCGCCGCGCGCGCCGCCTCGATCGAGTAGCGCAGCCGCAGGTTCATGTCCGGGTCACCGCCGCCGGTCCGCGCGGCGGAAATGATCAGGCTCGAGATCTTGCTGAAGACCTTGCCGCGCTTCTTGTCGACCGCGCCCTTGCGGCGCGCGATGTTGGCGGAGTGTGAGTGACCAGCCATGGCGAGTGGAGCTCGAACGCTTCGATCGTATCCGGCGTCATCGAACCGGCAGGAAGCTCGCGGGCGCTCTCGGAGTCGCCGCGCGGCGCCGGAACGACCGCGCGCGGCGTAGGAGCCGCGCGCGAGTTTCGTGGAGAGCGCCGGGCGAGTCCTAGCGCTTGGAGAACTGGAAGCCGCGGCGAGCGCCGCGACGGCCGTACTTCTTCCGTTCCTTCATGCGGCTGTCGCGCGTGAGGTAGCCCTCGGCGCGCAGCTGCGAGTCGAGCGACGGGTTGATCGCCTTGATCGCGCGCGCGACGCCGAGCATCACGGCACCGGCTTGGCCGATCGGGCCGCCGCCGGACACGTTGCAGTGCACGTCGTAGGCCGCTTCGAGGCCGGCGAGCTTGAGCGGCGCGAGCGCCTTGCGGCGTTGGTCCTCGACCGGGAAGTAGACCTCGATCGGACGGCCGTTGACGACGAAGCCGCCGGCACCGGGCTTGAGGCGAACGCGGGCGACCGAGCTCTTGCGACGGCCGAGGCCCCACTGCAGCGAAGTATCGGACATAGGGATCAGGCCTCCACCTTGACGGGACCTTGCGCGACGTGCGGGTGCTCGACGCCCTCGTACACCTTCAGGCGACGGAGCATGTCGTGGCCGAGCTTGGACTTCGGGAGCATGCGGCGCACGGCGAGCGTGACGACATCGGTCGCACGGCGTTCGCGCACGCGCGCGATCGGCACGGACTTCTGGCCGCCGGCGTACTTCGTGTAGTGGACGTACTCTTTGGTCTCGCCCTTCGTGCCCGTGAGCTTCGCCTTCTCCGCGTTGATCACGACGACGTGCGCGCCGGTGATGTGGTTCGCGGTGTAGGTCGGACGGTCCTTGCCCATCAGGCTCATGGCGATCTTGGCGGCCATGCGCCCGAGGTTGTGCTCGGAAGCGTCGAAGAGCAGCCAGCGCTGCTCGACTTCGTGGGTACGGAAATAGGTGGTGCTCATGAACTCGTCCTGTGCGCCCAAAGGACCGTCGACGCCGTCCGACCGGAGAGACCGGCCCGCGCGGCGGGTCCGAAGGGCGGAACAAGGTAGCGACGCGCCACCCGGCCATCAATCCCCAGCGCGGAGGTTCCGTCAGGGACCGGTCACCCGGATCCAAACCTCCGGGTCGGCGCGGCCGGAGACCCCCGGGGTGGACCCGACCGCGGGGTCGCCGGAGAGCGAGGCGCCGGGTTGGGGCTCGCTCGCACGCCCGATCAAGAGCTTGCGCCCCTGCGGCAGCGCGGGATTGATCCACCCCGGCGGGCGCCGATCCCCCGTCCGCGCCGTCGGCAGCGGGTCGCCGAACGCCCACGGACCGTGCTCGGTCCAGTTGCCGGCCTCGTCGCGGGTCCAAACTGCGGCGAGGTCGCCCCAGCGGTTGCCCGCGCGGTCCGGGGGCGCCTCGCGCGCGGCGTCCGCGCGGCCGAGCAACGCGCCCCGGCCCGAGACGGTCGTGCGCACCGGTCCTGCGCCGCGCGCGTCGATCCGGACGTCGAGCGCGGTCTCCGTCGGCTCGACCGCGAGCGACAGAGGCGGTTCGACGCCGAGGTCGAGGCGGTCGCGCGCCGACGTCCAGCGCACGCCGTCCCCCACCGGTCCGTCGGCGCCGAGCTCGAAGTCGAGCACGATGCGAGGAAGCGGCGGCGCGTCGAACGCGAGTTCGAGCGCGAGCACCGCCGCCGCGGTCAACGCGCCGACGAGCAGCGCACGCGGTCGGTTCGTGCGCACGCGCGAGACGAACAGCGCGCCGGCGACCGCGAGCGTCAGCGCGGCGAGGCTCGGCGCGAGCGAGCGCGCCGGAGCGGGGGGCACGCTGCGCGTGCGCAGCGCGAGCGGCAGCGACGCGAACGCGCGCTCGCGCTCCGCGTCGGGCCGCCAACCGACGAAACGCAGCCGCGGATCGGACGCGCTCGGCACCAACGATTCAAAACCCTCGCGGGTCGGCAGAGGCACGCTCAAGCTGCGCGATTCACCCTCCGCGAGGTCGAGGCGCACCGTCGCGCGGCCGGCGCCGCCGAAATCGAGCGTGGCGCTCGCGAGCGGACCGGTCGCCGAGAGCTCGGCGATGCGCAGGCGCGACGCGTCGGTCGCGCGCGCGTCGGCGGCGAGCAGGACGCAGACGAGCAGCGCGCGTCTCATGCTCGCTCCTTGCGCCCGAAGCGTGTCGCCCCGGCGAAGCGCGTGGCCCCAGCGAAGCGCGTGGCACCGGCGAAGAGCAGCGCCGCGGCGCCGAGCGGCGCGAGCGGCAGCGCGCGCCAACCGGACGGGAGCTGGCGAGCGGCGAGATCGCGACTCCACGCGACCGGGCTCGCCTCGCTCGCGAACGCGAGCCACGCGGGCGCCCGCGCGGCTTCGTCGGCGGAGCCCCACTCGAGCGCGGCGACCAGCGCCGGCACGCCGAGCGCGAGCACGAACCACGCGGTCCGTCCGACGCGCGCGCCGAGTTCGGAACGGGCGCAGCGCCCGAGCGCGACGCCCCACGCCACGATCACCGCGAGCGCGGCGAGAGCGCGGACGCATGCGTCGATCCACGCATCTCCCACGCGCAGGTCGGCGCCGACCGCGAGCGCCAGCACGGGCAGGCACGCGGCGGCCGAGGCCGTCGCGGACCACGCGCGCTCGCCGAAACCGGCGAACGTCAGCGCGGCCGACCAGACCAACGCCACCCATCCGACGTGCGAAGCGGGCGCGAGCGACCACGCGGGCGAGCCCGCGAGCTCGAGCAGCACGCTCGCCGCGGAAACCGCGAAAGTGCAGGCGAGCACGAGCCCACGCACGTCAGCGAACGCCTTTAGTGCGGCGCGGGCTCGACGACGGTCGCGGCGAGGCCGACACCGAGCTCACTCCACCCGCTTCGATTTCGCGCCGAGCTTGGAGCGCGGATCGTCCTTCGGAAAACCGCCGCGCGGCAGGATCTCGGGCATGTCCCAGCGCACGTCCGCGAGCTCCCAATCGAAGTTCGGCGTGCCTTGGTCGTCGATCGGCTCGAGGTGCCGCAACGCCTGGTCGATGCTCGCCCACTTCTGCGCGACCGGCAGCTCGCCGGGCTCGTCGGTGTTCGGCGCGCGACCGAACAGCACCCGGCGGCCCGCTTCCATCAGGATCACGGTCCCGCCGTTCTCGACGGTCGCGGTGCGCGACTCGCGCGCGTCGATCACGACGCGGCCGAGCTCGGCGAGCGAGCGCGGCTCGAGCGACTCCCACATCGACTGCGCGACCGAGAAGCCGTCGACCGCGGCATCGGGCCACACCACCGGCCCCGGGTGCAGGCGCTCGACGCTCGCGCCGACCACGACGACGGGCAGGTAGCCACCGCGGGTGTTCTCCGGAGGCGCGGGCCAGCGTCCGGAGAGCAGGTAGCCGTCGGCGGAAACCGGTTGGAACTCGCCGCCGATCTGCACGCACGCGATCGGCGTGCGCAGGCGGATGTCCAGGCGCAGTCCGTCGGGCCAGAGCACCTTTGGGTCCGCCACTTCGGCGACGAACGGCAACGTCGAGATCGCCGCGACCGCGCGGTCGAGCGACTCGTCGTCCTCGCTCGCGATCGGCCCGAGCGCGGCGAGCTTCGCTCGGAGCTCGTTCTCCCAGCGCGGATCGACCCACGTCGCGCCGGACAGCAGCCGCACCTTCGAGGTGTCGACGCGCGCGAAGTCCGACGCCTGGACGTCCTCGCCCAGCAGGTAGAGGAACCAGACGACGATCACCAGCGCGAGGCCGGCCGACACGCGCAGCAGCGCGCGCGTGAGGTTCGCGCTCGAATCGACCGGAGCGGGCGGAGCGGACAGCGCGGGAGTTTCCATGGCGATCGTCGCGGCCTCGAAGCGGCCGCGGAGGATGCGCCGAAGCGTCAGTTGCGCGCGCCGACGACCACCGACGCGTCAGCGGCCGGCGTCGACGGGACCTGCTTGCGCGACGCTTCTTCGATGAAGAGGTCGATGCAGGTCTGCAGCTCGAGCACTTCGTCGCGCGACAGCGTCACGGACTTCGAATTCTGCTGGGCGTGCAGCTCGTGCGAGAGCAGCCGCGAGACGATCTTCAGCGTGGCCAGCTGACGGGTGATTTGCACGGACTGCTTGGCGTAGCTCAGGGCTTCCATGAAGGTCGGGGGCGCGGAGCTCGTGCTCCGTCGCGATGTGTGGGGTGGCGGGTTCGGTCGGACGATGCGGTTCGTGCGCGAAGCTCGCTTGCGCGCTCGGCGCGTGCGAAACTCACCGCGGCGCGCGCGGCGGGATTCGTTGCGCACAGTCGAGCGCTTTGATACCCCGATCGACGGCGCCGCTCAAGAGCGCGCTCGCTTCTCGAGCGACGCGCATCGCGACCCCGACCGACATCCAGCATGAGTCACGACCGAACTCCCCCCGCGCGCAGCGATGCTCGCTCCGCGCGACCGGACGACGTCGAGCGCTTCCACGGACTGGTGCTCTCGGACTTCCAACGCCGCGCGATCTCCGCGATCCGCTCGGGCGCCAACGTGCTCGTCGGAGCGCCGACCGGAGCGGGCAAGACGCTGGTCGCCGAGTATGCGATCGAGGACGCGGTCCGACTCGGGCGCCGCGCGATCTACACGGCGCCGATCAAGGCGCTTTCGAACCAGAAGTACCGCGACTTCAAGGCGGCCGGCATCGACGTCGGGTTGCTGACCGGCGACGTGACGCTCGATCCGAGGGCGCAGGTGCTCGTGATGACCACCGAGATCCTCCGGAACGCGATCTTCGAGGGGTCGCGGGAGCTGGATGACGTCGAGTACACGATCTTCGACGAGATCCACTTCCTCGACGACCCCGAGCGCGGAGCGGTGTGGGAGGAATCGCTGATCTTCGCGCCGCCGCGGATGCGGTTCATCTGCCTCTCCGCGACGGTTCCGAACATCGCCGAGCTCGGCGAGTGGATCGGCGAGATCCGCGAGCGCAGCCTGGTCGTCGTCGAGTCCCATCGGCGTCCGGTGCCGCTGACGCACTGGATCTGGCAGCCCGGGCGCGGTCTGACGACGTTCGCGGCGCTCGACAAGGCTCGGAGAGCGCACCACGCCAAGGGTCCCAAGTCGCGGGTCCGCGAGCGCTTCGTGGAGCCCGATCTCGACGCGTTGTTCGACGAGCTCTGCTCCCGCGGCGACCTGCCGATCCTCTGCTTCGCGTTCAGCCGCAAGGACTGCGAGAAGCTCGCGCGCAAGAACGGCGGACGCGACCTGCTGACCCGCGAGGAGCACGAGCGGATGCGAGCGCTGCAAGAGGAGCTCGTGCGGCTCTTCCAGCTCGAGCCGGATGCGCTCTCACGCCCCTACCTCGCGATGGCGCGCCGCGGGCTCGGCTACCACCACGCCGGGATGCTGCCGATCGAGAAGGAGCTCGTCGAGCGCATGTTCACCTCGGGGTTGATCAAGATGCTGTTCACCACCGAGACGTTCGCGGTCGGGATCAACATGCCGGCGCGCACCGTGGTGTTCAACTCGCTGAAGAAGTTCGACGGCACCAGCGTCGACTGGCTGACCACGCGCGAGTACCTCCAGATGGCCGGGCGTGCCGGGCGGCAGGGCATCGACACCGAAGGCCTCGTCGTTTCGGCGATCGTGCCGCGCGACCTGCCGGACGCGCCGCTCGCGCGCCTCTCGCAGGGGCTCGCCGAGCCGGTGCAGAGCCATTTCGGGCTGTCGTACTCGTCGCTGCTGCACCTGGTGTCGCGCCTCTCGCGCGAACGCGTCGCGGAAGCGTGGGAGAAGAGCTTCCACCGCTTCCAGCTGCGCGATCTGAGCGCGAAACGCCAGGACAAGGACCGCAAGCGGGTGCACCGCGGCGTCGAGGCGCGACTCGCGTTCCTCGACGCGCTCGGATACCTCCGCGGCGACGAGCTCACCCCGCGCGGGAAGACCGCGAGGGCGATCAACGGCTACGAAGTGCAGCTGACCGAGCTCGCGTGGAGCGGGCTGCTCGAAAACCTCCCCCCGCAAGCCCTGGTGATGATCTTCACCGCCCAGGTCTACGAAGATCGGCGGCCGCGCGGAGGGACGTTCGTCCCCGCGAAGTGGTTCGGACCCCTGCGGCGCGAGATCGACCGCACGATGGGTGCGCTCGCGGCGAAGGAAGCGGGCTTCGGTATCCCCGACGCGCTCAAGGCGCCGGATTGGGGGCTGACCGGCGCCGCGCTCGCGTGGTGCGACGGTCGCTCGTTCGACGAGCTCTCCGAGTTCGCGGAAGCCAGCCCCGGAGACATCTGCAGGACTTTCCGGATGGCGCTCCAGCTGCTGCGCCAGCTGAAGCACGCGATCGACCCCGCGTGGGACCTCGGCGAGCAGCTCGCGCAGGCGATGGCTCTGCTCAACCGCGACGAAGTCGACGCCCGCGCGCAGCTCGAATTGGGCTGACGGATTCTTCATTCGAGTTCGGCGAGCGGCATGCGCTCGATTACCGGCTCTACCCGGGTCCCCAAATGCCGATAGTGGCGGTTGCCAACCCAGGAGGCTTGGGTATGTTCGCTGACTCCACGCATCGAACGAGCATTGGCTCGCATCCCACCCGATCCCCCCATCGTCGATCCGTCCCCATGCGAATCGCTCCCACCCTGCTGCTCGCGGCCCTGATCGCGCCGCTCGCCGCTCCCGCGTACGCCGACAAGCCCACCCCCGCCGCCGCAGCCGATGCGGCGAAGCGCGAGGTGCAGATCACCGTCGACGCGACGACGACGCTCGCGGGCACGCTGCTCTCGCCGAAGAGCTCCAAGCAGGGCGCCCCGGCGGTGCTCCTGATCCACGACGCCGGCGGTAGCCGCGCCGACGTAAAGGACCTCGCGGACAAGTTCTTCAAGCAAGGCTTCTTCGTGCTGTCGGTCGACCTTCGCGGCCACGGCCAGAGCGCGGTCGCCGGCGCCGAGTTCTCGACCCTCGACGACCAGGCGAAGACCACGCTCTGGAACGCGGCGCTGGCCGACGTCAAGGCGAGCCTGAGCTTCCTGCGCGAGCAGCCCGGCGTGCAGGTCGCGAGCCTGTCGCTGGTCGGGTACCGCACCGGTTGCACGCTGGTGACGCGCTATGCGCTGCGCGACGAAGCGGTGCGCGCGCTCGCGTTGGTCGATCCGCAAGCGGACCAGTACGGCCTGAGCGTGATGAAGGACGTCGAAGGCCTCGGAGGCTTGCCGACGTTGGTCGTGCTGCCGAAGGGCGACGACCGTTCGGAGAAGCGTCTGGTCGAAGCCGCCTCGCGCGCGACGAGCGACAAGAACGCCGACGCGCTGACGGTGTTGCCGTCCAAGGAAGGCAGCGGCACGACGCTCGACGACAAGCGCGTGCCCGCCGAGATCGTCAAGTGGATCCAAGGGCGCGTCAGCCCGCAAAAGGGCAAGCGCTGAGCCCAGCTCGCGAACGCGCGGCCGAGCCCACGGCTGTCGCATCGACCGATGAACGGCGCGTGTCTCACGCGCCGTTCTGCATTCCGGCGCACGAGTTCGCGCTCCCGCGAGGCGCGCGCGCCGAACGCGGCGAGTCGATTCGACGCGAGCATTCCGAGCGGGCCCGCTCGTCGAATCGATCGCGGCGCGCGATGCGCGCCGTTCGAATCCGCTCCGCGCGAAAGCGAGAAGAAACCGACCGTGACATTCGAGTAACCGGCTGCACGCCGCCGAATAGAGCGAGCGCATCGAGCTGAGTCGCTCCCCGGCCTTCCTCCCTTTGCCTTTCCCCGCGGGCCCCCACCCGCGCCGCTCTCGCGAGCGGACCCTCCTGCCGAGGCAAACCCCCGATGGCCAACTCCGCGACTCTGCGTCTCTTCCGCTTCGCGCGCAACGCGTGGCAAAACTCCCCGTGGGTCGTCATCGCCGTGATGGCCCACGTCACACTCGGCGCGGCCTTGAGCATCGTCTCGTGGCGCGACCGAGCCAGCTCGTTCGACGAGACCCTGCTCTCGGTCGCGCCGTCGAAGCCGACGGCGGCTCCGATCGAGCTCCCGCCCGAGGAGCCGCCGATCGATCGCACGCCGCCGCCACCCGACGAGATCCGCGAGCTGGTCACTCCGATGGAGGCGCTGATCGACTACGTGCCGACCGATCAGCTCGACCTGACGGAACCGATCGGCGACCCCGATCTGCTGCCGAGCGACGCCGACTTCTCGCCGAGCGCGTCCAGCAACATCGGCACCGGCGGACCGGGCGTCCGCGGCAGCGGGCCGAGCACGCGCGGACCGAGCCGCGGCAAGGGCACGGAAGTCGGCGGACGGCCGCCGATCGCGCCGCCGCAGGCGACCCAGGAAGCGGTGCTGCTCGGCATGCGCTGGCTCGCGCGCCACCAGCAGGAGGATGGCTCGTGGTCGATCGCGCGGCTCGGAGACGTGTGCGCCGACCCGACGTGTCGCGTCGAGGCCGCGAGCTACACCGAGCACTACGACGAGGGGCTCACCGGTCTCGCGCTGCTCGCGTTCCTCGGCGCCGGCTACCACCACGCGTCGCCCGAGCTCTTGGTCGATCCGGTCAAGGCGCGGCAGCACCGCGTCGGCGACATCGTCAAGGCGGGCTTGCGCGCGCTGACTTCGCGGCAAAAGGACGACGGCTCGTTCAGCGCCACGCGTCCGTTCCTGTACAACGAAGCGCTCTGCACGATGGCGCTCTGCGAGGCGTATTGGCTGAGCGGCGCGCGGCCGTGGCGCGAGAGCGCCGAACGCGCGGTCGCGTTCATCGTCGCGGCGCAGAAGCGCAGCCCGCGCGGCACGGGCTTCTGGGGTTGGCGCTACGGTCCGCGCGAGGACGTGACGACCACCGACCTCGAAGGCGACGAGACCGCGCTCGCGGCGTTCGAGAGCGACCTTTCGGTGAGCACCTGGGCGGTGATGGCGCTGAAATCGGCGCAGCTCGCCGGGCTCGACGTGCCGCAGGAGAGCCTCGACGGCGCGCTCGAGTTCGTGCATTGGGTGTCGCGCAGCGACGGTCGCGCCGGCTACTTGACCCCCGACGGCGCGGGGCTGTCGATCAGCGGCGTCAACGATCACTTCGCGTACCACACCGCGGCGATGAGCGCGTTGTCGATGTGCGCGCGGACGTTTCTCGCGCACGACGCGAGCGATCCGTTCCTCGAAGCCGGAGCTCGACAGCTCGTGCGCGACCTGCCGGTGGTCAGCCAGGACCGGCTCTCGGTCGACTACTACTACTGGTACTACGGCTCGCTCGCGCTGAACCAGTTCGACGGGCCGGACAGCCCGGCGCACACCGACAAGTACTGGGGTCCGTGGAACCAGGCGATGGCGGATGCGTTGGTCGGCCTGCAGGAACGCGAACGCGGGAGTTGCTCGCAGGGCGCGTGGCTCGTGCCCGATCGCTGGAGCTACACCGGCGGTCCGGTGTACACGACGGCGCTCAACGTGCTCACGCTCGAGGTCTACTACCGCTACGAGAACGCCTTCGGCGTGCGCGACGAGCGCGCGAAGAAGGCGCCGGGGAAGAGATAGAGGGACGTAGCGCGTCGCTCGCAGCGCGCTGCGGGGAGAGAGATGGCGCGTCAGCGCCGGGCGCGTGCTCGCTGCGGAAGAGCGGGTACGCGCCCTTTCGTCTTCGCGACGCGCCAGAGCACGTCCGCGAACCAGCCGCGGCGATCCTGGAAGACCGCTTCGCCGGAGAAGCCGGACACGTCGGCGAGGCGCGCGAGCTCGGCGAGCGTGTACTTGCGCGACGATTCGGTGTGGATCGCCTCGTGCGCCCCGAAGTGGAAGCTCCGTCCAAGCGCGTCGATCGCGATCTCCTGCTCCACCAGGCTGACCAGGTAGCTCTCGATCGCACTCGTGCGCGGCTCCCACGTGCTGTAGAAGCGGAAACGGCCTCGGTCGAAATGGCCGCCGAGCTCGCGATCGATCCGCGCGAGCAAGTTGAGGTTGAACGCCGCGGTCACGCCGCGCGAATCGTCGTACGCGCGCCGGAGCACGTCGACGTCCTTGACCAAGTCCGCTCCGACGAGCACCAGGTCGTCCTCGCGCAACGCGAGCCCGAGCTCGCCGAGGAACGCGCGCGCGCCGTCGAGACTCGAGTTGCCGATGTTGGAGCCGAGGAAGAGCACCAGCTTGCGCTTGGTCGAGCGCTCGGCGAGCCACGCGAGCCCGCTCGCGTACTCCGCGACCAACGTCTCGCCCGCGAGCGTCGGGAACTCGCGCGCGAGCGTCGCCGCGAGCGAACGGCTCGCCGACTCGGAGATGTCGATCGAGAAGAACTCGAAGCGCGCGCCGAGCTCGAGGAATCGCCGGATCAGGATGCCTGTCTTGCGTCCATCGCCCGCTCCGAGGTCGACGAGCTCGAACGGCTCGTCGCCGACCGCGCGCAAGAGCTCGGCGGCGTGTTCCTCGAACACCTCGGCTTCGCAGCGCGTCAGGTAGTACTCGTCGAGGTCCATGATCGAGTTGATCAGCTCGCTGCCGCGCGTGTCGTAGAACCACTTGCACGAGAGGTGCTTCGGCTCGGCGGACAGGCCTTCGAGCACGTCGCGCGCGAACGCGGCGCGCTCCGCGGACGGGACCTCGGACGCTTGGATCAGACGGGCGGAGATCGTCATCGGGCCGACCGCTCGCGCGCGAG
Source organism: Planctomycetota bacterium (assembly GCA_020847695.1). Lineage (GTDB taxonomy): Bacteria > Planctomycetota > UBA1135 > UBA1135 > JACRIN01. The sequence continues at coordinate 18,303 of JADLBP010000331.1, forward strand.
GCGCAGACCGGTGAACTGCCAGCGCTTCTCGGGTTGGAAGAAGTTCCGGTAGCTCGCGCGGACGTGACCGCGCGGGGTCGCGATCGAACCGCCGCGCAGCACGAGCTGACCGCTCATGAACTTGCCGTTGTACTCGCCGAGCGCGCCGGGCAGCGCGCGGAAGCCCGGGTACGGCAGGTACGCCGACGCGGTCCACTCCCAGACGTCCCCGAAGAGCTGCGCGAGGCCCGACGCGTCGCGCGGCGCCGTGCGGACGTGGACCTCGCCGCCGTCGAACAGATTCGCCTCGGCGAGCGCGCGCTCGACGCCGGTGCGTTCGGCGGCGTGTTCCCACTCGAACTCGGTCGGCAGGCGCGCGCCGCGCCAACGCGCATACGCGTCGGCTTCGAAGTGGCTGACGTGCACCACCGGCAGGTCGAGCTCGAGCTCGTGGCGCCCGTGGAGCGTCGTTTCGCAGCGCTTGCCGTCGACCGTCTCCCAGTAGAGCGGTCCGTTCCACTGCAGGCGCTGCACCGCCGCCCAGCCGTCGGAGAGCCACAGCTCCGGACGCCGGTAACCGCCGTCCTCGACGAACTCGAGGAACTCGCCGTTGGTCACCGGTCGGTCCGCGAGCGCGAACGGTTCGAGCCAGACGCGGTGACGCGGTCCTTCGTTGTCGAACGCGAAGCCCGCGCCGTCGTGGCCGACCTCGACCAGCCCGCCGGCGAACTCGATCCAACGCGCCGAGCGCGCCTCGCGGCGCGAGACCGGCTCGCGGCGCTGCCGATACGCGGGACGCGACGGGTTGCTCGCCAGGATGTGCTTCAAGTCGGTCAGCAGCAGCTCCTGGTGCTGCTCCTCGTGGTTCAGTCCGAGCTCCAGCACCTCCGCGAGCCCCGCGGTCGGCGTGCCCGCACCGTCGAGGAACGCGACCATCGCGTCGTCGATCGCCGCGCGGTAGCGGCGCACCTCCTCGACGGTCGGGCGCGACAGCGTGCCGCGCGACGCACGCTCGGTGCGCGCGCCGACCGCCTCGTAGTAGGAATTGAACAGGAAGCCGAAGCCCGGGTCGTACGCGCGCCAACCGGGCGAGAAGCGCGCGAGCACGAACGTCTCGAAGAACCACGTCGTGTGCGCGAGATGCCACTTCGGCGGCGAAACGTCCGCGATCGTCTGGACGACGTGATCCTCGATCGCGAGCGGCGCGGCGATCGCTTCGGTCCGTCGGCGCACGGCGCGGTAGCGCGCGGACCCGACACTCGCCGCCGAGTCCGGGACGAGGGTGGACTCGCTCATGCCGCGCATGATCGGACTCCGCGTTCGATGCGTCAACGCACGCGAGCGCGATCTCGTGCTTGAAGTGCAACCGTTCGACGCTCCAATCGGTCTCCCCCGAGACGCGCACCGATGACCCCCACCGACGCCGGCACGATCGACTGGACGGAAGTCCACGCGCTGATCCGCCGCGTCTGGGGCTTCGACAGCCTGCGTCCGATGCAGGAGGAGGCTCTCCACGCGTCGTTGGCGGGCCGGGACGCGCTCGTCGTGCTCGCGACCGGCAGCGGCAAGAGCCTCTGCTACCAAGCTCCGGCGCTGCTGCGGCCGGGCCTGACCGCGGTGGTCAGTCCGCTGATCTCGCTGATGAAGGACCAGGTCGCGGGCCTGCTCGAGAACGGAGTCCGCGCGGTGATGCTCACGAGTGCGCAGGACGCGAACGAACGCCGGCGCGTGCGCGCCGAGCTCGCGGGCGGCGGCGTGAAGTTGCTCTTCGTCGCGCCCGAGCGGCTGGTGCTCGACGGGTTCTTCGACGAGCTCCTGGAGCTCGGACTCTCGACGCTGGTCGTCGACGAAGCGCACTGCATCAGCCACTGGGGTCACGATTTCCGGCCCGAGTACCGCCGCCTCGGCGAGCTGCGCGTCCGTGCTCCCCACGTCCCGATCCAGGCGTTCACCGCGACCGCGACGCCGCGGGTGCGCGACGACATCGTGCGCGAGCTCGGGTTGGTCGAGCCGGCGCGCCTGGTCGGCGGATTCGACCGACCCAACCTGACGTACCGCTTCCAACCGCGCGGCGACCTGGTCGAGCAGGTGCTCGAAGTCCTCGGTCGTCACCGCGGCGAGGCGGGCATCGTGTATTGCCTGCGTCGGCGCGACGTCGACGAGCTCTCGGCCGAACTCGTGCGCCGCGGCGTCGATTGCGTCCCCTATCACGCGGGCCTCGCGCCCGAAGTGCGCGAGAAGAACCAAGACCGCTTCGTCAACGACGAGGTGCAACTCGTCGTCGCGACCGTCGCCTTCGGCATGGGCATCGATCGCTCCGACGTGCGCTTCGTGATCCACGCGAGCCTGCCGAAGGGCTTGGAGCAGTTCAGCCAGGAGACCGGCCGCGCGGGCCGCGACGGGCTCGAATCCGAGTGCGTGATGTTCTTCTCGACCGCGGACTTCGTCGCGTGGCGCGCGTTGGTCGAGAGGAGCTCGAGCGAGGCCGGCGAGTCGAGCACCGATCTCGACGGTCAACTCGAACGCCTCTCGGAGATGATGCGCTTCGCGTCGGGCGCGCGCTGTCGCCACCGTGTGCTCGTCGAGCACTTCGGCGAGGCGTGGAGCGGCGCGGACCGCTGCGGCGCGTGCGACGTCTGTCTCGGAGAGCTGACGCCGCTCGCGGACGCGACGGTGATCGCCCAGAAGATCCTCTCGTGCGTCGTGCGCGTCGGCCAACGCTACGGCGGAGGCCACGTCACCGACGTGCTGCGCGGCTCGAAGAACGAGCGCGTGCGCGCCGCCGGACACGACCAGCTCTCGACCTACGGATTGCTCGCGGCGCACTCGACGCGCGAGATCCGGCACTGGATCGAACAGCTCGTCGGCAACGAGCTGCTCGCCGTCGACACCGGCGAATTCCCGACGCTCTCTCTGACCCGCGACGGGGTCGCGGTGCTGCGCGGCGAACGCCCCGCGGTGCTCTTCGCCCTGCCGCAGGCCGCGCGCCGCAGCGTGCGGACGAGCACGTCCGTGGTCCCGGGCGGCCCGGTCGACGGCACGTTGTTCGAGCGCTTGCGCACCCTGCGGCGAGAGCTGGCGCGCCAACGCGGCGTGCCTCCTTACCTGATCTTCAACGACCGCACGCTCGCCGCGATGGCGGAGCACAAGCCGACGAGCGCCGACGAGCTGCGCGCGATCCCCGGCGTCGGAGAGAAGAAGCTCGTCGATCCCGGCCCCGCGTTCCTCGCTGAAATCGCGCGGCATCTCGGAATCTGAATTTTCCTTCGATCGTCCGTAACCCGACGGCCGATCGAAGGTCTTCCATTCGGAGCGGGAAGAACTTCGACAAGAAGTCAGTCGACGAGTGCGTTCTCGCGGCACTTGCCGTTCTTCGCTCTGGGGAGAGAACTCGATGCAACGCCCGAACCTTGCCTGTCTGGTGCGTCGCGCCGTCCGCTGGGCCGCTTGCGGAGGACTCGCGCTCGCGCTGTCCGCCTCCGCGGTGTCGCAGAAGCCGTCGCGCGGCCCTTCCAATCCAAAAGCCACTCCGACCGCAGCGGATCCGACCGAGCCCTTGCCGGACACGCCGGACTCGCGCCGTTGGTCCGCATGGGCGGCCGAGCACGGCGCGCGCGTGCAATCGATCGGGGGCGGCCGCGTGCTGTTCGTGCACCCCACGGCGCGCACCAGCCTCTCGGAGGTGCGCACCGTGATCGCGTCGACGATCGCGCGCTTCGATGAGGTGCTCGGGATCAGCGAAACGCCGTTGCCGCCGGTGGTGCTGCTCGACCTCGCGGATGCGCAGGCCTTCGGCGCGGCAATGGACGAGCTCGCCGAACAGAATCCGTACGCCTCGGAGTGGCTGCGCTCGATCGCCGCCAAGCCGAGCGACTTCGTGCTCGAGGATCCGGTGGTCGGCGCGCTCGCGTTCTTCACCGGCGAGCGCGAGGAGTGGGATCCGATGAACGAGGTCGCGCACCGCACGTCGCACCTGCTGCTGGTGCAGCGCTTCGGCCACCAGCCGAACTGGCTCCGGGTTGGGCTCTCCTGGACGCTCGAGCAGGACGTGCGCGGCTCGATCTACTGCTTCCCCGGCCGCAGCGACTTCGTGTCGGTCGCCGAGCACGACGGTTGGTCGAGCGAGCTCACGTCTCTCTACAAACCGAAAGGCACGCCGCCGATCACGATCGACGAGCTCTGCCGCCTCACCCGCGGCCGCTTCCAGGCCGACGCCGCGGCGCGCGCGTGGGGCGCGGCGCGGTACTTCGTCGAGCACGAACGCGCGGCGCTGCCGAAGATCCTGGCCGAGCTCTGCGCCGCGTGGGAAGAGCAGAGCCGCGAGACCCACGCCGACGGCTCCTGGGTGCGCAAACCGAACTTCGAGCTCGACGCGGCGTCGCAGGCGGCGATCTTCGAGCGCCACGCGGGCCCGGAGGTCTGGAAGCGCCTCACCGAGGCGTTCCGCGACGCCCGCCGACTGACCCCGGCATCGGTCAAGCCCGCGCAGAAGGCGCGCAAGCGCTGACGAACCGCGGCGTCCGCGCGCGCGCGGCCGCACGAGCCTTGCCCTGGCGCGCGCCCTTGCGACAATGCGCGGCCGCATGGGCGTGCTCCACCTTCGCATCAACGGCGACGACGTCGAGGTCGCGGCCCCGAGCCATTGGACGCTGCTCGAGGTGCTGCGCTACCGCCTCGGCCTGACCGGCTCGAAGCAGGGCTGCGACAAGGGCGACTGCGGCGCGTGCACGGTCTTGCTCGACGGCAAGCCGGTGCTCTCGTGCCTGACGCTCGCCTGCACGGTCGAGGGCCGCGCGGTGACGACGATCGAAGGCCTGCTGCCGGCGCACGTCGCGGGCGGAGGCCAAGGCGCCGATCCGGTGCAGGACGCGTTCGACCGCTGCGGCGCGCTGCAATGCGGCTTCTGCCAGAGCGGGATGATGCTCTCGGCTCGCGCGCTGCTCGACCGCAATCCGAATCCGAGCGACGAAGAAGTGCGCGCCGCGCTCGCCGGCAATCTCTGCCGTTGCACGGGCTACACGCAGATCTACCAGGCGGTCGAGCTCGCGATCGCCGAGGCGACCGGCAAGCGTCCCAAGCCGAGGAGCTGGGAGTCCACCGAGCCTCGAGGGAGTTCCTGACGTGGCCGCGCGCGATCGGCACGGCAAGGACGCGCCGTGGGGCGAGTTCGCGGTCGTCGGCAAGCCGTTGCGCAAGGTCGACGGGCTCGCGAAGGCGACCGGCGCGGCGATCTACGCGGACGACATCGCGCTGCCGGGGATGCTGCACGCGAAGACGCTGCGCAGCCCGCACGCGCACGCCCGGATCGTCTCGATCGACGCGAGCGACGCGCTCGCGCTCCCCGGCGTCCACGCGGTGATCACCGGCAAGGACCTGCCCGTCAAGTACGGCGTGATTCCCTGGACGCCGGACGAGAACGCGCTCGCCGTCGACAAGGTCCGCTTCATCGGCGACCCGGTCGCGGCGGTCGCGGCGGTCGACGAAGACACGGCGAACGCGGCGCTCAAGCGGATCCGCGTCGAGTACGAGCTCCTCCACGCGTACCTGGATCCGCGCGAGTCGCTGACGCGGCACGACCCCGCGATCCACGAGGGCCGCAAGGAAGGCAACGTCTCGAAGAACGTGTTGCTCGAGTTCGGCGCGATCGACCAAGCGCTCGCGACGAGCGATGTGATCGTCGAGGACGAGTACACGTTCCACGGCACGACCCACGCGGCGATCGAGCCGCACTGCGCGGTCGCGCAGTACTCGGCGGACGGCGTGCTGACCGTCTGGTCGGCGACCCAGATCACGCACTACGTGCACCGAGCGCTCGCACGCGTGCTCGAGCTCGCGCCGCACCGGATCCGCGTCGTGCAGCCCTGCCTCGGCGGCGCGTTCGGCGGCAAGAGCGATCCGTTCAGCCTGGAGTTCTGCGTCGCGACGCTCGCGATGCGGACCGGCCGGCCGGTGAAGATGCTCTACACGCGCGAAGAGGTCTTCTACTGCCACCGCGGGCGTCACCCGATGCAAATGCGCTACCGCACGGGCGCGTCGAAGGACGGCATGCTGCGCGGCGTCGACGCGAAGATCCTGATCGACGGCGGCTCGTACAGCTCGTTCGGCTTGGTGACGACCTACTACGCCGGCCAGTTGCTGACCGGACCGTACGCGTTCCCCACCTACCGCTTCGACTCGACGCGGGTCTTCACCAACAAGCCGCCATGCGGACCGAAGCGCGGCCACGGCTCGGTGCAGCCGCGCTTCGCGTTCGAGGTCCAGCTCGATCAGCTCGCGGAGAAGCTCGCGCTCGATCCGATCGAGATCCGTCGCCGCAACTTCGTCGGCGAGCACACGACCACGGTCAACGGCCAACGGATCACGTCGAACGGCTTCTTGGCGTGCCTCGACCAAGTCGAGCGCGCGAGCGACTGGAGCACTCGCCACGGCAAGCTGCCGTTCGGCCGCGGACTCGGCGTCGCGGGCTCGATGTACATCTCGGGCACCAACTATCCGGTCTACCCGAACAAGATGCCGCAGGCCGGGATCCAGCTCAAAGTCGACCGCTCGGGGCTGGTGCTCGCGTTCACCGGCGGCAACGACATCGGTCAAGGCTCGAACTCCGTCGTCCAGTACATCGTCGCGGAAGAGCTCGGGCTCGCGCTCGACCAGGTGCGGGTCGTCGCCGCCGACACCGACCTCTGCCCGGTCGACCTCGGCGCGTACTCGAGCCGCGTCACGTTCATGGTCGGCAACGCGACGATCGACGCGTGCCGCAAGCTCCGCGCGCAGCTCGTCGAGGCGCTCGCAGCGCACTGGCAGGTCGATGCGAAGCGCGTGCGCCTGATCCACGGCGAGGCGCTCGACCTCGAGGACGCCACCCACCACCTTCCGATCGTCGAAGCCTTCCACCTCGCCGAGGAGCGCTTCGACACGCTCGGCGCGACCGGCTCCTACAACACGCCCGAGCTCGGCGGCCCGTACCGCGGCGGCACGATCGGCGCGTCGCCGGCGTACTCGTTCACCGCGCACGTCGCCGAGGTCACGGTTGACATCGAGACCGGCCGCGTGCGCTGCGAGAAGGTCTGGATCGCACACGACTGCGGTCGAGCGCTCAACCCGATGCTGGTCGCCGGCCAGATGGAAGGCTCGGCCTACATGGGGGTCGCCGAAGCGTTGATGGAGGAGCACACCGTCAACCGCTACGGCTTGCACCGCGGTCCGTCGTTGCTCGACTACCGGATCCCGACGTCGGTCGACACACCCGAGCTCGCGGCGCTGATCGTCGAGAGCCTCGACCCCGAAGGTCCCTACGGCGCGAAGGAGGCGGGCGAGGGCCCGCTGCACCCGTCGATCCCCGCGATCTCGAACGCGATCTTCGACGCGGTCGGGATCCGGTTGAAGCACCTCCCGTTCACGCCGGGCAAGGTGCTCGCCGCGCTCGCGGAGCGCCGCGCTCGCGCCGGAGAGCCGACGGTCGCCGGAGGGGCTCGCTGATGCTGCGCCTTCCGAAGTTCGAGGTCGCGACGCCGAGCAGCGTCGGCGAAGCGATCGCGCTGCTCGCCGAAGCGGGTCCGAGCGCGCTGGTCGTCGCCGGCGGCACCGATCTGCTGCCGAACCTGAAGCACGAGCTCGCGACCCCGGAGCTCGTCGTGTCGCTCGCGGGGATCCGCGAGCTCGTCGGCATCCGCGTCGACGCCGGCGGCGCGCTCGCGATCGGCGCGATGACGACGCTCGCCGAGGTCGCCGCGAGCGAGCTGGTGCGCACGCGCGCGCCCGCGCTCGCGCAGGCCGCATCGCTGGTCGCGGGACCGCAGCTGCGCACGATGGGCACGCTCGGAGGCAACGTGTTGCTCGACACGCGCTGCCAGTGGATCAACCAGTCGTACTTCTGGCGCTCGGCGCTCGGCTTCTGCCTCAAGAAGGACGGCACGAAGTGCCACGTCGTCGAAGGCGGCAAGAAGTGCGTCGCGGCGGCGTCGAACGACACCGCGCCCGCGTTGATGACGCTCGGCGCGACGCTGGAGCTCGAGGGCGCGACCGGTCGCCGCTCGCAGCCGCTCGACGACTTCTGGGTCGCCGACGGCATCTACAACAAGAAGCTCGCTCACGCCGAGCTGCTGACCGAAGTCCGCGTCCCGCCGACCGCCGCCGGACATCGCGGCGCGTACGGCAAGCTACGCGAGCGCAACTCGATCGACTTCCCGCTGCTCGGCGTCGCCGTGCGACTCGATGTCGACGCCGCGGAACGCATCCAAGCGGTCGACATCGTCGTCACGGCGCTCGCGGCGCAACCGAAGCGGCTCGCGCGCGTCGCGGAGCTCCTGTTCGGGCTCCCCGCGCGCGGCGCGGAGTTCGAGCGCGCGCTCGAGGCGGTCGCGGCGACTGCCGCGAAGCAATGCAACCCGTTGCCGCACATCCCCGGCGACCACGAGTGGCGCAAGGCGATGGTGCCGGTCTGGGTGCGTCGAACCCTGCGCGCCGCCGCCGAACGCGGCGGTCCGGTGCACGAGGACTGAGAAGCCGTGAGCGCACCCACGCCGGCGTCGACCGCGTCGAGGCGCGCGCTGCTTCGCCGGTGCTCGTCCCGCTCTTCGCGAGGAAGCGTGTCGTCGCTCGCCCCGAAAGAACACGCCCCTGGAGATCCTCGGGCCGACGCGTCGGTTCCTACACGGGCGCGTCGCGACGCCGGCTCGCCGGCGAGGCGCTCGACAAACTCGGTGACGGATCCCGGACGCGCGACTAGGAACGAGTGACGAGGAAACGTGGAGGTCCCCCATGTTCGCTTGCAGCGTGCTCGCAACGCTCGCAGCCCTGTACGCCGCCCCCGCGCGCGCGCAGGACCGTGAGCCCGCTCCCCCGATCCCGTTCGAGGCCCTCGGCCAGGCGTTGATCGCCGCGGCCGACGCGCGCCGCGGCGGCGAGCCGACGACCGAAGGCGACGATCCCGAGGTCCTGTTCCTGCGCCGTATCGAGCCGCTGCACCAGCGCGTTCGTCTGGGCGCGATCGAGCTCTGGGTTCCCGCGGTGACGATCACGTGCGAGCTCGAGCTCGGACCCGCGCTGCCGCTCGCGCAGGTCGCACCGATCGCGAAGGCCGCGCTCAAGCTCGAGCGCCAATGGACCGAGCTCGCGGGCCTCGACGGCGGCGACGCGGCGCGCGCGAAGAAGGCGTTCACGCGCATCGAGGCCTGGGCGAACTCGCTTTCCGCGCCGCGCCTCGCCGAATCGACGCCGGAGCTGGTCGCCGAGCACGAGTGGCTGTCCGCGTGCTTCCGCCGCGATCCGTCGAACTCGAAGTCGCGCGGCAAGGAGAAGCCCTTCGGCCTCGTGATGTTGCTCGCTCCCGATCGGGCGCACTATCTCGCGCTGCTCGGCGCGGCCGGCGTGCTCGACGGCCGCTTCCAGAAGTGGTTCTGGGATCCGTCGGGCCGCCGCAGCGCGGGCACGCCGCTCTACCGCGGCTCGTGCCTCGTGCCGCTCTCGTACGGCCCCAACACCGACGACGGGCCGCACTGCGAATCGCATCCGCTCGAGCCGCAGGATCGCGTGCAGCTCGCGATCCACACGTTGTCGCACACCGTGACCAGCAACGTGACGCCGGTCGCGCCGACGTGGTTCGCGGAGGGGCTCGCGCTGTTCGACACGATCCGAGCGACCGGCGGCGACGAAACGCTGTGCACCGGCGTGCGCGAGCAGACGCAGACGATGATGCAGCTCGGCCCCGGCAACACCGCGCGCGGTCCGGCGGGCATGTTGGTTTGGGTGACGCGCGAGGCGTCGCCGTATCGAGATGGGAGTTCGCCGCGCTTCTTCTTGAAGGAGCTCGCGGCCGCGCGCGATGCCAAGCGCGGCTTCGCGATCCTCGACCTCGACGCCGGCAAGGTCGCGCAATACGAACGCGGTCCGCTGCTCGGCGCGCGCGCCGTGCTGCCGGACTCGATCGTCACCGCGCCGGACGGCGTGAAGAAGGGCTTCGCCGAGTTCTTCCGCGCGTACTGCGCGGCGTTCGTCGACTACCTGTTCGAGACCAAGCTCAAGAACGACCGCCTGCTGCACCTGGTGCTCGCCGAGCTGCAGACGCGCACGTACGACGCGAGCCAGGAAGCGCCCGACGACTTGCTCGAGGCCCTCGAGAAGTGGACGAACAAGTCGCTCGATCCGACGAGCGCAGGCACCGACAGCGTCGAACGCGCGTTCGGCGAGTGGCTCGCGCGCAAGCGCTAGCCGGCCGTCGCTCGGCGCGGGGTTGCGCGGCGCACCGCGCGACCTGCTTTCAGCGCAGCGCGAACGGCCCGGCGGGCGTTCGCATCGACCAGCGACCGCCTCAGCGCCCGCCGAGGTCGCGTTCGAGCTTTTCGAGGCGAGCGGTCAACTCGGCGACCTTGCTCTCGAGTTGCGCGACGCGCGGTTCGACGCTCCCGCCGCCGCCGTGGCCGGTCGCATGCGCTCGCGGGGCATCGCTCGAACCCGGCGCCGCCGGCTCGTCGAGCGGATGGAGGTTCGGCGACAGCAGTTGGACGAACCGCTCGGCGCGCGAGCCCGGCGCGGGATCGATGCGCTTCGCGTAGCCCTTGGTGATCAGCTCGACCATCACCGCCGAGAGGCGTTCGAGCGTCGGGATCTCCGCCATGCGGCTCGCGCGCGCACGCAGGTCGCCGGGCGTCTGCGGGCCCCGCATCAGGAGCTCGGCGAGCACCGCGAGCTCCGCATCGCCGAGACCGAGGCATTCGCGCGCGTTGTGGCGGTACTTCTCGACGCGGCTGCCGGCGGGGACGACGCGGCCGGCGAGCTGCTTCATCACCAAGCCCTGCAAGCCGACGTGCACCTCCGCCTCGGACCAGTCGGTCACCGGCCAGCGGTTCGACTTCTGGTTGCATCCGACCGTCGCCGAGTTGAGCGACAGCGGATACTGCTCGGCGGTCGTGCGCTCCTTCTCGAACAGGACGCCGAGCAGGCGCGCTTCGTGGCCGTTCAGTTGGATCTTGGACATGCGAGGCTCCTCTAGTTGGCCGCGGGCGGAAACGCGAGCACGACGACGCGTTCGTCGCTGGCCGCGGGCTCGGGCGGCGTCGCGGTGACGCGCTCGATGCGCAGCTTGGCGTCCGGGTAGCGCAGCTCGGCGTACGCGCGGACGCTGTAGTCGGTGTGCAGCGCGAGACGCTTCTCGCGCTCGTTCGCGGTGAACACGAGCTCGGGCCGCAGCGCCTCGACCGTCATCGTCTGGCCGGCGCGCGAGAGCAGCAACTGGGTGTCGAAACGCGCGAAGAAGTCCTGGATCGAGCGCGCGCCGAGCGCGATCGAATCGGGCGTCTCGCGGATCAGCCCGCCCGACCGCGCCGGGTACGCGAGCAAGAGCAGCGCGAGCCCGAGCAGCGCGGCGCCGCCGAGCTTCGCACCGCGGCGTTGCAGGGCGAGCGCGTGCTCGGCGACGTAGCCGACGAGCAGCGCGGCGATCGGCAAGAACGGCAGCGCGTACCACGCGCGTTTGTCACCCGAGACGCCGGTGATGAAGATCGTCAACCCGGCCCAAAACAGCAGCCCGGTGAGCGGCTTGCGCTCGGAGAGGCTCGCCTCAGCCTTGCCTCGCGAGAGCGCGACCGCCGCGCCGATCAGCGCGACGATCCCGAGCACGGTCAGCAGGTCGCTCGTGTGCGCGGACACGTCGGTGCCGAACGGCGGGAACAGCGCTGCCGCC